>VGZJ01000301.1 GCA_016872595.1 Planctomycetota bacterium
GCCAACGCGACTTGCGCCTTGAATGCGGACGTGTGCGTGCGGTTCGGCTTGCCCATCTCTCGGACCCTCCAATGGGACCACCCGATAGCAACCTATCCGGTGGTCCAGTTTTCGGGGTCCACCATACCGACAATTGCTCGAGCGCCCGCGGGCCGGCGGTGCCGGCGCGTCTGTGCTATTCGGCGCTCGCTTTCCCGCGCGCGCCGTGCGAGACTGTGCTACACGCTGCCAAGCGTGGAGCCTATCCAATGTCCGCCACACTCACGACCCCGAAATACGTCGAACTGGCCGGCGCGCTCGAAGCTCAGATGCGCGAGGGCACGTGGGACGGCGCGAAGTTGCCGAGCATCCGCGGGCTTGCCGACCGGCACGGCGTCAGCGTCGTCACCGCGTCGCGCGCGCTCCAGATTCTGCGCGACAAGGGGCTGATCCAGACGCGCCACCGCTCCGGGTGCTTCCGGGTCGCGGCCGAGAGCGCCGAGCGCTGGGCGCTGGTCATGCGGCTGACGCCCGGCCCGTGGCAGCCGGCGGTGCTGGGCCAGTCGCGGCTCGGGTTCGAGGCGCTGGCCCGGCGCGAGCCGATGCACCTCGAACCCGACGCCATCGAGCTACGAGCCGACACCACCGAGGCCGACGCGCTCGTCGGGGTGCGCCGCGCGAAGGACGCCGGCATCTCCGGGGCGTTCGTCCTCCCGTCGCGCCACTGCCCGGCCGAGACCGCGGCCGACGAGCGGTTCCTCGCCGCGTGCCGGGCCGAGGCGCTCCCCGTCGTGCTGCTCGAGCGCAACCTGCGCGGCCACAACCGCGCGCTGGAGCACGACCTCGTCGCGGTGGACGACCTCGACGGCGCGGCCCGTGGTACCCGGCACCTGATCGACCTCGGCCGCCGGCGGATCGGCGTCGTCGTCGCCTCGCCCACCAGCAGCCACAACGACCGCGTCGCCGGCTACCTGTTCGCGCTGCACGCCGCGGCCCACGAAGGCGGCAACCGGGGCGGCCTCAAGCCGTTCGTGCTGCACCAGAGCAACGACCTGCCGACGCGCGCGGCCTACGCCAAACTGGCCGAACAGGTTCGCAAGCTGAAGCTCGACGGCGTCGTCTGCTACCAAGACTACACCGCGATGGGCCTCATCATCGAACTGCTCGCGCGCGGCGCGAAGGTGCCCGCGGACGTGGCCGTGGTCGGCTCGGACGACCTGCCCATCGGGAACCTGTTCGCGATCACCCTCACCACGTACACGTACCCCTCTGAGGCGATGGCCGAACAAGCGGTGCGGCTCATGCGCGAGCGCCGGCGCGACCCGCACCGCGCGCCGCTGAAGGTCGTCGTGCCGGGGCGGTTCATCGTGCGCGAGAGTACCACCGGGAGCAACCGTTGAGCACCGAACAGCGGGCGGACGTGGCGGTCGTGGGCGCGGGCGTCGTCGGCCTCGCGTTCGCGTGGGCCGCCGCGCGGGGCGGGCGGTCCGTCGTGCTGTTCGACCGCACGCCCGCGCCGCAGGGCGCGTCGGTCCGCAACTTCGGGATGATCTGGCCCATCGGCCAGTTGCCCGGTCCGGACTACGCCCGCGCGCTGCGCAGCCGGGCGCGGTGGCTCGAACTGCGCGCCGCCGGCGTCTGGGTCCACGAGTGCGGCTCGGTCCACGCCGTGTACCGCGCGGACGAAGACGCCGTGTTGCGCGAGTTCGCCGCGCGCGCGCCGGGCCTCGGCGTGGCGTGCGAGTACCTGAGCGCCGCGGACGCGCTGCGCCGGGCCCCGGCGCTCAACCCGCGCGGGTTGCTCGGCGCGCTCCACAGCCCCACCGAACTCGCCGTGAACCCGCCGGACGCCGTCGCCCGGCTCCAGCGGTACTTGGCCGAAACTTACCCCGTCACGCTGCGCCTCGGGGTCGCGGTCACGCACATCGAGATGCCGCGGGTGCGCGCCGCCGGTGGCGAAACGTGGCGCGTCGGCCGCGCGTTCGTGTGCAGCGGCACCGACTTCGAGACGCTGTTCCCGGCCGAGTTCGCCGCCGCCGGCATCCGCCGGTGCAAGCTCCAGATGATGCGCACCGGCCCGCAACCGGGCGGCTGGCGCGTCGGCCCGCACCTCGCCGGCGGGCTGACCCTGTGTCATTACAGGTCGTTCGAAGTGTGTAGCACATTGCCCGCGGTGCGCGCGCGCGTCGCCGCTACCATGCCGGACTACGTGAAGTACGGCATCCACGTCCTCGTGTCGCAGAACGACCGCGGCGAGGTGATCATCGGCGATTCGCACGAGTACGACGCCGACATTTCGCCGTTCGACACGGCCGAGATCGACGCGCTCGTTCTGGACTACCTGCGCGAAATGCTGACGCTGCCGGACCCGCGGATCGCGGCCCGGTGGAACGGGGTGTACGCGAAGCACCCGACGCGACCGTTCGTGACGGCCGAGCCCCAGCCCGGCTGCACCATCGCGGTCGCGCCCGGCGGGGCCGGCATGACGATGTCGTTCGGGATCGCCGACGACTGGTGGGAGGGGATCGAATGACTTCGGCGGATGTGCTGGCGCGCGTCGCGCGCCTGTTCGCGGAGCGCGGCCGCGGCGAGTACCACGGCGAGGCCGTGACGCAGCTCGAACACGCGCTCCAGTGCGCCGCGCTCGCCGCGGCCGACGGGTACGCGCCGCCGGTGATCGTCGCGGCGCTGCTGCACGACGTCGGCCACCTGCTGCACGGCCACGGCGAAGACTACCTCGACCGCGGCGTGAACGACACGCACGAGGACCTCGGCGCGCGGTTCCTCGCGCGCGCGTTCGGCCCGGCGGTCACGGAGCCGATCCGGTTGCACGTGCCGGCGAAGCGGTACCTGTGCGCGGCCCGCGCGGGCTACGCCGCCGCGCTCTCGCCGGCCTCGGTACGGAGTTTGGAGTTGCAGGGCGGGCCGATGAGCGCCGCGGAGCGCGCGGCGTTCGAGGCGCTGCCGCACTTCACGGCGGCGGTCGCGGTGCGCGAGTACGACGACCGCGCGAAGGTGCCGGGGCTTGTGACGCCCGCGCTCGCCCACTTCTGGCCGCACCTCGCAACGTGTCGGACGTGACGCCGGCTAGGCCCCGCCGAAGGCGAGGCCGGGCTTCGGCGGCACGGCGGGGTCCGGTTCCGCAACCGGGCCGGGTTCCGCCGCGGCGGGCGGCGCGACCGCCTTCGCCGGGCGCAGGTCGGCCGCCGGCACGCCCGCCATCAACTTCTCCACCTCCGCGCGGTCGATCTCCTCGTGAAGCATGAGCGCCGCGGTGATCGCTTCGAGCTTGTCGCGGTGCGTCACCATCAACTCCGCGGCCCGCGCCTCCGCCTCGGTCAGCAGGCGCTGAACCTCTTCATCGATGAGGCGCGCGGTGCCCTCGCTGAACGTCCGCGACTCGACGATCTCTTTGCCCAAGAAGACGTGTTCCTCGCCCTGTTGGTGGTACACCGGGCCGACGCGCTCGCTCATGCCGTACTGCGTCACCATCGCCCGCGCGAGGCGCGTGGCCTGTTTCAGGTCGCCGATCGCGCCGGTGAGCGGTTCGCCCGCCACGGCGCGGTCGGCGGCGCGCCCGCCGAGGAACCGGACCAGCAGCGCGAACAGCTCGCTCGCGGAACGGTCCACGCGGTCCTCGTCGTGCTGGAACAGGGTGACGCCCGCGGCCTGCCCGCGCGGGACGATGGACACCCGGTCGAGCGGGCTGGCTGCCGGCATCAGGAACCCGCACAGCGCGTGCCCGGCCTCGTGGTACGCGGTCCGCCGCTTCTCGTTCTCGGAGTACGGCTCCTCGCGCAGCGCGCCCAACCGCACGCGGTCGGCGGCGCGGTCGAAGTCCACCTGTTCCAGCTTGTTCCGCCCGGCGCGCACGGCGAGCAGCGCGGCCTCGTTGCACAGGTTCTTCAGCTCCGCGCCGCTCATCCCCACCATGCTGCGGGCCACGCGCTCGAGATCGACCTGATCCGAGAGTGGCTTGTTGCGCGTGTGCACCTTAAGAATCTCCAGCCGCCCCTTCCACGACTGCCGGTCCACGGTGATGTGGCGGTCGAACCGGCCCGGGCGCAGGAGGGCCGCGTCCAGAACGTCGGGCCGGTTGGTCGCGGCCATGACGATGACCGTTTCGGTGGGCTGGAACCCGTCCATCTCGCTCAGAATCTGGTTCAGGGTCTGTTCGCGCTCGTCGCTGCCGCCACCGTAGCCCGCGCCGCGCATGCGGCCGACGGCGTCGATCTCGTCGATGAAGATTACGCACGGGGCGTTCTCCTTCGCGGTGCGGAACATGTCCCGCACGCGACTCGCCCCCACACCGACGAACATTTGGATGAACTCGCTGCCGCTGATGGCGAAGAACGGCACGTTGGCCTCGCCCGCCACGGCCTTCGCCAAGAGGGTTTTGCCGGTTCCCGGCGGGCCGACGAGGAGCACGCCCTTGGGCACCTGCGCGCCGATGCGCACGAACTTGCCGGGGTCTTTGAGGTAGTCCACGATCTCGGTCAGTTCGCCCTTGGCGTTCTCCATACCGGCCACGTCGTCGAACGTGATGCGCCCCTTGCCCTTCTCGTACCGCTTGGCCGGACTGCGGGTGTAGTTGTTCACGAACCCGCCGCCCATCGGGTCGCGCATCCGTGGGAGTACGAACATTACGAACAGCATCACCACGCCGAACACGATCAGCAGGTTCAGCAACAGCGGGCCGAGCCACGGGGTCGGTTCCTCGCGCCGGTTGATGGTGACGCGCGCCGGGTCCTCGCCGCGCTTCTTGGCCTCCTCGCGGTACTTGCCGGACTGGTCGCCCTTCTCGATCTCGGCGATGAGCGGGCCGCGGTCGTTCGAGGGCGGGAGGAACACCGAGAACCGCCCGGCCTTGCCCAAGTTCAGGTCTTTGGCGAGTTCGGAGTTGGGGTCGCGCACCTCGCCCTCGGCCCGGTCGGTGCCGAGGAGCGTGACCGCCTTCAGTTCGCCCGCGTCCATGAGGGCTTTGAACTTGGAGTAGTCGATCTCGCGGTAGCGGTTGTTGCTGAACGCGAGGAACGCGAACGCGAGCGCGGCGAGGACCGCGATCACCACCCAGCCGCCGGGGAAGAACGGGTTGGCGCGCTTCGGGCCGGGCGCGGGCGGTTGCGGTCCGCCGGGCGGGGTCGGGGGGGCGGGTGGGGGTCCGTCGGGCTGAGACATTCCTGATCCTCGGCGCGCGGGCGGGCGCGCGGGGTGTCGCAACAAATCCGGGTGCGATGGTATTCTACGGCCGGCGGGCGCGCGAAGGGAACTTCGTGGGGCGCGTGCGAAGGGGAGCGGGCGAGAGGTGCGAACCGAGCAGAGCGGGATAGGGGAGTCGAACCCCTCTCACAGCCTTGGGAAGGCTGGGCACAGCCGATATACCAATCCCGCGAGCGACACCCGAATTGTAACCGGTCCCGCGGCTGAGGCAAGCCCTCGTGCTTCCAAGGCCTTTCAAAGTTCGGTACCTTGCCCCTGTGTCGCGAGTTGCCCGGCCGGGAAGGTGGCGAGGTGTCGCAGGGCGGCGATCGTGCTCAACCCGTTCGTGGTGTCCGCGTAAGTGGTTGTAGTCGCGCCCGCGGGGCGGCGGTAAGGGTCTTGAACCCGCAGAGCATGGCGGCGACCGTCATGGTGAGGAGCGCCTGCCGGGGTGCACTTCTACGACCTTTGAAAGGCCCTCGCCGAGCGCCGCGGGCAGGTCCGCGAACGACCGCAGCACGCGGTCCGGCCCGAGACCCGCGACCGGGGTGAACGTGCCGGTTCCGTCGCTGGTGACGACCCACACGGGCAAGCCCGCGGCCCGCGCCGTCTGCACGTCCACGATCATGTCGCCCACGTACAACGTTTCGGTCGCGGCAGTGCCGAGCCGGTTCACCCCTTCGAGCAGCATCGCCGGGTCGGGCTTGGCGCGCTGGCCCACGTCGTCCGGGCCGAGTACGCAGGCGAAGTACTCCGCCAGCCCTAGTGCCGCGACCAGTTCGCGCGTGAACTCGACGCGCTTGTTGCTGCACACGCCCATGCGCACCCCGCGCCGGGCCAGTTCCGCGAGCGCCGCGGCCACGCCGGGCATCAAGCGCGTTTCCGCGACCATCACGCCGGCGTGGTGCGCGCGGTACCGCGCCACGGCCTCATCGACCGGCGCGCCCGGCGCGAGGTCGGCCATTAGTTGCGCCAGCCCGTACCCGACGTACCCACGGACCTCGGCTTCCGGCAGCGCCGGCAACCCGTAACTGGCGCGCACGTGGTTGGTGCTGGCCGCGATCGCGGCGAAACTGTCGGCGAGGGTGCCGTCGAAATCGAACAGCGCGGCGGTGATCGGCATGGGGAGTGCCTGTAAGGGTTGGCGGCCCGGATAGAATCATGGTAGGAGCCGCGTTCCCGCTTGCCGCGAGCCGCCGCATGGTCGCACCCGTTGCCGAGAAGCTGACCCCGGAAGTCGTGTTCCGCGACTACGCGCCGCGCATCTACAACCTCGCGCGGCGCATGCTCGGGAACGACGCCGACGCCGAGGACGTGACGCAGGACGTACTCCTTCAGGTGGTGCGCAAGCTGGACACGTTCCGCGGCGACGCGCAGATTTCGACGTGGCTCCACCGGGTCACGGTGAACGCGGCCCTCGCCCACCGCGAGAAACGCGCGACCCGGCAGCGGCGCGAGACCGCGGACCCGGCCGACGAGTTGCTCGAAACGGCCGCACCGGAAACCGCGGTGCGGCGCTGGAGCGTGGCCCCAGACGAACCCGTCCTCGCGGCCGAGCAACAGGAAGTGATCGAGCGGGCCATCAACGAACTGCCGGTGCCGTTCCGCGACGTGTACCTACTGGCCGACGTCGAAGGGCTGCCGAACGCCGACATCGGCGAGATGCTGGGCCTGAGCGTGGCCGCGGTCAAGAGCCGGCTGCACCGCGCCCGGATGCGGATGCGCGACCTGCTGGCCCCGCACTTCGAGGAGCTGAAGCCATGACGTGCGACGAACTCGTGGCCGCGCTCGTCGATTTCCTCGGCGGCGAACTGGTGATCGAGGTGCGGGAAACGGTTGAGGTCCACATCCGCGGGTGCGCGCGGTGCGAGGCGTACGTCGCCACGTACACGCACACCACGCGCCTCACACGCGCGCTGCCGCGGTGCGGCGCGATCCCGCCGGACGTCGAGGCCCGGTTGCGCAAGGCGCTCGAAGCCGAAATGGGCGGCGAGTGAGTGCTCCCGCGCTTACGGCTTCTTGGGCGCGACCGGCTTGCGGGTCTTCTGGTCTTCGAGCAGGTCCGGTTTCGCGCGGCCGTGCAGCCGCCACGTGCCGTCGGCCCCGCACCCGTACACGCCGTCCGCGAAGTGCTCCGTCACGAACGCCGGGCCGAGCCAGATGAACGCGCCCGACTCCTCGGGGTTGATTGTAACGGTCACATCTTTGAGAACGAGGTCCTTCTGCGCCTTGAAGCCGGGGCCGGTCTGCATCCCGAACCGCAGTTCCTTCACCTTGCCCGCGGTCGGGCCGGCCTCCTTGTTCAGTTCGACGCCGCACCCGCGGGCCATCCCCACCGACATCATCACGCCCGGTTTCGACAGGCTCGAGCTCGACAGGCCGGCCATCACGGGGAGCAGTTGCTTCTTCGCGTCGAAGAACTGCGTCTGCCCGTTCACCGAGACGAACCCGACGAGCGGGTAGCCGCCGCCGCCCACGAACGGCATCGCGGCCGGCACGAGTTTCTCCTCGGCGGT
>VGZJ01000302.1 GCA_016872595.1 Planctomycetota bacterium
CGGCGCGGGCCATCGCCGAGAGCGGCGCGCCCCCGCTGTTCGGCCGCGCGCGGTCGCTGCTCGCGCTTCCCGTCGTCGGCACCGGGCTGGGGGGCGGCGCGGCGCGGGCCGGCGAGATCGTCCGCGACCTGCTCCCGATGCTCGAAACGTTCGCCGCGCGCACGTTCGCGCACGGCCGGCAGTTCGACGTGGCGCTGGTGTGCTGGGACGCGGCCAGCCACGCCGCTGCGCAGGCCGAGCGCGCCGCGGCGGAAAAGGCCGGGCGCTACGCATGGCCCGACGAGCTGACCCCGGACCTGCGCGCGCGGGCCGACGCGCTCGCCGCGCGCGGGCGGCACGGCGACCTCGCGCTCTTCCTCGGCGCGGGCGTCAGCATGCCCGCCGGCCTGCCGCGCTGGGGCGAGTTGATCGACCGGCTCGCGGCCCGCGCCGGCATGACCGCGGAGGACCGCGACGAACTGGCCGGCGTGCGCAGCGCGCTCGACCAAGCAACCATCGTCGCCCGCTGGCTCGACCGCGGGGGCGAGTCCATCGGCTCCGCGGTGAACGCGGTCATGCGCGGCCACGACCGCTACGCGCTCACACACGCGCTCCTAGCCGCGCTGCCCGTCCGCGAGGTCATCACCACGAACTACGACCGCCTCTTCGACGAGGCGTGGGCGCACTCCGACCGCGACGGCATCTCGGTGCTGCCCGACGGCATCCGGCCCAACGGCCGGCGCTGGCTGTTGAAGATGCACGGGTGTTTGTCGCGCCCGGAGCGCGTCGTCCTCACGCGCGCCAGTTACATCCGCTACGACGAGGGGCTGCCCGCGCTCGCGGGGCTGGTGCAGGGGCTGCTGCTCACGCGCCACATCCTGTTCGTCGGGTTCTCGCTCAGCGACGACAACTTCCACCGTCTGGTAGACGGCGTGCGCCGGCTCCGCGGCGACGCGACCGAACCGGCGCACCTCGGCACGGCACTGTGGCTCGGCAAGGACCGGCTTGGCGAGGTGCTGTGGGAGCGCGACGTGCCGCGGGTGTGCATGGAGGAGCACTCCGAGGCCGCGCCGGGGTTCCCCTCGGCGGACGCCGCGCGGCGGCTGGAACTCTTCCTCGATTACCTCGTCTCGCGCACGCGCGACGCGGCGCACCTGCTCGAAGGCGCGCGCTTCGACCCGCTGCTGTCCAGTGGCGAGCGCGCCCTACGCGACGTGCTGTTGCAACTGGTGGAACTGGGCCGCGGCCCGCTGGCCGCGGAGGTGCGCGATACGGTCGCATGGCACCGCATCGAGCGGTTGCTGAGGGGCTTGGGGTTCGACGCGGAGTAGGGCCACTCGCAAAGCGGCAAGCGGCTCAACCGAAGCGGCCGGTGATGTAGTCCTCGGTCTGCCGCTCGCGCGGCTTGCGGAAAAGTTGCTCCGTCGCGCCGGCTTCGATCAGCTTCCCCTCGAAGAAGAACGCCGTTCGGTCCGAGACGCGCGCGGCCTGCTGCATGTTGTGCGTCACGATCACGATGGTGTACTCGCGGCGCAACTGACCGATCAGCTCCTCGATGGCCTGCGTACTCTTCGGGTCGAGCGCGCTGGCGGGTTCGTCCATCAGCAGCACTTCGGGATCGGTCGCCAGCGACCGCGCGATACACAGCCGCTGCTGCTGCCCGCCGGACAGTTCAAGCGCGCTCGCGCCGAGCCGGTCCTTGACTTCGTTCCAGAGCGCCGCTTGCTTGAGACACCGCTCGACGAGGTGGTCGAGGCGCGCCCGGTTGCGCTCGCCGGCGATCCGCGGCCCGTAGGCGATGTTCTCGTAGATCGACTTCGGGAACGGGTTCGACTTCTGAAACACCATCCCGACGCGACGGCGCAGGTCCACCACATCGAGGTCGTCGCCGTACACGTCCTCGTTGTCCATCTCGATCCGGCCGGTCAACTTCGTGCCTTCGATCAGGTCGTTCATGCGGTTCAGTAGCCGCAGCAAGGTGCTCTTGCCGCAACCGCTCGGCCCGATGAACGCGGTCACGGACTGTTCCGGCACGTTGAGCGAAATATCCCACAGCGCCTGCTTCTTGGGGTACCAGAAATTGACGTTCTGAATCGAGAGCTTGTTGGCCGCGGGCGGGAGCAGGGTCTCGCCGGAGTCGAGCGCCGGGCGTCCGATCACCGGGGCGGAAAGGAGGGTCGTCACGCGAGCGCTCCGGGCGGAGTGAGGTCTGCTGCCCATCCCGTTCTACCACCGCACTGTGAAGAACGCGCGAAGTCCGCGTGAGGTTCGCGCGTGAGGTGCGCGGCGCGCGTGCGGCAACTGTTACGGGCGTGCCCCCACACCATTCCTTCACACAACCTTCACCCAGACCTGAGTGGTTCGCGCTCGCGAAGCGGCTAAGGTGACGGCACTTCGTCCGACCCCGAGGAGGCCGTGTCATGCGTCGGTTGCTCGTTCTCGGTTCGTTCGCCGCGCTGGTCGCGCTCGTATCCGGCTGTGGGGGGAAGAACGCCGCCCCCCGGATCAGCGCCGGCGGCGCGACGTTCGTGGACCCGCTGATACAGAAGTGGTCCGGCGACTACAAGGCCGCGAAGAACGTCGAGATCGACTACGTCGCCAAAGGCTCCGGTTACGGAATCTCGAACTTAACCTCGCGCAACATCGACTTCGGCTGCTCGGACGCGCCGATGAACGCGAAGGAACTGGCGAAGGCGAAGGAGGCCGGCGGCGACGTGGTTCACGTCCCGGTCGCCATCGGCGCGGTCGCCGTCATCTTCAACCTCGACGGGATCAAAGACCTGAAGCTGACGGGCGAGGTGCTGGCCGACATCTACCTGCGCAAGATCACTAAGTGGAACGACGCGAAGATCGCGGCGCTGAACCCGGGCCTCGGGCTGCCTGACAAGCCGATCACGCCCACCGCGCGGTCGGGGTCGAGCGGCACGTCGGCCATCTTCACCGAGTACCTGAGCAAGCGCAGCCCGGAGTTCGCGAAGACCCCGGGCACCAGCAAGGAGCCGAAGTTCCCCGAAGGCGTCGAGAAGAAACCCGAGAACAACGGCGTTGCGGAGTTCGTGAAGGCGACCAGCGGCGCGGTGGGCTACGTCGAACTGGCGTTCGCCAAGAGCAACGACATCGCCTACGCGACCATGATTAACAAGGCCGGGAAGCCGGTGAAGCCGGACCCGGCATCGGTCACGTCCGCCGTTGACGAGGCGATGAAGGTGAAGCAGGACAAGGAGCCGTACTCGCTACACCCGTTGGCGTACTCGTTCACCGACGCGGCCGGCGACGGCTCGTACCCCATCGTAGGCGCGAGCTACGCGATGCTGTTCAAGAAACAGCCGAAGGACAAGGGGCCGGTGATTGTGGAGTTCCTCAAGTGGGCCATGAGCGACGGCCAGAAGAGCGCCGCCGAACTGCACTACGCCCCGTTGCCCGCGGAGCTGGCCAAGAAGGCGCAAGAACTGTTAGGGAGCGTGACGTTCGAGTGATCTGGTCTTCGCGAGCGGCGCGGCGTCAGCCCGCCGGTGGCTACGCAAGGTCGATGCGCCGAACGGTTCTCGGGTGTGTGACCGCAGGCGGGCTGACGCCGCGCCGTTCGCTTCGAGGGTTTGCATGTCATCGTCACCCGCGCCCGAAGCATCGCCCCCTGTGCGGTCGTCGTTCGGCGACCGCGCGTTCCTGTCGCTCAGCCAGAGCGCCGGCGTCTTCGTGCTGTCGCTCGCGGCGGCGATGGTCGCGGTGCTGACATATCAGGCGTGGCCGGCGCTCAGCCGGTTCCGCGAGCTTCAGATTCTCAGCAGTACGGACTGGAACCCGAACGAGGGCGTGTACGGGTCGCTCCTGTTCGTCTACGGCACGGTCGCCACGTCGGTTATCGCCATGCTGGTCGCGGTGCCGCTGGGCGTGGGGGCCGCCGCGTACCTGTCCGAAGTCGCACCGCCGCGCGTGCGCCGCACCTGCTCGTTCCTGCTCGAGCTGCTGGCCGCGATCCCCAGCGTGATCTTCGGGTTCTGGGCGCTGGAGTTCCTCGCGCGGCGCGGGCTGGCCCCGACGTTCGGGTTCTTCGGGCTGAACAACACCAGCGGCGAGGGCATCCTCGCGGCCGGGCTGGTGCTCGCGGTGATGATCCTGCCGTACATCACGGCGCTCAGCTTCGACGTGTGCCAAGCGGTGCCGCGGTCGCAGCGCGAGGGGTCGCTGGCGCTCGGGGCGACGCGATGGCAAACGATCTGGAATGTGGTGCTGCCGTTCGCGCGGCCGGGCATCATCGCCGCGTGCTTCCTCGCGCTGGGCCGCGCCGCCGGCGAGACGATGGCCGTGACGATGGTGATCGGGAACGCCGAGTACCTGAGGTTCGGCATCGCCGCGACCGGCGATTCCATTCCGAGCCTGATCGCCGGGCGGTTGCACGAGACGAGCGCCGCCGATGTGGACAAGCGCGCCGTGCTGATCGCGCTCGGCCTGCTATTGCTCGTCATCACACTGGTGATGAACGTCGGGGCGCGGGCGCTGCTGCGGTGGGCGTCGAAACCGCGCGCGCGACCGGGCCGGGCGGTGAGCGTAATCGAAGACCCGAACTACCAACTCGCGCCCGCGCCGCCGGAACAGACCGTTCGCGCCCGCAAGCGCGCGGCCCGCACCGACAAGGCGATGATGGTGGTGTTGTGGTTCTGCCAGTTGCTCACCGTCGTGCCGCTGTTCCTGATCCTCGGCTACATCACCTACAAGGGCGCGGGCCACGTCAGCACGACCTTCTTCACGAACCTGCCGAACGACAAGCCGCCGGGTCTGTACCACGCTCTCATCGGCAGCGTCACGCTGGTCGGGTTGGCGGCGGCGTTCGCGATTCCTGTGGGGATGCTCGCGGCGATCTTCCTCAGCGAGTACAAGAACTACCGATTGGTGAAGCCGGTGCGCTTCGTGTCCGAAATGCTCGGCGGCGTGCCGTCCATTGTGATCGGCGTGTTCGCCTACGCGATCCTCGTGTACCCGTTCTGGTTCGCGGTCGGGCAGAAGGGCTGGGGCTACTCCGCGTGGGCCGGTGGGTTCGCGCTGGCGATCATGATGCTGCCCGTCGTGATCCGCTCCGCGGAAGAGTCGATGCGCCTCGTGCCCAACAGCCTTCGCGAAGCGAGTTACGCGCTCGGCGCGAGTCGCCGCCAGACGGTGCTGAAGGTGGTGATCCCCGCGGCGCTGCCCGCGATCATCACCGGCGTTCTGCTCGCGGTCGGGCGCGTAGCGGGCGAAACGGCCCCGCTGATCCTGACGGCCCGCGGGTCGCAGTTCCTGCCGCGCTTGCTCTCCGACGAAACTCCGTCGCTGCCGTACTACGTCTACGACTTCGCCACCAAGCCCGGCGAGGCGCAGAAGAACCTCGCGTGGGCCGCAGCCTTCGTGCTGCTCTGTGTTGTGCTGTTGCTGAACGTGGGCACTCGCCTGCTCGCAGGGAAGCGAGTCGTGGCCGCGGCGCGGGCGGATTAGCAACGCGCCTATTCCCCAACAGCGATGTAGCGAAACGAGCGCACTAGAACCTGCGGGTTTTCGGTGTAGACGCCGAACTCGACCGCGACAGGATACTCGATGGCAACCTTGATGGTGAGTTGCACAGCCCGGATTATTCATTAGCGCGTGCATGCCAGACGGTTCTCGTCGTCATGAGTCGTTCCGGGCCGCTGAAGCACCCTTTCGGCCGCTCGGGGCGCACCGCCCCCTTACCCCCATTCGGCTTTTCGCGTTGTTCGGTCTTTATCCGGTCCAGACGTGAGCGACGGCCAGACGCTGAGAGACGTGCCGAGCAACCTGCTCGAAGAACTGCTGATGGGGCCAGGGTCTTTGTTCGCGTGTTGGTCTGCAACCGTTTCTACGAACGCCGACGCTGGTTCGGTCCGCTCCGGTTCGAGCTCGTGGCACGCCGTCCCGCCGGTGGGTATCATCGTGGTCACGTCACCCGTGGAGGCCCACCGTGCCCACCGACGACAACAACCGCACCGCTGACTTCACCCCGCCGGCAGACCCGCCCGCCGATGCCAACGGCGAGACGCTGGCCCCGCCGGACGCTTCCGGCCCCGTCACGCTCTCGCACACGCCGGCCGCGGAGGACGCCACCGCGACCGCATCGCCCGGAGGCACGGCGGCGGTCGCCCCCGGTTCGCTGCCGGACATCCCGGGTTACGTTGTGGAAGAAGAGATCGCCCGCGGCGGGATGGGCGTGGTGTACCGCGCCCGGCACCTGCGGCTGAACCGGCCGGCCGCCATCAAGATGATCCTCGGGGGCAAGTACCACGATCCGACGGCCCGGATCCGGTTCCTGATCGAGGCCGAAGCGGTCGCCGCGCTCGATCACCCGCACGTCGTCCACGTCCACGAGTTCGGCACGCACGACGGCCTGCCGTTCTTCGCGTTGGAGTTCGTCGGCGGCGGCACGCTGGCGGAGAAGCTCAAGCGGGACGGCAGGCCGACCGCCCGGGCCGCGGCGGAGATGGTGGCGAAGCTGGCCGACGGGATCGCGGCGGCGCACGCCAAGGGCATCGTGCACCGCGACCTGAAGCCGGCGAACGTGCTGCTGACCGAGGCGGGCGAGCCTAAGGTGGCGGACTTCGGGCTGGCGAAGGTGGGCCAGTCGGACATGACGGCGACGGGCGCGATCATGGGCACGCCGAGCTACATGAGCCCGGAGCAGGCGGCCGGGAAGACGAAGGAGGTGGGCACGGGCACGGACGTGTACGCGCTGGGGGCGATCCTGTACGAGTTGCTGACGGGCCGGCCGCCGTTCCTGTGGGAGTCGTCGATGGAGACGATCCAGCAGGTGCTGACGCGGGAGCCGGAGCGGCCGCGGGCGATCGACGCGACGGTCCCACGCGACCTCGAAACCATCTGCCTGAAGTGCCTAACGAAGGAGCCGGGTAAACGGTACACGACGGCGGCGGAGTTGGGTGCCGACCTGCGGGCGTACCTCGACGGCCGGCCGATCGCGGCGCGGCCGGTGGGCCGGGTCGAACGGGCGGTGAAGTGGGTGAGGCGGAACCCGGTGGTGACTGGAATGGCGGCGGCCGTGGCGCTGGCCCTGACCGTGGGCACGACGGTGAGCTACCTGAAATACCGCGACGCCGAGCAGCAGAAGGGCATCGCCGAAGACAAGCGTAAAGACGCGGACGAGCAGAAGGGAATTGCCGAGGCCCGGCGGAAGGACGCGGACGAGCAGAGGCGCATCGCCCAGTCGAAGGAGTGGGAGGCGAAGAACGAGGCCGCCAAGGCAGCGAAGGAAGCCGAGAAGGCGAAGAAGGAGGCCGACAAGGCGAACAAGGCGAGGGACTTCCTAGCGAGCATCTTCGACCTGTCCGGTCTGGAGAAGAAGGAGGGCACGTTCTCCCCGTTCGAGTTGCTCGACCGGGCGGAGCAGCGCGTGCCGAAGGAGTTCGCGGAGCACCCGGAACTGCGTGCGGACCTGCTGGCGGCGCTGGAGGAGGCCCGGATCGGGCTGGGAGCGCCGGCGGCGATGCTGCTGGAGGTGCGTGGCGCGGCGGAGTTGCTCCCCCGCAAGGGCGGGGTGAAGCCGGCCGCCCCGAACGTCCTGCTCTTCCCGGGGGATCGGCTGCGCCTACTGACCGGCAGGTAGCGAGCCCTGTACAACCCACCGGATCGTCGTAACCTGTTTGCCATGAGGACCAAAGGTACAGCGGCCGAACTGGAGGCCCGCCGCCGGCTGGCCGTGCAGCGGGTGGGCGA
>VGZJ01000303.1 GCA_016872595.1 Planctomycetota bacterium
CGCGGCGAGCATGGGCGAGTTGGAATCGACGATCTGGAAGCCGACCGGCGCGCGGCCGGGCGGGAGCAGTTCGTTGCCGGTCACGAGGACCGCGACCCGCGGCCGGCGCACGGCGCGCACGCTCGCCGCGCCCACCGCGGCCAGCAGGCCGACGTCCTGCGGGCGCAGCACTCGGCCGGCGGGCAGTACTTCGCGGCCCTTCGCCACGTCCTCGCCCGCGCGCACGATGTGTTTCCCTTCGGCGACGGCGGCGCGGGCCTGCACGCGTGCGTCGCCTTCCGGCTGCGCGAACTCGGCCATCAGTACGGCGTCGGCCCCGGCGGGGACCGGCGCGCCGGTGGCGACGCGCACCGCTTCGCCGGGGTTCACCGTGCCCGCGAACGGCCGCGCCGGGAGCGCCGCACCGACCAGCGCGAGCGCGACCGGCGCGCCAATCGTGTCGGCGGCGCGGACCGCGTAGCCGTCCATCGCGGCGCGCGCGAACGCGGGCACGTCCACCGCGGACGCGACCGCTTCGGTCAGCACGCGCCCCGCCGCTTCGAGCAGCGGCACCTCTTCGGAACCCAGCGGCGCGAGGCGCGCGCTCAGGAGTGCGAGCACGTCGGCGACCGCGGCGCGCGCGCCGAAGCCCGTCATCCGCACGTCGGTGAACCGCCCGCCGCTCATGCCCCGCTCCCGTGACCGCGTAACCGCTACGACCGCGACCATTTGCCCCGCTTCGCGAACCTGTGCTGCCGGCGCGACCGTTACAGCCGTCCGCGTCCGGGCCGAAAGCGCACGCTTTCGTTCAAGGCGCGCGCGAATCGGTCGCAAGCCGGCCCTACATTTGAGTATCTCGTGTGTCGGCCGCGCACCGCGCGCGGCCCGCGGACCGAACCCCGCGGTCAACTTACCAGCGCCCACGGACGGCCCACAACCGGACGGACCGACCATGTTCACCAAGCGCCTGTTCCTCGCCCTGTTCGCCTTCTCGCTCACGCTCCCGTTGTCCGGGTGCGGGTGCCGGCGGAACACGTGCGACAAGAAGAGCTTCGCCCCGCCGCCGGCGTGCTGCGACAAGCAACTGCCGCCGGGCTACATCCCCGGCCCCCAGCCGTAACCGCGGCACCACTTGAGCGAAACTTCGGCCCGCGCGGGCGCTCGTACCGAGCGCGCCGCGCGGCGTGCGTTTCGGCCGCACAGTCGGCGCAACCGGACCCGCTTCGCGGACCGGACATCTTTCCCCCGCCGCGCCAGCACTTCGCCTTTTCCCCAATCTCTCGCTGAATCCGCGCGGCCACAGTTTGCACAGAAGGCGCGCCCGCGCAGAATTGGCACGACGGCAGAGGACCGCCGCGACCCGCGGCACCCAAAGGAGTCGTGCCATGAAACGGCGTCTACTGTGTCTGGGCCTGCTGGCGGTGTCGCAGGTGTTCGCCACGGGGTGCATCTTCCACCCGATCGCGCGGTGGCGGGCGAACCACCCGTGCGGGCCGTATTCGCACATCGGGCACCACCACCACGGGCCGCGCCACGCGGTCGTGGGCGAGCCGGTGTGCCACGGCTGCGCCAGCCCCGGCGTGCCGGTGGTCGTGGGCACCGGCCACGGCGACCTGATCCCGATCACGAACCCGCCGGGGATTGGCCAGCCGTACCCGCTGACGCCCGGCCCGAAGGTCGTGCCGTCCTACGAGCTGCCGAACCCGATGCCGGTCAAGCCGCCGGGCGACAAGAACTAGCGCCGCTCTCCCTCGGCCCGCGCGCGGCCCTCGCGCGCGGCGCGAAACCTTCACTTCCCCGCGACGACCCGAAGCTACCCGTTCGCTTTCGCTTTCTCTTCCGCGCTGCTGCCGCGGAGGTACAGCGGTTCCAGCGCGAACAGTTCTTCCTTCGTGAGCGGCGCGAGCCGCCTGCCGACGGCCAGCACGCTTTCGATGCGGGCCTCGCGGTCGCCCTCCGCGGCGCGCGGGCTCGTGGCCGGGAGTTGCCCGTCGTACACGGCGACGCCCGGCCCGCTCAGCCACTCCCCGGCGATCAATTCCGCCGCGAACGCGCCGACCGGAGCGATCTGGAGCGGGCGCTCCGCGCGCCAGCCGACGTGCCGCCGCGCGAAGTGTTGCGCGTACACCTGCCCCTGAAGCGCGTCCGCGATCACGGTCTGAAACCATGCCTCGGCCGGTGCTTGCTCGGCGACGGCGGCGAACGTGTCCACCGCGCGTAACTGGCACCCGGTGGCGTAGGCCAGCGCCTTTGCGGTCGCCAACCCGACGCGCAGGCCCGTGTAGCTGCCCGGCCCGCGGCTCGCCACGATGCCCGTCAGGTTCGCGGGGCGCAGCCCTTCGGCCTTCAACATGCTTTCGATGGTCGGCACCATTTCGCGCGCGTGCCGGCGGCTCGTGTCGAGGTCCGCGCGGCGCACTACCGCGCCGCCGCGCGCGAGGCCGATTCGCGCGATGCGCCCGGACGTTTCCAGAATCAGCCAGTGTTCGCTCATACCGCTCCGCCGCACAATGTCAGGGAATTGTAGAGCGCGCGGAGTAACACATGTCCGACACGGCGACGATGCACATCGACGGCGCTTCGCGCGGGAACCCCGGCCCGGCGTCTTACGCGGTCGTGCTCGCGCGGCCCGGGCTGCCGGTCGTCGAAGAGGCCGACACGATCGGCACGGCGACGAACAACGTGGCCGAGTACACGGCGCTCATCGAGGGGCTGACGCTCGCGGCCGAGTTGGGCGTGACCGCGCTCGCGGTGTTCAGCGACAGCGAGTTGCTCGTGAAGCAGATGAATGGCGACTACAAGGTGAAGAACGAGGACATGCGGGCGCTATACGACAAGGCGTGCGCGCTGCGCAAGCGGTTCGCGAAGGTGACGCTGGCGCACGTCCGGCGCGAGCAGAACAAGCGCGCCGACCAGATCGGCAACGACGCCCTCGACGGGAAGCCGCGCAAGCGGGGCGAAACGCAACCGAACCCCCCGGCCCCCCTTCCCTGAAGGGAAGGGGGAGGAAGGCGGCGGCAACTCTTCCCCCCCCTCCAAGGAAGGGGTCGCAGGGGGAACCTTGGGTTCCCCCTCGTCGGACAGAAGGGGGGCCTGGGGGGTGGGTTCTGGACCGAAGGCGCGCGCCACTGTCACGGACGCCAACGTGCGCGCCGACGCGCTCCAGTGCCTCGCCGACGCCGCGCGCCACTGGGCCGCGCGAGGCGTGGCCGGGCTGCCGCCCGAAGCCGTGTGGGAACAACTCTGGTCGCTCCTCGAAGAGGCCGGCGTTCTGAAGAAGAAGGCGAAATAACATGCCGGACATTCTGCACTTCGCGGAGATCACCGACGCGAGCGCGGCGCTCGTGGGTGGCAAAGGGCTGAGCCTCGGCAAGACCGCGGGCGCGGGCCTGCCGGTGCCATCCGGGTTCGTCGTCACCACGCAGGCGTACCGCAGGCTGGTCGAGCGCGGCATTGGTTCTGATGCGGCGTTCGCGCGCGCGGTCGCCGGCGCGTACGACGCGCTCGGCGGCGGGCCGGTCGCGGTGCGCTCCAGTGCCACCGCCGAAGACGCGGCCGACACCAGCTTCGCGGGCCAGCAAGAAACCATCCTCGGCGTGCAGGGCCACGACGCGCTGATCGACGCGATCGAGCGCTGCTGGCGGTCGCTGTTCACCGCGCGCGCGGTCGCGTACCGCGAGAAGCAGAACGTGGACGCCGCCGGCCTCGCGATGGCCGTTGTCGTGCAGAAACTCGTGCCGGCCGAAGCCGCGGGCGTGCTGTTCACCCGCGACCCGCTCGACGCCGACGGTAAGCGGATGCTCGCGGAGGCGTCGTGGGGGCTGGGCGAAGTCGTCGTGTCGGGGCGCGTCCAGCCGGATCGGTTCACGCTCGACCGCGCCACGGGCGCGGTGCTGTCGCGCGCGCTCGGCTCGAAGGCGGTGCGCGTGGACGGCGGCGCGGAGTCGCACGTCCCCGCGGACCAGCAGCGCCTGTTCTGCATGAGTGATGGCGCGTTGTCACAGCTCGTCGAACTGGGGCGCAAGGTCGAGGCGTATTACGGCGACGCGCGCGACATTGAATGGGCCTTCGCCGGCGGCGCGGTTCACCTGTTGCAAGCGCGGCCGATCACGGTCGCCGGGGCCGCTGAGCGCGAGCAGGCGCGCGCGGCCGTGATCGCGGACCTGCGCGCGAAGGCCGACCCGCGCGGCACCGCGTGGGTGCGCTACAACCTGAGCGAGGTGCTGCCCGAACCGACGCCGATGACGTGGGCCGTGGTGGGGCGGTTGCTCGCGGCCGACGGCGGGTTCGGTGCCATGAACCGCGACCTCGGCGCGAAGCCGGACCCGGCGCTCGGCGCGCAATCGGGCTTCGACCTCGTCGCCGGGCGGCCGATGGCGAACCTGTCGCGCCTGCCGCGGATGCAGTTCGCCCGCCCGCCGTTCGAGTACCCGCTCGGCCTGTACCGCAAGGAACCGCACCGGGCGCTCGACCCGAAGCCCGCGCTCAACCCGCTCGCGGGCAAGGGCTGCTTCTTCGGCATTCTCGCGCTGCCCGGCACCGTGCTCAAGCTCACCAAACTGATGAGCACGACGAAGAAGCAGTCCGACACGTTCGCGGTCAAGTTCGAGGGGGAAACCGCGCCGGCGTTCGCCGCGCGCGCGCGGGCCGCGCTCGCGCAGGACTGGGCGAAGCTCGACCCGGCGGCGCTCGTGAGCGAGCTTCACGCATGGACCGACCTCACGCTGATCGACTTCGCGCGGCACAGCCTGAAGCCGACCGTATTCGCGGACCTCGCGTGGAGCGAGGTGTTCGAGGTGCTGAAGCCGAAGCTCGGCGAAGAGCGCGCCCGCGCCGCGGTGGGCGAGTTGAGTTTGGGCGCGGCCCCGCCCGACGCGGCCAACCTCCCGGGCGCGGTGCGCGACCTCGCGCCGGGCCGCGTCACCCGCGCGGAGTTCTTGGAGAAGTTCGGGCACCGCGGCACGAACGAAATGGAACTGGCCCAGCCGCGCTGGGGCGAAACCCCGCAGGAACTCGACAAGCTCGTGCGGGGCGCGCACGGGCGCGCCCACACACCCGCGGCGGTCGATGCGGACAAGATCGCGGACGAGGCCCGGATCGGCGGGCCGTTCCGCGACCAATTCAAGGCGAAGGTCCTGCGGCTCCGCACCTTTCTGGGGTTGCGCGAAGCGGGCAAGCACTACCTGTTGATGGGCTACGCGGTCATCCGGCGCGCGCTCGTCGAACTCGACCGCCGGTTCGGGCTGAACGGCGGTATCTGGTTCCTCACGCCCGCGGACCTGCCCGACCTTATCGCCGGGAAAGACCTGAGCGCGAAGGCCGCCGCCGCGCGCAAGCTGCGACAAACGCACCTGTCGCTGGAAGTGCCCGCGGTGCTGTTCAGCGACGACCTCGACGCCATCGGTCGCCCGCTGCCCGCGCCGCCGGGCGGAAACCAACTGGACGGCGTGCCGCTCTCCGCGGGCGTGGCCGAAGGGCCGGCGCTGGTGCTGACGGAACCGACCGCCGCGCCGCCGGACGGCGGCTACGTGTTGGTGTGCCCTTCGACGGACCCGGCTTGGGTGCCGCTGTTCGTTCACGCGAAGGCGCTGGTGATGGAGACGGGCGGGGTGCTGTCGCACGGGGCGATTGTGGCGCGCGAGTTCGGCCTGCCCGCGGTCGCGGGGCTGCCCAACGTGACCGAGCGCCTCAAGACCGGCCAGATGGTGCGCGTGGACGGCGGGCGCGGCACCGTCACCGTCGTCGATGCGAACTGAGCGCGCGGCGTAAATGTTCGTAGTGACCCGCTTCAGCGGGTCTTCACGCAGGGCGCTTCCGCGAAGGTAAACGAGCGGATCGCGCCCAGACCCGCTGAAGCGGGTCACTACGAACAGACTCACTCCGCGAGCGAGAAGCAGGCCAGTTCCTTGTCGTTGCGGGCGTACACGCACTTGTTCGCGAACGCCGGGTGGCTCCACACCACCTTGCGGCCGAACGCGGTGCCGGTCGGCTCCAGCAGTTTCGCGCGGCTCACTTCCGTGTACTCCTTCGCGCTCAGCTTCGCGATCACCAGCTCGCCGGTTTCGGCGAACAGGAAGTAGCGGTCGCCGTTCTTCACGAGGAACGCGGTGCCGGACCCGGCCCCCTTGTAGTCTTCGGGCTCCTCGCGGCCGATCACCGGCTTGTGCGTGAACCACAGCTTCTTGCCGGTTTCCAGATCGACGGCGCGCAGCATCCCCGGCTGATCGACGCCGTAGACGATGCCGCCGACGATCAGCGGGGTCATGTTGACCGGGTACAGGCCGCGGTCCTTGGGCCGGCGGCCCATGTCCTTGTCGGCCGCCTCCTGCCACACGGCGGTGACCGCGGGCTTGTCGGCGTGGAGCTTGAGCACGACGCCCGCGCCCCCGATGCCGGCCGCGAACAGCCGGTCCCCGTGCTGCCGCGGGGCCATGACGGACATGGCGTAGCGCGGCTCGCACGGCACGTTCCAATGCACCTTGCCCGTGAGCGGGTCGAGGCCGTTGACCGCGTGCCCGTGCCAGACCACGAGCTGATCGACGCCCCCGGCCCGCACGACCGCGGGCGGCGCGTACCCGGGGTCGCGCGTCGGCAGTGCCTTCCACTTCTCCGCGCCTGTGTCCTTGTCGAACGCCACCGCCACCGCGGACGCACCGCCGCCCACGCAGATCACGAGGTTCTGGTGCACGAGCGGGTGGCTACAGTAGCCCCACAGCGGCACCTTCGCGGCGTAGTCCTTGGGGAAGTTCTTCGCCCACAATTCCTTGCCGGTCTTGGCGTCGAGGCAGTACAGGTCGCCCATCGCGCCGAGCGCGTACACCTTCCCGCCGGCCACGGTGGGCGTGCAGCGCGGCCCGGCCGGGTAGCTGATCTGGTACGGGCACGGGTACTCGTGCTTCCACAGTTCCTTGCCGGTCTTGGCGTCGAAGCACAGCACCCGCTCGGTGCTCTCGACCTTCTCGGAGATGTCGAACGGGTCGTCCGAGTTGCGCGCGCCTTTGGCGAGCACGCGATCGGTCACGTACACGCGCCCGTCGGCGACCGCGGGGCCGGAGTACCCGGCGTGAACCGGCACCGACCACACCGGCGCGACGCGGTTCCCGCGCTTGGGGTCGCCGCTGGGCAGCGTCTTCACGACGCCGCTCTCGGCCCAAACCCCATCACGATTCGGCCCCATCCACTGCGGCCAATCGTCCGCGCGGGCATGCGGCGCGAGAAGGGCGAGAGCGAGGAGAGCAAGAGTGCGTGGCATGAGAGCTACCAGCGTGCGAGCGCGAGCGGGGTACAAGGACATGATACCGCGAACCGCCCCCTGCGCTTACAACGCACGAACCGCGCACCCACGGGTGCCGATGAACCGTGCAACCCGCAACTCTACCCGAACTTTGGACGATAGTATACGGGAGTCAAGTAAAACGGGAGAAATAGTTGACAAAATACCAGTAGTCGCCCAAAGAGGTATTGGCGGGCGGATTTCAGGGGGGCGAACGACACAACCCAGCAACGGTGGGGCACCACTCAGCAGTAAACCCCTATTTCCCAGATGACCTTCGACTTTCGGCATGGCATGTGCGCCGGAACCCTGGGATTCCCAGCGTTTCTGCCTCTTTCCTGCCGAAATGACCGAGGAACCCAATGGGTGACCGCCGAAATGACCCCCTGCGTGTGGATTTCGACCGCGAGATCAAGTTGGAGTTCCACGGCTCGACC
>VGZJ01000304.1 GCA_016872595.1 Planctomycetota bacterium
GGTCGAGCCGTGGAACTCCAACTTGATCTCGCGGTCGAAATCCACACGCAGGGGGTCATTTCGGCGGTCACCCATTGGGTTCCTCGGTCATTTCGGCAGGAAAGAGGCAGAAACGCTGGGAATCCCAGGGTTCCGGCGCACATGCCATGCCGAAAGTCGAAGGTCATCTGGGAAATAGGGGCTGTTCCGCTTGTTGGGGGCGCGCGGGCACGGTATTATTCGGTAGCACCCGTGCCGCGTGAGGCCGAACATGGCGAGAGCAAAGAAGGACAAGGCCGAAAAGACCGAGATCGTCGCCTTCAAGGTGGACGGCGATCTCGCCGCGTTCCTCGACCGGCTCCCCAACAAGAGCGACTTCATCCGGCGCGCGATCCTCGCGCAGTTCAGCCTTACGTGCCCGCTCTGCACTGGGTCCGGGGTTGTTCCGTCCGGCATCCACGATCACTTTGACCACGTCATCGAACACCACTCGGCGCGCCCGTGTGACAAGTGTAAGACGCCGGTGACGTTTCCACTCTCGGCCGAAAGTGCGGTTCCCGCCGACCGGCCGCGCTTCGAGCAGTTCCTGAACGGTGGCCCGCTCTACTGCGTGAACTGCTACCCAAAGGTGCCGCCCTGTGACGACTGCGGTTGGCACGTGATGATGGAAAAGGTGGCCGAACACTTCAAGAAAGTGCATTCGCACTGAGTAGGGTTCGGGGATCGGGATTCGGGATTCAGGGTTGAGATAACAGGAAGACGAGAAAGACAGAAGACGAGGAGAGCAGTGTCGCACTACTTCCTCGTCTTCTGTCTTTCTCTGCCCAGAATCCCCAATCCTGTTCCCTGAATCCGCTACCCGATTAGAACTGATCCAGCCAGAAGTGGCTGCCGCGGTAGTACTTCATCGGGGTCCACAGCTCGTAGCGCCAGCCCGGTTCCTTGAACGCGGGGTAGGCCATGTACGCCGGCGGGCGCATGTACGGTTGGCCCTTCGGCTCCGGCCACGTAGGGGTGTTCTGCGGCCAGTAGTTGTGGGGGTAGTAGTAGTACGGGTAGTAGTACTGGCGCGGCAGGGCCGGCTCTTGCGCGGACGCCGGCTGTGCCGACCCCGCCCACAGTGCCAGTGCCAGCGCCGCGAAGCCGACCCGCGCGAGCCACGTGCGCAGCATCTCGTCGTCCTCCGGTGACGTTGATCGACAGTCGGCCGTGCGGCCGGATTCCCTGTCGGTAGCAGTTTACCTCACGCGCGGGGCGCGCGCCGTCGCGAGCGGCTTCGCGGACCGAAAAACCCTAGAACGAATGGTGTCGTGCGCCGTCTGTGGCGAACAGTTGGGGCGCGCACGATGGATCACCCATTAGGGGGCTTACGCCCCCCGCTTGCCGGGATTTCCTCAAGTATGAACGACGTGTACGACAACCCGCTCATCGGCCGGTACGCCTCTAAGGAGATGGCCGAGCGCTGGGGGCCGATGCGGAAGTTCCGCACGTGGCGGCGGCTGTGGCTCGCGCTCGCGGAGGCCGAGGCCGAATTGGGGCTGCTGGGCGACGACGGCACGCCGCGAATCACCCCGGCGAAGCTCGCCGAGTTGCGCGCCCACCTCGACGACATCGACCTCAAGCGCGCCGCCGAACACGAAAAGCGGCTGCGGCACGACGTGATGGCCCACGTCACCGCGCTCAAGGACGTCGCGCCCGGGTGCGGCGACATCATCCACCTCGGCGCGACCTCGTGCTACGTCACCGACAACGCCGACCTGATCCTGATGCGCGAGGGCCTGAACCAACTCTGCGAGGCGCTCGCGTGCGTGATCGACGCGCTCGCTCAGTTCGCTCTCAAGTGGAAGGACGAGCCGACCCTCGGGTTCACACACTTCCAGCCGGCGCAGCTCACGACCGTGGGCAAGCGCGCAACGCTGTGGCTCTACGACTTCGTGATCGACCTTCAGGAACTGGAACGCCGGCGCGACGAACTGCCGTTCCGCGGGGCGAAGGGCACGACCGGCACGCAGGCCAGCTTCCTTTCGCTGTTCAACGGCGACCACGCGAAGGTGAAGGCGCTGGACGCGCTCGTCGCGAAGAAGTTTGGCTTCGACCGCGTGTTCCCGGTCACGGGGCAGACGTACTCGCGCAAGATCGACACGCAGGTGCTCGACGCCCTCAACGGCCTCGCGCAGAGCGCGCACAAGTGGGGCACCGACTTGCGGCTGCTCGCGCACCGGCAGGAAGTGGACGAGCCGTTCGAGGCGGAGCAGATCGGGTCCAGCGCGATGGCGTACAAGCGGAACCCGATGCGCGCGGAGCGCATGTGCAGCCTGTCGCGCTTCGTGTCGGGCCTGCCGGCGATGGCCGCCAACACCGCCGCGACGCAGTGGTTCGAGCGCACCCTCGACGACAGCGCGTGCCGCCGGCTGTACATCCCGCAAGCGTTCCTCGCGTCGGACGCGGTGCTGCGCATCGCGCTCAACCTGCTGACGCAAAAGACCGAGCACGGGCGCGGGTTGGTGGTGAACCGCCCCGTCATCGCGCGCAACGTGCGCGAGTTCATGCCCTACATGGCGACCGAAAACCTGATGATGGCCGCGGTGCGCGCCGGCGAGGACCGCCAAGTGGTTCACGAGATCGTGCGGCAGCACAGCCACGCGGTCACGGCGCGCGTGAAGGCCGGCGACGGCTCACCGACGGAGCTGTTCGACCGCCTAAAAGCAGAGGGCGCGTTCAAGAAGGTGGACTTCGGCGCGGCGCTCGACCCACGCCATTTCGTCGGGCGTTCCCCGGAACAGGTCGAGGAGTTCGTGGGCGAGCACGTAGAAGGCGTACGCGAGCACTACAAGGGGAAGCTCGGCGCGAGCGCGGAACTGCACGTGTGAAATGCTGCGATTTGTAGGGTGGGACAAGGCTGTGCGCCGTCCCGCCGTTGCCTGTGCCAAGACGGTGGGTCGGCGCACAGCTTTGTACCACCCTACGAGAATCACAGCCCCTGCTTGTACTTGCGCGACCTGCGACCGAAGACGCCCTTCCGGTCGTCAGTGGGCTTGGGGGCGTCGTCTTCGCTGCCCCAGCCGTCCTCTTCGGCTTGCGTCTTGGGCGCGGGTTTCTCGGCTTCCAACCCCGCGAAGATCACCTTTGCCTCCGCCGGCGGGCGGTACGCGCGCGGGGCGGTCGCCTCGAAGCCCTCGATGCGGTCGGCCTCGATGATTCGGTTGATCATCATCTCGATGTCGGTCAGGAGCGAGCCTTGCTCCGGCAGCGCGAAGGAAATGGCGATGCCGTCCTTGCCGATGCGCCCGGTGCGGCCGATGCGGTGGACGTAGTTCTCGATGTCCATCGGCAGGTCGTAGTTCACGACGTGCGACAGGTCGTTCACGTCGATCCCGCGGCTCATCACGTCGGTCGCGATTAGGTACTTGATTTCGCCGGTGCGGAACGCGGCCATGATCTTCTCGCGCTGCGACTGCGGCAGATCGCCGTGGATCACGGCGGCCTTCGGCACCGCGCGCTTGAGGTCGCGGTACAGGTTGTCGGCCCAGCGCTTGCGCTCCACGAAGATGAGGCACTGGCGCGGCTTCTCGCGCTCGATCACGCGCTTCAGCAGTTCGAACTTGCGGTCCTGATCGACGGTGAAATAGCTCTGGCGGATCTTGTCGACGGTCGGCTTTTCGGGGGTCATGTGCAGGTGAACCGGGTCGCGCATGTACCGGTTCACGAGGCGCTTGATTTCGTCCGGAACCGTCGCGGACATGAGCAGCGTTTGGCGCTCGGTTGGGCACCGCTTGAGGATGCGCTCGATGTCGTCGCGGAACCCGATGTCGAGCATCCGGTCGGCCTCGTCGAGCACCGCGTACCGGACCTGCCCCAGCGACATGGTGCCGCGCTGGAGGTGGTCGATCATGCGGCCCGGCGTGCCGACGACGAGGTCGCACCCGCGCGCGAGGCCGTCGAGCTGGCGCTGCATCCCGGTGCCGCCGTACACGGGCACGCACCGGAACTTGCTGCTGGGGGCGAGTTTCTCCGCTTCCGTGGCGATCTGGAGCGCGAGTTCGCGCGTCGGTGTCATCACGACCCCGATAGGCCCCTTTAAGGTGTGGGGCCGCCAGCGGTTGAGGAACGGGATCAGGAACGCGGCGGTCTTCCCGGTGCCGGTCTGGGCTTGGCCGATCACGTCCTTCGCGCGCAGAGCCGGCGGGATCACGGCTTCCTGAATCGGCGTCGGGTGCGTGTACCCGGCGGCGCTGATGGCGTCCATGAGCGGGCGCATCAACTTCAGGTCCGCGAACGTCATCGCGGGGTCGACTTCCGGCGGGTGGGCGGACTCGTGATCGGGGTGGTCGGCGGGCAGTTGATCGACCGGAACGTCGTTCACCGTTTCGTCGGAGGTCGGGCGCTCGTCCGCAACGGGAGTCGGGTCGGTGTCGGGAACGGTCGTGTCGTCCCCATTGGGTGGGGGGTTCAAAACGGACTCCATCGGTAGGCGGAAACGTGCGGCGCGTGCGCGCCGGGAGAAACGAATCTCTACCGAAGATGATAAAGCGGCGTATGGGCGTTCGTCTACGGTACTTGCTTGTTGGTCCAAAGTCGTCAGGTCGAAAGTCGTAACGCCAAAGGCCCCACTGGTTGAGGTCTTTGGCGTTACGACTTTCGACCTGACGACTTTCGACTGTGCTACTCGAACTTGTTCGGATCGACCTTCGGGGCGTCACCGTTGGCTTTGTTCTCGTTGATCGTGTCGAGGACGCCGCCCTTCGTGCCCTTGGCGTCGCTCTTGTTGAAGAGGCCGGGGCCGGGTTTGGTCGGGGTGCCGCCGCGCGGTCCGGTCTCGGAACCGTTGGAGAGGAACCACGTCGCGCCCAGCGCGATAGCGACCGACGCGGCCAGCGTGAAGCGGGCGCGCGCGGTGTTGTCGCGCCCGCGGGCGACCGGGGCCGGCTCGTTGCAGGGCGTGTCCGACGCGCGGGCCGCGGCCAGTTCGGACGGCTCCGCGGCGCGGCCACCGCCCGCGAGCGGGGCCTTCGGCCACGGCTGCTTCAATTGGGCTTTGAAGAAGTCCGAGAACAAGTGGTCGAGCGGATCGGGGTTCGTGTTCGTCGTGCTCATGTGTCGTTGTCTTCCGCTCCGCCGGTGGGTTGCCCGGCGAAGTCTCCGTGGGACGATAGTTTTTCCGCCAAGCGCTGCCGCGCCCGGCTCAGTCTCATGTGGACCGCCGTGACAGCCACGTTGAGCCGATCGGCGATGGTGTTTGCGTCGTAATCGAAGGCGTATCGTAAGGTCAGGATTTCGCGGTCCGCGGGGGCCATCTCGTCGAGTACCGCCCGCAGTTGCGCGAACTGCTCCTGACGTTCCAACTCGTCGGCCGGCAGCGGTTGCGAGGACCGCACGCCGTTCAGTAACTCCGGTGGCTGCGTTCCGTTCCGGCGGAACGCGCTCTTGGCGTAATCTTCCGCAAGGTTCCGCGCCACCCGCAACAGCCATGCCCGCGGGTTTTGGATGTCCTCGTTCGCCTCCCACTGCTTCCAGAGCCGCAGGAATGCTTCCTGCATGATGTCGTTGGCGAGATCCGAGTCCATCCAGCGGGCATAGGCCAGTGCCCACACTTCGCGACTGTGCTGCTCGTAAAGCGATTCAAACTCCGCACGCCGGGCGGAGCCGCCGCGCGGGTCCGGTGGATTCGCTTCGCCCTTCGGCATCGGCACTTCTAACCGCGGTAACGCTCATTGCGGTCGCCACAAACAAGACGACGGCCCGCGGATATCCTAACCCGTGACGACGAGATTGTCCCGGTGAACAAGTTCCGCGTAGGGTACGCTCCCCAGAACCGTGGCGATACGGTCGGTATGGAGGCCGCATATCTTCTGCGCATCGCTCGATTTATAGTTGATCAGCCCGCGGGCTACTTCCGCCCCGTCCGGGGCACAGATGGCGACAACGTCGCCCTTGCCGAAGTCGCCCACGACCGCCGTAACTCCAATAGGCAGAAGGCTTTTGCCGTCGCGGACGGCTTGCCGCGCACCGGCGTCGAGGCGCAGCGTTCCTTTCGGTCGAACGGTCAGCCCGAACCACCGCTTCCGCGACGGAACTTCTGTTCCATGCGGGAGAAAGAGCGTGCCGACTGCTTCGCCAGCGAGCACGCGATCGAGGATTCCGTCGAGCGAGCCGTTCGCCATGATGACCGCTTCGCCCGCGACCGTAACTAGCCGCGCCGCTTTGAGTTTCGACTCCATGCCGCCGGTGCCGAGGGCGCTTTTCGTGGCCGCCGCGAGGCCCGTCACGGTGCTGTCGATGTTCGGGACCGTCGCCAACAGTTTCGCGTCGGTGTTCGTTCGCGGGTCGTCCGAATACAGTCCATCCACATTTGTTAAAAGCACAAGAAGTGGCGCTCGGAGGAGGTTCGTGACCATCGCCGCGAGGTGGTCGTTGTCGCCGAACTTGATTTCGGCGACCGAAACCGTGTCGTTCTCGTTGATGATCGGCAGCGCGCCGTACTCGAACAGCGTGAGGATCGTGTTGCGGGCATTGAGGTAGCGGGCGCGGTTCTCGAAGTCGCTCGCGGTGAGGAGAATCTGTGCGGTGTGGACGCCGTAGGGCGCGAGGCTCTCTTGGTAGAGTTGCATAAGCGCCGATTGGCCGACCGCGGCGCACGCTTGCAGGTGCGCGAGGTCCGTGGGGCGTTTGCCGAGGGCGAGTTTGCCGACGCCGGCCCCGATCGCGCCGGACGTTACGAGGACGACGGCGCGCCCGCCGGAGCGGGCGCGGTGCAGTTGGTCCGCGAGCGATTGGATGCGGTGCCGGTCGAGGTGCCCGGTCGGGTCCGCGAGCACGTTCGTGCCCACTTTGACGACGACCGTTCTCGCCGCCGCGACGACATCCTGACGAACCGGATCGACCATGACCGCGCCTCGGTGCGGGGAAGTGGAGTTCAGAGTATTCAGAGCCGCGACCGCGCGGGGCGGTTCTCTCGTAGGAACGCGCGAGGTGTGTCTGAAAACTGGACAGCGCGCGTCACGACTCCGCGAATGCGGTCGCGGCCGGGCGTTCTGATGGCAGTTCGTGTTCTACGGTTCACGGCACCAGTCGAAATGTCGGGCCGCGCCCGACACCACCGTCACGGGCACGCCCACGCACCCACAGGGAGCGCGAGATGTCGTCGACCCATACCCCCCGGATCGTCCTGTCGCTGGTCGGCGACGGCCCCGTTCCGCGTACTTGGTCCTCGTCGTGCCACCTGCGGGTCGGGCGGTTGCCGGAGTTGGAGATCGCGCTCGACGATATGTCGGTAAGCCGCATCCACGCCGAAGTCCTGCTGGACGACGGTGGCTGGGTCGTGCGCGACAAGGGCAGCTCGAACGGTACGAGTCTCAACGGCGTGCGCATCGGCCGCACCGCGCAGCCGGTGCGCCAAGGTGACGTGATCCGCACGGGCAACCTCGCGTTCAAGATCGAGCACCTTCAGGTGCGCCCGGTCGTGGTGCGTGTCGGACAACAGACGGTGCCTAGAGTTCACCCAGTGTTGGTTGTGAGTTTGGGGTGCGGGTGCAGGAGCTTGCGGAGCATGGTGGCGATCCAATCGAACAGGTAGGTGACGGCTTTCTTGAGCCGCCACGGGTGGTTCATGAGCGCCTCGCGCAGTGG
>VGZJ01000305.1 GCA_016872595.1 Planctomycetota bacterium
GTCGCGAACGCCAGCAGCACGACGGCGGCGCACGCGGCCACCACGGGCTTCACCGGGAGCGCGCGCGCGAGGTCGGTGGCGCGGGCGCGGCGCGCCGCGTCGTCGCGAAGCGCGGAATGCACGGCCTCGGGCTGGTCCGCGGCGGGCGGGCCGACGGCCGCGGCGAGCCGGCCACCGAGCTCGGGCAGGTACTTTCGCAACTCGCCGGCCACGTCCGCGGGGGCGAGGTCGGCGCGGCCCGGCACGAGGAGCCAGCGCCACGCGAGCAGCCCGAACCCGGTGAGCCACACGGACAGGAGCAGCCCGCGCGCCCCGGCCGGGAGCGCGAGCGCGGCGTCGAGGAGCAGCACGGCCCCGGCCGCGCCGACCGCGGCCAGCGCCAGCTTCGCCGCGCCGCGCGCGACGCGGAGCCGGCGCACCCGCGGGGCGAGCGCGGCCAATCGCTCTTCGATGGGCGGCGGGGTGGCGGGCATTAACGCTCCGGCAAACGGGCGGCGCACGAATCGGACGCGAACACGACGGGTGACTAAACTATACCCGCGGGCGCGCGCGATGAGTAGCCCGCGGCGAACACCACGAGGGCCGCATGGTTTCTCCCGAGCGCGTCGAGTCGATGCAGAAGGCGTGGGTGCGGGCCTTGGAGCGGTACCGCGTGCCCGCGGCCGATGCGTACCCGGCGTTCGACGTGCTCGTCGCCGCGTACTCCGCGCCCGAGCGCCGGTACCACAACCTCGAACACCTCGCCGACATGTTCCGTGTGGCCGACCGCTTGGCCCCGGTCGTAGACGACCCCGCCGCGCTGCACCTCGCGATCTGGTTCCACGACGCCGTGTACGACTCGCGCGCGAAGGACAACGAGCGCCGCAGCGGGGAACTCGCGGTCGATCTGCTCGGCCCCATCGGGGTACCGAGCGCGACCATCGAGCGCGTCGTGGGCATGGTCTGGGCGACCGCGCACGCGGCCGACGACGGCCCGCCGGCGCTGCGGGACGCGCAGGCGCTGCTCGACGCCGACCTCGCCATTCTCGGCGCGTCGGAGGAGCGCTACGCCCGGTACGCGCGCGACATCCGGTCCGAGTACCTGTGGGTGCCGGACGCGGAGTACCGCGCGGGCCGGGCCGCGGTGCTGTGGCGCTTTCTGGCGCGCCCGCGCATCTACCACACGGAACTCATGTACGACGAAGGGGAACAGCGCGCGCGGGCGAACTTGCGCGCGGAACTGGCATCTCTTGGCGAGCGGGTGGCGTAAGCCCCCTGTTCTCGATCCGAGAAACACAGGACAGAAGAGGATCAACCACAGAGTCACAGAGGAAGATCAGCAAGCCACAAGGCAAAGAGAGGAGGCATTGTGTGTTCAAGCAATTCCTTTCTCCCTCGGCTTTTGCCTTCCTCATCTTCCTCTGTGACTCTGTGGTGAATCTTCTTCTGCCTTTGAGGTTCTGAACGAACAGGGGGCTTACGTCCCCCGCTCGCCAAAACCTTGAATCCCCTTCGGCCCTGCGCCCTCTAACAGGTAGCGCCCGCGCGCCGCCTGCACGTACTCCGCGCGCGAACGAGGAACCATACGTGAATCTGAACCAGTTTACCGAGAAGGCCCGCGACGCGCTGGCCGCGGCGCAGAAGCTCGCGGCCCGCTTGAACCACCAGCAGATCGATTCCGAACACGCGCTCCTGTCGCTGCTCGATCAGGAGAAGGGGCTCGCGCCCGCGGTGCTGCAGAAGGCCGGCGTGTCGGTCGACGCCGTTACCGTCAAGCTCCAGCGCGAGATCGACAAGCTGCCGCGCGTCACCGGCGACAGCGCGGAACCGCGGCTCACACAGCGCCTCGTCAAGCTGATCGACAGCGCCGAGCGCGAGGCGAAGAAGCTGAACGACGAGTACGTTTCCGTCGAACACCTGCTGCTGGCCGCCATCGACGACAGCGGGACCGCGGGCAAGACGCTCAAAGAATTCGGCCTGACCCGCGAGCGCGTGCTGAGCGCGCTCAAGGAGGTGCGCGGCAGCCAGCGCGTCACCTCGCAGAACCCGGAAGAGACCTATCAGGCGCTCGAAAAGTACGGCCGCGACCTGACCCAGTACGCCCGCGCCGGCAAGCTCGACCCGGTCATCGGGCGCGACGAAGAGATCCGCCGCGTCGTGCAAGTGCTGTCGCGCCGCACGAAGAACAACCCGGTGCTGATCGGTGAGCCCGGCGTCGGCAAAACGGCTGTTGTGGAAGGGCTGGCGCAGCGGATCGTGCGCGGCGACGTGCCGGAAGGCCTCAAGGACAAGAGCATCTGCGCGCTCGACATGGGCGCGCTCATCGCCGGGGCGAAGTTCCGCGGCGAGTTCGAGGAGCGCCTCAAGGCCGTACTGAAGGAGGTCACGTCGAGCGAGGGCCGCGTGATCCTGTTCATCGACGAGATGCACACCATCGTCGGGGCGGGCAAGGCCGAGGGCGCGATGGACGCCGGCAACCTGCTCAAGCCGCTGCTCGCGCGCGGCGAGCTGCACTGCATCGGCGCGACCACGCTCGACGAGTACCGGCTGCACGTCGAAAAGGACGCGGCGCTCGAGCGCCGGTTCCAGCCGGTGTTCGTCGATCAGCCGAGCGTCGAAGACACCATCAGCATCCTGCGCGGGCTGAAGGAGCGGTACGAGGTCCACCACGGCGTGCGCATCAAGGACGCGGCGCTCGTGTCGGCCGCAGTGCTGTCGAACCGCTACATCGCCGACCGCTTCCTGCCCGACAAGGCCATCGACCTGATGGACGAGAGCGCCGCGAAGCTGCGCACCGAGATCGACAGCATGCCAACGGAGTTGGACGAGATCAGCCGGCGCGTGATGCAGTTAGAAATCGAGCGCGAGGCGCTGAAGAAGGAAACCGACCGGCCCTCGAAGGACCGGCTCGAAAAGCTGGAACACGAACTCGGCAACCTCAAGGCCGACGCCGACGCCATGCGCGCCCGCTGGCAGGCCGAAAAAGCCGCCGTTCAGCAGGTGCATCAGATCCGCGAGAAGATCGAGCATATGAAGCTCGAAGTCGAGCGGGCCGAGCGCGCCTACGACCTGAACAAGGCCGCGGAGCTGAAGTACGGCAAGTTGCCGGCGCTCGAAAAGGAACTGGCCGCGGCGGAGTCCGCGTCGTCGCGCGACCGCGCCAACAAGCTCATCAAGGAGGAAGTGGGCGAGGAGGAGATCGCCGCCGTCGTGAGCCGCTGGACCGGCGTGCCGGTCACCAAGCTGCTCGAGGGGGAGAAGCAGAAGTTGCTGAACCTCGGCGACGAGCTTCACAAGCGCGTGATCGGCCAGAACGAGGCCGTGACCGCGGTCGCGGAAGCGGTGTTGCGCGCGCGCAGCGGGCTGAAAGACCCGAACCGGCCCATCGGCTCGTTCCTGTTCCTCGGCCCCACCGGTGTGGGCAAGACCGAACTGGCCCGCGCGCTCGCGGAGTTCCTGTTCGACGACGAGAAGGCGATGATCCGCATCGACATGAGCGAGTACCAAGAGAAGCACACGGTGTCGCGCTTGGTCGGCGCGCCGCCGGGCTACGTCGGGTACGACGAGGGCGGGCAACTGACGGAAGCGGTGCGCCGCCGGCCCTACAACGTCGTGCTGTTCGACGAGATCGAGAAGGCGCACCCGGACGTGTTCAACACGCTGCTGCAAGTGCTGGACGACGGCCGCCTCACCGACGGTCAGGGCCGCACGGTCGACTTCAAGAACACCATCGTCATCATGACCTCGAACGTCGGGAGCCAGCGCATCCTGCAGTTCAAGGGGTCGCACATCGGCGAGGTGTACGACCGCATGAAGGCCGCGGTGCTGGACGAGCTGCGCAAGCAGTTCCGGCCGGAGTTCCTGAACCGGATCGACGAGACCGTCGTGTTCCCGGCGCTCACGGAAGCGGACCTCGCGAAGATCGTCGAGATCCAGCTCGGCAACCTGCGCAAGCGGCTCGCGGAGCGCAAGGTGGGCCTCGTGCTGACGGACGCGGCGAAGCACCACATCGTGCGCGTCGGGTACGACCCGGCCTACGGCGCGCGCCCGCTCAAGCGCGCGATCCAGAAGGAAGTGGAAACGCCGCTCGCGCGCCTGCTGCTGCAAGGCGACGTGCCGGACGGCGGGACCGTGACCGCGGACCACGACCCCGCGCGCGACGCGCTGCGGTTCGAGGCGAAGCCCGGGGTCGCGGGGTAGTGCACCGCGGGCGCGCGTGGGGGCGAGTGGGAGCATCACTCCGCACGAAGGGCGACCGATGACCGAGATCAGACCCGAAGCGTTCGCGGCCCTAACGAAGCGGATCGAAGCGCTCGAATAAGCAAGCGGCGGAACGACCCGCGCCACCGCCCGCGCCGAAAAAGGGCTGGCGGGGCGTCGTCGGCATGTTCGACGACGACCCGGAGTTCATGCGCGAGGTGATCGCCGAAGCCGCGCGGGAGGCCGAACGTGAGGCCGCGCGCGAGGGGCGCGAACGGTCCTGCTCGACACAGACCACACTTCGGTACTCGAGGTGCCGAGCAGCGAGCGCCGGAGCCGACTTCTCGCGCGGCTCGATCTCGTCACCGATCAGGTGGTGGGAACAACCATCGTGACCGTCGAAGAACAAATGCGCGGGTGGCTCGCGGCGATCAGCAAAGAGCGCCAGTCGCGCCGTCTCGTTCGCCCCTACCGCGAATTGCACCGGCTCTTCGCATTCTTTATCGCGTTCGAGATCGTCCCGTTTACGGAGGAAGCCGCCCAACGTCTCGACCAACTCGACTCGATCCAGATCGGCGCAAAGGACGAGCGGATCGCCGCCACCGCGCTCGCGCACAACGCGCTACTTCTGACCGCCAACCGGCGCGACTTCGAGCGGGTGCCGAACCTGCGGTTCGAGAACTGTATGGACCCACCGGCCGTCGTGTAGTGCGCTCGCGAAGCCGCAAGCGGCACTCGCAAAGCTCGCTCTTGCGTATAATACCCTCTTGCCCCGCGGGACGCGGGGCGCGGAGGGCCGACATGTCTTCACCTCTCCAGCCCGCACCGACCTTCGACCCGGCCGCGCTCGGCCTCGGCAACGTCGGCCGCGTGTGGGCCAACCTGTCGCCCGCCGCACTTTCCGAGCACGCGACCCGGCGTAACGAAGCGCTGCTCACCGACCTCGGCGCGGTCGTCGCGTACACCGGCAAGCGCACCGGCCGGTCGCCGAAGGACAAGTTCACGGTCAAGGAAGCGGGCGTCGCCGACCGGATCGATTGGAGCTCGAACCAGCCGATGACGCCGGAGGCGTTCGCGCGCGTCCGCGACCTCGTGCGCGCGTACTTGCAGAACCGCGAGCTGTTCGTGTTCGACGGGTTCGCCGGCGCGGACCCGCGCCACCAACAGCGCATCCGCGTCGTCACCGAAAAGGCGTGGCACTCGCTGTTCGCGCGGTGCCTGTTCCTGCGCCCCACCGCGGATCAGCTCGCGACGTTCGCCCCGGACTGGACGATCCTGCACGCCTGCGACTTCCACGCCGACCCGAAGCGCGACGGCACCAACTCGGAAACGTGCGTCGCCATCTGCTTCGAGCAGAAGCTGGTGGTCGCGTGCGGGACGCACTACGCGGGCGAGATCAAGAAGTCGGTGTTCACCATCATGAACTACCTGCTGCCGCAGGCGGGGGTGTTCCCGATGCACTGCTCCGCGAACGTCGGGGCGGGCGGCGACGTGGCCCTGTTCTTCGGGCTCTCCGGCACCGGGAAGACGACCCTGAGCGCGGACACCGAGCGCCGGCTGATCGGCGACGACGAACACGGCTGGGGCGACGACGGCGTGTTCAACATCGAGGGCGGCTGCTACGCGAAGACGATCAAACTCTCGAAGGCGGGCGAGCCGCAAATCTACAACGCGCTGCGATTCGGCTGCGTGCTGGAAAACGTGCCGGTCGATCCGCTGACCCGCCGGCCGAATTTCGACAGCAAGGAGATCACGGAGAACACGCGCGCCGCGTACCCCGTGGACTTCATCCCGAACTGCGAACTGTCCGGGACGGGCGGCCACCCGAAGAACGTGTTCTTCCTCACCTGTGATGCCTTCGGCGTGTTGCCGCCGCTCGCGAAGCTCACCCCGGATCAGGCGGTCGAGTACTTCCTGTGCGGGTACACGGCCAAGGTCCCCGGGACCGAGGTCGGCGTGACCGAGCCGAAGCCGGAGTTCAGCGCGTGCTTCGCCAAACCGTTCCTCCCGCTTCCGCCCAAGCGGTACGCCGAGATGCTGAAGGAGAAGCTGACGCGGCACAGCGCCCCCGTGTGGTTGGTGAACACCGGGTGGACCGGCGGGCCGTTCGGCGTCGGCAAGCGGATGTCACTGGAACACACCCGCGCGCTGTTGCGCGCGGCGCTCACGGGCCGGTTGAACGACGTGCCCTTCACCCCGGACCCGGTGTTCGGGTTGGCGATCCCCGACCGCTGCCCCGGCGTGCCCGACGGCGTGCTGCGCCCGCGCGACGCATGGGCGAACAAGGCCGACTACGACAAGGCCGCGGAAAAGCTGGCCGCGATGTTCAACGCCGAGTACCGGAAGTACGCCTGATGGACGTTACCCCGGTACACGAGCTCCCGACACTCCCGCGGCGCGCGCGCGACGGGCACAAGGGCACGTTCGGCACCGTGGTGGTGCTGGCCGGGGGCCGCGGGATGGGCGGCGCGGCGGCGCTGTGCGGGCGCGCGGCGCTGCGCGGCGGGGCCGGGCTGGTCAAGGTCGCGTGCCCATTGGACGTGCAGCCGGTAATCGCCGGCGCGTACCCGGCGTACACCACCGTTGGCCTGCCCCTGCACGCGGACGGCTCGTACGGCGAGGGCGCGGCCGACGCGGTGCTGGAACTGGCGCGCGGCGCGGGCGCGGGCGCTATCGGGCCGGGGTTGGGGCGCGGCGCGAGTACCGTCGCGCTCGTGCGGCGCGTGCTCGCCGAACTGCCCGAAGTGCCGGTCGTGCTGGACGCCGACGGGCTGTTCGCGGTGTCGCCGTTCGCGCCGGAGTTCCGCCGCGACGCGCCCACGGTGTTCACGCCGCACGCCGGGGAGTTCGCGCGGCTGACCGGCGCGCCGGCCCCCACCACCGACGCCGACCGGCGCGAACAAGGGGTCGGGTTCGCCCGCGCGTGCGGCGGGGTGCTGCTGCTGAAGGGCGCGGGCACGCTGGTGACCGACGGCGCGCGGCTGTACCGCAACGCCACCGGCAACCCCGGCATGGCGACCGGCGGCAGCGGCGACGTGCTCGCCGGGCTGATCGCGGCCCTGATCGCGCAGGGGCTGAGCGCGTTCGACGCGGCCGTGTTGGGCGCGTGGGCACACGGGCGCGCCGGCGACCTCGGCGCGGCGGCCCTGAGCCAAACGGCGCTGACAGCGCCCGACCTGCTCGATTATCTTCCGCTCGTGTTCCGCGAACTGGAATCGCACTGGTAGGAGACTGTATGCGGCTGATCTGTCCGCACTGCATGAGTGGCGTGAGCGTTCCCGACGACGCGGCCGGCAAGGACGCGCCGTGCCCGAGTTGCGGGAGGTCGTTCCCGACGCCGGCGCGGTACGCGCCCGAGGTCGCGCCGGCCCCCGCGCCCGCGCCGGTGCCCCCGCCGATCCCGGTC
>VGZJ01000306.1 GCA_016872595.1 Planctomycetota bacterium
CGGCGGGCACGCCGATGGACCCGGACTTGCCGGGCATCCGCAGCCGCGAGAGGAGGTCTTGGGTGCCGCCCCCGGCCCACGAGCCGGGCGCGGCGGCCGGCGGGGTCTCGGCGGCGTCGTCCGGCACCTCTTCGAGGCCCGGCGGGAGCGCGGCGGCGACCATCGGCGGGGGTGTGGACGCGAGGAGCCGGCGGCGCAGTTCGGCGGCCGAAATCGAAGCCGGGTCGGGCGCGGAGTTGGGAGTTGCCATGTCCGTTCAGCACGAGGTAATGGGGCGCGACGGGCGGCACGGGGGCAGAAGGGCGCGACTCGTGCGGCCCCGGCGAAACTGTCCTGTTGTGTGGCCTGAATCAGCCGCCTGTTGGAAGTTAGGCCGCGGAACTGGCAAGTCAAATCAAAATTACCGGGCCGGTTGTGCCGGTTTCGCTTGAAAAACCCGTAATTCCCGCGGCCCGCGCCCCCGGACCGCGCGTTCCCGCCAACGGCGGCACGGGAACCCCGTTACACCGAGTAGATTCGAGGATGCGGCGCCCACCCGGCCGCGGCGCGTGCCCCCACCGGGCCGCACCACCCGACACAACACGCGGACTCGTAACCACTACCGGCAAATTCGCGTGGCGTTCGGGCCGGGGCGTAACGTACAATCGACTTCACCATCGGTCATCGTCCGGGCCGACCGACCGCTTCGCCGGTCGGCCCCATTGTTAGGAGTGACTGGGCAATGAACTTCCTGAAACGGCTTCGGCTGGTCCCGGCGCTGTTGGGGGTGTCGGCCACCCTCGCGGCGGTGGGCACAACGCTGTTCGGCGACGTGCGCCCCGGCACCGCGCCGGTCCCGCCCGCGACGACCGACGTGGCCCGCCCGGACGGGGCGCGGCTCGTGGACGAGTTGGCCGTCACCAAGTTCAGCAAGATGCCGGTGCTGACGTACCAGCCGCGCGACGGCGAGACGCTGTTCGCGTGGCAGATTCAGGCCGACCCCGCGAAGGTCGCCGCGCCGGCCCCGCGCCCGCGCGACGTGCTCGTGCTCGTTGATACCACCGCGAGCCAAGCCGGGCGGCCCCTTCAGCAGGCCCGTCAGATCATTACCGCGCTGGCCGCGGACCTCACCGCCAACGACCGCATCAGCGTGTGGACGCTGAGCACCCCGAAGGCCACCCGCGCCGTCACCGCCGACTTCCAACCGGCCAACGGGCCGGAAGTGCAGAAGGCCGCCGCGGTCCTCACCGAAACCGAATACGGCTCCGGGGCCGCGGACCTCAAGGGCGGCCTCGAAAAGGCCCTCGCCACCATGCCCCCGAACCGCGGCCGGCACCAAGTGGTGCTGTACCTCGGCGACGGCGAGAGCGCGTTCGCCCCGGTGTCCGAGGCCGACCGCCTCGCGCTCGGCAACAAGATGGACCTGAACGACCAGTACTTCTTCGCCGTGCCCCTCGGCGTGAAGCTGGAAGCGAACAACATCCACGGGCTGGTCGCGCTGACCGGCGGCGCGGTGGTCCGCGTGCAGGAAGACCTCGCGGTCCCGGCGCGCCGGGCCGAGTTCGTCACCCGGCTCCGCACCGCGCTCAACGTGCCCGTGGTGAAGCCGGAGAAGTGGAAGTTCGGCGACGAAGTGGGCGAAGTTTACCCCACTAAGCTCCCGCCGCTCCGCACCGACCGCGCCGCGCTGGTCATGGGCAAGGTGACGAAGCCGCTGGCGAACAGCGTCAGCCTGACCGTCAACGGCGTGCTCAACGGCAAGCCCGTCGAGCTGGCCCTGACTCAGCCGCTGCCGGCCCCGCAGGTCGATCACTTCTTCCTGAACCTGATGGTGAACCAGTGGAAGGGCGCGCCCCACAAGGACGCGCCGGCGATGCTCGCGGCCGACCGCGCGCTGGCCCTCGCCAGCACGCAGGTGAAGCTGTACCGCAACGAGTTCCTCACCCAAGCGGTGTGGGCCGTGACCGTGGACCGCTTCGACGAGGCCGAGAAGCTGTACGCCGCGGCGCTCAAGGTGGACCCGACCGATAAGGAAGCGCAGTCCGGGGCCGCGATGGTCGCCCGGATGCGCGAGGGCAAGCTCACGAAGGCCCAACTGAACGAGCGCATCGCGCAGAAGGTCAAGGCCACGAAGTTGACGCACAACGAGGCCGCCCGCGCGATCATCCAAGAGCCGGGCGCGGTCGATCCCCCCGCGCCGGCCCCCGGCGGCATGAACCCGCCGCCGAACGCCGCGGACCTGCTCGCGGAGGCCCGCGCCCGCCGCGCCATCGAGGAACAGCGGTACAAGGTGCTGGCCGACGCGACGATCCGCCGCGGCCGGCAACTGCTCCGCACCGACCCGGACGCCGCGTACCAAGACCTCAAGCGCCAGCGCGACGACATCCTCGGGTACGACGGGATCGGCGACGACGCCCGCCGCCAGATGGTCGCCGACCTCGAATCGGTCATGCGCGAGGTGTTCGTCAAGGGCGCGGAGATCAAGCGCCTCGCCGACGTCGAGCGCCAAGCCGTGGCCCGCACGAAGGAACGCATCAGCGAGTTCGACAAGAAGGAAGAGGAGAACGCCCGCGACAAGAACCGCATCGACCAGTTCCGCCAACTGATGCAGCAGGCCCGGTTCGAACTGGCCTACCAAGAGGCCCAACTGATGCAGCAGGAGAAGGTGGTGAAGGGGCTGCCCACGCCGCCCGCGGCCACGGCCAGTTACCAAATCGGTCAAGCGGCTACACAGTTGCGCGAGTGGAAGGAACTGGTGCGCATCCGCGAGGACCGCTTCCTCATGGCCCTGATGCAGACCGAGAAGAGCCACATCCCGTACCCCGACGAGCCGCCGGTCCACTTCCCGCCGGCCGCGGTGTGGCGCGAACTCACCGGCCTGCGCCGCGACGCCTACTTGAACTCGGACCTCGGCCCCAGCCCGAGTCCCACTCAGAGGCAACTCAAGAGCATCATCGAGGGCCAAGAGGTGCAGTTGAAGGAAGGCGCGAACATCACCGAGATCCCGCTGTTCGAGCTGCTCCAAGACCTCTCGAAGCGGCACCAAGTGACGTTCATCATCATGGAGGAGTACTTCACGGCCGAGATGATCCCGAACATCAAGGACGCGAAGGCCAAACTAACGGCCACGCAACTGCGCGGGCTGAAGCTCGGCAACTTCCTCGACATCGTGCTGGCCTCGATGAACGCGACGTACATCGTGCGCCCGGACTACATCGAGATCACCACGTTCAACCGCCGGCTCGAAGAGAAGGTGACGCGCGTGTTCCCGGTCGCGGACCTCGTGATCGGCATCCCGGACGGCTCCAACGGCCAGTCCGTGATCCAGAACCTCCAGATCCAGAACGCGCAGCTGCAAATCTTCGGGCAGGCCAGCCTCTTCGGGGGCGGTCTGCAGAACTTGGGCGGCAACAACTTCGGCGGGCCGTTCGGTAACAACAACGGCGGCAACCAGAACAACATCGGCATGAACGCGATGGGCGGGCCGTTCGGGAACGGGGCCGGCATGCTCGGCAACCAAGCCAACTTGGGGGTTGGCGGCGGCATCACCGGCATCGGCGGCGGTAACATCGGCCAGTTCGGCAACCTCGGCGGCCAGTTCGGTATTCAGGGCAACTCGCAACAGGACCTGTTGTTGCAGATGATTTTCGAGACCGTGGCCCGCGGCGAGTGGGCCAACCTCGCGGGCACCAACCCGATGCCCGGCATGGGCGGTATGGACGAGACCCCGATCCTGACCGCGTCGCAACTGAACTCGCTCGGCTACTACCCGCCGGCGCGGGCGCTCATCATCCGGGGCACGTCGCGGTACCACTCCGCGGCCACGATCAAGTTGAAGAAGGTGGCGGAGGGCGGCAACGCCTTCGTCGCGCCCAAGGGTGGCGACCGCGTGGTGATCGGCCCGGACACCCCGGCCCCGATGCCCCGTAACCCCGGCGACCCGAAGCCCGGCGTCGAACCCGGTAAGCCCCCGGTCGTGATCGCCGCCAACAAGCCGACCCTGACCAACCCCAAGGCGGACGTGGCCGAACTGCGCAAGCGCCTCGGCAACGACCCCAAGACCGTGTGGCACAACGCCATCGACTGGACCGTGACCGACCCCGGCCTGATCGTCGCCAGCGCCGAGTTCCTCATGGAGTTCGACAAGTTCAGCGAGGCCGCGGAGGTGCTCAAGGGCAACCTGCGCAAGGGGCTGGCGACCGACGACTGGGCCCACGAGGCGCTGGCCGTGGCCCTCGAAGCGGCTAAGGCCAACCCGGTCGAAGTGGAGCGGGCCGCGGTGTCCGCCATCGACCTCGACCCGTCCAGCGCGAAGGCGTACCTGAAGGCGGCGCGGGCCGAGGACCGCTTCAAGAACCACGCCCAAGCGGTGTTCTTCTGCAAGCGGGCCGCGGCGTTCAACCCGAACGACCCCACGCCCTACGCCAACGCGATGGCCTACGCGGAGCAGGCCACCGACCTGAAGAGCGACGCGGTCATGTGGGCCGCCGACGGCCTGCTGAAGCGCGACTGGAACACCGCGGACGGGATCGACTACCACCGCGAGGCCAACGCCCGGCTCCCGAAGCTGGAGGCCAAGTTCAAGGCCGCCGGCGAGAACACCGCGGCGCTCGCCAAGATCATCACCGAGCAGACCCAGCGCGACCTCGTGATCGAACTGCTGTGGCAGGGCACCGCGGACCTCGACCTCGCGGTCGCCGAACCGCACGGCTCGGTGTGCTCGTCGGTCCAGAAGCGCACCACCGGGGGCGGCGTCCTCAAGGCCGACATCCTCGAACAGCGCAACGACCGCTCCGAGGTGTACACCGCCGCGAGCGCCTTCAGCGGCACCTACAAGGTGTCGGTGAAGCAGGCCTTCGGGAAGGCCATCGGCGGCAAGGCCACGCTCAAGGTCACCAAGTTCAAGGGCACGCCCCGCGAGGTCGTGGACCTGATCGACGTGCCGCTGAACGCGGCCAAGCCGGTCGAGATCAAGATCGAGGCCGGGTCGCGCACGGTGCTCGCCGACGTGACCGAGGAGCTGAACCGCACCGCCGACCTCCGTACCGAGACCACCGGCGCGCCGGTGACCACGGGCGGCGTGTCCGGGTTGGGCGGCGGCACCGGCCGCGCCGGGGCGGTCATGGGCGCGCCGGTCGCCAGCACCGGCGGCCCCGGCCTCCCGGTGGTCGTTCACGGCTCCGAGCACCGCGTCGCCGGCGTCTCGGACGGCGCGGCCGACATCCGCGCCGCCTACAAGCTCAACCCCGACCGCAAGACGTACAGCGTCACGGTCAACCCGGTGTTCAGCAAGGGCGAGATCGCCATGCCCAAGGTTCCGCTCCTCCCGGGCGCGGAGAAGTAACAACAAACCTCACCCCACGGTGAACCCGCGGCCCGGCCGGGATGTCCAATCCCGGCCGGGCCTTTTCGTGGGCGGCGAAGAGTTCGATCCGCAGATTGCGCAGACGGACACAGATTGAAAGGCAGACAGGCAGAAGAGAGAACACCACAGAGTTCGCGCAGCGAAGAGAGCACACAGAGCAAGAGGAAAGCAGAGGGAAGGCAGAGAGTGCAGTGTTTCCAAGACAATGTTCTCTCAGGCTCTGTCTTTCTCTGCTCGGCGTTCTCTCTTCGCTGCGCGAACTCAGTGGTTAATTCTTTTCTGTCTTGTCTGCCTTTGAAATCTGTGTCATCTGTGTAATCTGCGGATCAAAACTCTTCTCTTTTCTGCGGCCCGCTTCGCTTACAATGGAACGGCGCGACCGCGCCGGAGGACGTGACCATCAGCAAGGCATTCGACACCCAGCGGGAACAGTTCTCAGTCGCCAGCGAGAAGGCCGTACTGGTGAGCGTGGCGCTCCCGGACCGGCCGTGGGGGAACGAGGCCGACCCGTGCGACGAGATCCGCGGGCTGGTCGAGTCCGCGGGCGCGGTCGTCGCGGGCGAGCTGACGCAGAAGCGCCACGACGTGCAACTCGCCACCTACATCGGCACCGGCAAGGTGGACGAGCTTCACGAGTTAGTCGAGTCGGCCGGCGCGGACGTCGTCGTGTTCGACAACGACCTCTCCCCGGCGCAGGCCCGCAACCTCGAGCAGGCGCTCGGCGTGAAGGTGCTCGACCGCAGCGAGCTGATCCTCGACATCTTCGCCACACGCGCCCGCACCGCCGAATCGAAGCTGCAAGTGGAACTGGCGCAGCTCGAGTACTCGCTCCCGCGGTTGAAGCAGATGTGGAGCCACCTGTCGCGTCAGAAGGGCGGCGGGATCGGCCTCCGCGGGCCGGGCGAAACGCAGCTCGAGTCCGACCGCCGCTTGGTCGGGAACCGCATCCGCGACCTCAAGCACAAGCTGGAACAGGTGCTCGCGCGCAAGGAGCGCGAGGTGCAGAGCCGCGTCGAGGAGCACACGATTTCGCTCGTGGGCTACACCAACGCGGGCAAGTCGCAGCTCATGAACACGCTCACCAAGGCCGGCGTGTACGTGAAGAACCAACTGTTCTCGACGCTCGACACCCGCACCCGCCAGTGGCGCATCCGCGACTGGGGCCGCGTGCTCCTGTCGGACACGGTCGGGTTCATCCGCGACCTGCCGCACCACTTGGTCGCGTCGTTCAAGGCGACGCTGTCCGAGGCCCGGCACGCGAAACTGCTGCTGCACGTCGTGGACGCGAGCAGCCCGCAGGCCGAGGACCACATCAAGGCCGTGGTCGCGGTGCTGAAGGAACTGGACTGTGCCGACAAGCCGACGCTGTTGGTGCTGAACAAGATCGACAAGCTACAGGACCGCTCGCTGCTGGCGGTACTGGAGGCGCACCACCCGCGCGCGGTCGCGGTCAGCGGCTTGACGGGCGAGGGCGTCGCGGCGCTGGAAGACGCGGTGATGGACGCGCTGGCGGAGGAGTTCGCGGAGGCGGAGATCGTGACCGACTCCGGCAACGGCCGCGTGCTGGCGTTCCTGAACGCGCACGCCGAGGTGTACCGTCAGGAGTTCCGCGACGACGCGAACGAGGTGGTGATCCGGTGCCACCTGCCGAAGCACCTGCTCCACCACATCGCCGGCCCCACCGTAAAGGTGCGCTTCGTCGAGCGCGAACCGAAGCCGCGGCCGGAACGCGAGAGCGCGTGAGAGGCTCTGCCGAACGTGTCAGCGGTTTTGTTCGCCGATGGGCATGTCAACCCGCGGCGACACCGTCCACGAATTGAACGTGTTGCCCATGAACGGCGCGAACGCATTGCCGGGCGCGACCGCGCCTTCGGCTACAGGTTCGGGTGCGGGCTTGGGCGACGAATCCGCGTGCGGACACAGCGCGCACCCGCCGAGTAGGAACGCGACGAGCGCAACGGGCACCCACTTCACCCGGTCCATCGCTTCGCCCTCATTATTGGTGGGCGCGAGACCAGCGACCCGACACAGCGTGTCAAGCGAGAAGCTCCTAGAGTTCACCCAGTGTTGGTTGTGAGTTTGGGGTGCGGGTGCAGGAGCTTGCGGAGCATGGTGGCGATCCAATCGAACAGGTAGGTGACGGCTTTCTTGAGCCGCCACGGGTGGTTCATGAGCGCCTCGCGCAGTGG
>VGZJ01000307.1 GCA_016872595.1 Planctomycetota bacterium
GAACCGTTCGACCGTGGTCGGGACCTCATCCGGGTGCGAAAATCGTTGCGGACCACCCTTCGCGGGGGTACTTTGTGGCCGCACGGCCGATTTGCGTTTCCAGAGGCGTTCATCTGGGAAAGATCGGACCGAAGGTTTGATGAGAGCTTGCCTCGCGCGCGGCGCGCGGCGAGAATCGGGCACTGCCGATTTCTCCCGCCTGTGAGGTTCGCCGATGGACCTGTCCGAGTGTCCGGGGTGCGGGTTGCCGCGCGAGGCCGCGAGCGCCGCGAAGCTGTGTCCGCTGTGCGGCTACGACCCCGCGAAGCCCGCGCCCGTCGCGTCCGAACCTGCGCCCAAGCCGGAGGCGAACGCCGCGCCCGCGCCGACGGAACCGGCCCCGCCCGGTGGCGGGCGCGCGATGCTGCTCCTCACGCTCGCCGTGCTGCTCCTCGGTGGTGCCGGCGCGTTTCTGCTGTGGCTCAAGCCCGAACCGAAGCCCGACGACAAAGGCGACACCGCGAAGGCCAGCAAGCCCGACCCGCAACCGCCGGTCGCGCCGCCCGCGCCGAAGCCCAAGACGCGCGACGTGCAACCGCCGCCACCGCCGCCCCCCGACGCGCCGCTGCCGCCGATCAAGTGGATCGAGACCGCGCCCGACCCGCGGCCATTCGCGAAGGGTGTCGTCGCGAAGCCGCGCGCGGGCACCTTTACCGCCCCGCTGCTCGCCACCGACGCGATCCGTATCGACGGCAACCTCGCGGACTGGGCCGACCTTCCGCACCTCGCGCTCACGATCAACCAGCGCGGCAAGCCCACGAAGAAGGTGCAGCAGTCGCCCAAGACGCAGAAAGCGTTCGTCGCGTACTGCCCAAAGGGGGTGCTGGTCGCCGCGGAAGTGATCGACACCAGCGGCGAGTTGGAGAACGCCCCGAAGCCGGCCAAAGGGCAATGGGGCTTCTGGGACAACGACGCGCTGGAGGTATTCATCGACACACTGAACTCACGCGACCCGGATCGCGGCGCGCAACACCATCACCAGTTCTTCGCGCTGCCGTTCGGCACCAACCCGGACGACGGCGCACGCGGGTACGAGTCGAAGATCATCCGCACCGCGTGGAGCATCGCCCCGCTGAAGGGCGCGGCGGTGATCGAGCGCGGCGCACGCAAGACCGACAGCGGCTGGACGATTGAGATGCTGATCCCGTACGCGGCCCTGCGCGAGGGCGTGCCGAAGCCGGGCGCGAAGATCGGCTTCGAGCTTCAGCTCGATACGGGCACGAACGTGTACTACTTCTGGGCCTGCGACGACCCGAACCTGCGCGTCAGTATGCACCCGCACGCATGGGGCGAAGTGCTGCTGGCGGGTGCGGACGCGAAGCTCGAACTGCTCGGCGCGGACGGTCGCCCCACTACGACGGCCGTGCCCGGCGCGCCGCTCACGGTGTATCTGACCGACCCCGACCTCGCGCTCGACCCGGCGAAACCGCTGCCCAGCGTGACCGTGCGCACGCGGGCCGGCGCGGAGCGCGTGGTTCAACTGCGCGAAACCGCGCCGGCGTCCGGCGTGTACGTCGGCACCATCGCCACCAAGCCCGCGCCCGACGTGCGCCCCGCGAACCTGCTCGAACTGACCGCGGGCGAAACGGTCGTCGTCGAGTACGTGGAACCGCTGCGCGCGAACGGCGACCGCGACCGCGTCCTGCGCGCCAAGTTTCCCACCAAGTGACGCCCGTTAACCGCCCCGCGCGCCGCCGGGTAATGTGTGTGCAGGAGGTTCGCTATGACGATCACGTTCCCCGAAGGCGTCGCCGAGCGCATCGAGTCCATCGCCAAGCAAAAAGGCTACCCGTCCGCGGCCGAGTTACTGATCGACCTCGTGGACGAGGCCGACGCACGTTCGGGGGGACCACATAAACTGACGCCGCGCAACCGCGCGGAACTGGAAGCGATGCTGGAAGCCGTTGTAAACAGCGGCCCGACGGTCCCTGATTCCCCAGCGTTCTGGGACGAGCGGGAGCGCGTTCTCGCGGAGCCCATGACGAAACAGAACGGTGGTGCCGCATGAGCACCGGTTACTCTCCACACGCTGCTCACGACATCGACACGATCATTGAGTATTTGGAGGTCAAGCGCAGCGGTGGGCGAGATCGATTCCGGAGCGACCTGCTTCAACTCCTCCAACAACTGGAGCGCTTTCGAGAGTAGGCCCCGCTACTCGATCCACCCAGCCCGTTGGTTCCTGACATGCGCGTGGCCCACCTCAAGAAGTTCTACCACTACACGGTCTGCTACTAGCCAACCGAGGACGGTATCCGTGTAGCCCGTATTCTCCACACCTCGCAGGACACAAACCTCCTCTTCTACCCTGATCCTGATCCAGACTGATGAGAGCCGCAGGCCGCGACTGGCGGCGCGCGCGTCTCGCGGGTACACTCGGCACACCACTTCTGGAGGGGCACCCGTGTCCAAACGCACCGCGGCCGTTCTCGCGCTTGTACTGTTCGTTTCGCCGGCTAGGGCGGACGAGCCGAAGACCGCGAAGGAGTTCTTCGAGCGTGCCACGAAGCGCCTCGCGCTGGGCGCGCAGGAACGCGCGCTTGCGGACCTCGACGCGGCCACTAAGCTCGACCCGAAGTTCGCCCCGGCCTTCGCCGCGCGCGGGGCGACCCACCGCGCGCTCGGCAGGCTCAACGAGGCCCTCGCGGACCTCGACGCGGCCATTAAGCTCGACCCGAAGTTACCCGCCCCCTACTCCGAGCGCGGCGCGCTGTACGCCTCGCGCGGCGACCTCGTACACGCCTTCGCCGACCTCGACGCGGCGCTCGCGCTCGACCCCACCGAACCGGCCGCGCTCCGCACCCGCAGCATTCTGTATATGCGGAAGGGCGACACCGACGCGGCTCTGAAGGACGCGAGCGCCGCGGTCAGGGCCGCGCCCAAAGACCCGGCCGCGCTCCACCACCGCTCCAGTATCTTCGTCGCGCGCGGCGACTGGGCCGAAGCGATGCGCGACCTCGAGGACGCGGTTGCGGCCGGGCCGAACTTCGCGCCGGCGTTCCTCGCCCGCGCCACCGTGCGCGCGAGCTGTCCGTACGGGAAGTTCCGCGACGCCGTGGGCGCGTTCAAGGACGCGAAACGCGCCCGCGAACTGATAGGCGAGGCCAACGGGTTCGCGCTCGAAGCGCTCGCCGCGGCCTCCGCCGAACTGGGCGACTACGCGGGCGCGGCCCGGTTCCAAAAGGCCGCCGGCGACGACCCGGTTTACGCCGCGAGCACCAGCACCGCCGCCGACCGGCTCGCGACATACGAAGCGCGCCGCCCGTACCGCCTCGACCCGCCGCTGCTGGGCACCGACGCGAAGGCCTTGGTCACGCGCGGCAACCAGTTCTTCGTGCGCGGCCAGTTCGAGCGCGCGATCCGCGACTACGACGCGGCCATCAAGCTCGACCCCAAGAACGCGAAAGCCTTCTACGGCCGCGGGTGCGCGCACGCGCGCGTCGACGACACGATTCGCGCGCTGCTCGACCTGACCGAAGCGATCAAGCTCGACCCGAAGGACACGTCGGCGTTCGTGGACCGGGCCATCGTGCGCGTGATTCGCGGCGATTGGGAACAGGCCGTCGCCGACTTCGACGAGGCCATCAAGCTCGACCCGAATCACGTGAACGCGCTCACGCACCGCTCGATGATCCGCTCGACGTGCCCGGAGGAGAAGTTGCGCGACGCGAAGAAGGCACAGGCCGACGCGAAGGCCGCGTGCGCGCTGACGAACTGGGCGGCCGGCTACCCGCTGGAGGGCTACGCCGCCGCGTTCGCGGAGGCCGGCGACTTCGAGGCCGCGATCAAGTGGCAGGTTCAAGCGATGACCGATAAGCCCTACACTGCGGCCAACGGGCCGAGTATGCGCTACCGCTTGGAGCTGTACCAATCGAAAAAGCCCTTGCGCACCGGTTCCGCCCGCAAGTTGGACTGACGCCCGCGGCGGAATCCAATACCCATTGCCGGTCATCGAATAATACGGTTCGCGGCGCGCCGCCGCGCGGGGGAGGCATCACGTTCCATGTTCGGCTCGCTCAAGCTCGGCAAGTTCTTCGGCATCGACACCTACGTCCACCCGACGTTCTGGTTGCTGCCGCTGTTCGTGCTGATCCAGACGTTCGGCACCGGGCTGACGAACGTCGGGTTCAACCTACTGTTCGTGTTCGCGGTGTTCTTCTGCGTCGCGATGCACGAGGTCGGGCACGCGCTCGCCGCCCGCGCCTACGGCATCGGCACGCGCGACATCACCCTCTACCCCATCGGCGGAGTGGCGATGCTGGAGCGCATCCCGGAGCAGCCGTGGCGCGAGGTGGCCGTCGCGCTCGCCGGCCCCGCGGTGAACGTGGTCATCGCGCTCGCGCTCCTCATCGGCCTCGCCGCGAGCGGGTTCGGCGCGCCGTGGGGCGACGAACCGAACGTGGTCGAGCGGTTCGTCGGTCCCGTGTTTTGGGCGAACGTCGTTCTGTGCGGGTTCAACTTGCTCCCGGCGTTCCCGATGGACGGGGGCCGCGTGCTGCGGGCGCTGCTCGCGCTGTGCCGGACGCGCCTCCGCGCCACCGAACTGGCCGTGTACGTCGGCACCGTCGTGGCCGTGGGCATGTTCGTCACGGGCGCGGCGCTAGGCGAGTTGGGGCTGATGCTCGTGGCGGCGTTCGTCTGGTTCGTGGGGCAGGCGGAACTGGCGAACGTGCGGATGGTGACCGAGGCGCGGCGGCTGTACGGCCCGCCCCCGCCCCTGATCCCGTCCCCGCCGCCGCTCGACCCAGAGGCCGAGCTTGCCGCGCGCCGCTTCTCCGGTCTCGCGTGGGACCCGACCCGCCGCGTCTGGGTGCAGTGGGTGAACGGCGTCCCGGTGCGCGACATTCCCGCTTGAAGTCGTCGGACCGCGGGCCTCCCGCCCGCTGCTACGCCCGTCGGCGAGGAACGCGCGTGTCCGGTGAGCGACACCCCATGTGCAGCAGCGGGCGGGACGCCCGCGGTCCCAAGAGCGGAACTCGCGTTGCCGTTCCCATCCGGCGCGCGGTACAACCCCCGGCATGTCCGGTTCCCCTCTGGCTATCGTTGCAGCGTGGGCGGTCGCGTTTGGCGACTGGTGGCTGTTCGCGCTGCGCACCGCGCGCGGCGTGACGGGCCGCGCGTTCGGCCGCCACGACCTGCTCCGGGTCGCGGTCGAGGTTGGGAGCAATAGTGTCCTTGTGGTCGCCGTTACCGGACTGTTCATCGGCATGGTGCTGGCGGTCCAAGCCTACGGGCAGTTCCACACCATCGGCCTCGATACGTCGCTCGGCGCGGTCATTCACATGTCGGTGGTGCGCGAGCTTGGGCCGGTACTCGCGGCGGTGATGTTGTCGGGGCGCGTCGGCTCGGCGATGGCCGCGGAGCTGGCGACGATGCGCGTGACCGAACAGATCGACGCGCTGGCGTGCCTCGGCGTGGACCCGGTCAAGTTCCTCGCGGCCCCGCGCGTGCTCGCGTGCGTCCTCCTTCTACCGCTACTCACGGTGCTGGCCGACGTGATGGGCCTCGTCGGGAGTTCCGTCATCTGCCTGCACGTCTACAACATCGACGAGTACCATTACTGGCGGCACACGCGCGAGTTTGTGAAGGTGTGGGACGTGATGGTGGGTCTGGGCAAGGGGTTGGTGTTCGGCGCGATTCTGGCGCTGATCGCGTGCCACCGCGGGTTCAACAGCCGGGCCGGGGCCGAGGGCGTCGGCCGCGCCGCCACCGAAGCGTTCGTCCTCTCGTTCGTCGCCATCCTAATGCTGGACTTCGTACTCGCCATGCTCGCCAATAGTGTTTACGCTCTCCTGTGGCCGCCCGCCGCGGCGAAGGTAGCGTGAGGGGACAGTAACTACCCCTCCCAAACCCCTTCCCTAAGAGGGCAGGGGGAGCCGATCCTTCTCCCCTTCCCTCTTAGGGAAGGGCGCCGGGGGGTTAGGTTCTTCGAGGAACGACCATGAGCACACCGACCTATTCCCCCGGGCTGGAAGGCGTCGTCGCCGGGGAGACCGCGATCTGCACCGTCGAAGGCGGGCTCAGCTACCGCGGTTACGGCGTCGGCGACCTGTCCGAGCACTGCTCGTTCGACGAGGTCGCGTACCTGCTGTTGCACGGCGAACTGCCGACTGCGGCGCAGTTGCAGCAGTTCCACACGCGCGTGGCCGCGGCGCGCCGGCTCCCGCCGCCGCTCAAGCATCTGCTGGGCGAGTTGCCGAAGTGGACGACACCGCTCGACGCGCTGCGCACCGCGGTCAGCACTCTCGGCCACTTCGACCAAGACGCCGCCGACAACTCGCACGACGCCAACCTGCGCAAGGCCGAGCGCCTGCTGGCGCAGATCCCGGTCGTCATCGCCGACCACTACCGCGCGTCGAAGGGTCTGCCCGAAGTGCCGGCGCGCCAAGACCTGTCGCACGCCGCGAACTTCCTCTATATGTTGCGCGGCACCGAGGCGACGGCGACCGAAGTGAAGGCGATGGACGTGTCGCTGATCCTGTACGCGGAGCACGAGTTCAACGCCAGCACGTTCGCGGCGCGCGTCATCGTCTCGACGCTCTCGGACCTGCACAGCGGTATTACGGGCGCGATCGGCGCGCTAAAGGGGCCGCTGCACGGCGGGGCGAACGAGAAGGTCATGGACATCCTGTTCGCCACCGGCGGGCCGGAGAACGCCGAGGCGTGGACCCGCGCGGCACTCGCGCGAAAGGAGCGTATCATGGGCTTCGGCCACCGCGTGTACAAAGCGGGCGACGTGCGCGCCGGCATCCTCAAGACCTACGCCCGCGCTGCGGCCCCGGCAGCAGGCGCGGAGAAGTGGGAGGAGACCGCGGACATCATGGAGCGCGTGATGGCGGCGGAAAAGAACATGTACCCGAACCTCGACTGGCCCGCGGGCCGGCTGTACCACGCGATGAAGCTGGAGATCCCGCTGTACACGCCGATCTTCGCGATGTCGCGCATCACCGGCTGGGCGGCGCACGTGATCGAGCAACTCGACAACAACCGCCTGATCCGCCCGCGCGCGCTCTACAAAGGCCCGGCCGCGCGCGCGGTTAAGGCTATCTCAGATCGCGGGTGACTCCTCACGAAAGAGAGCGCGCCGGAGGGTTGCCAAGCCAATCGGCGACGGTTAGCGTGCTATCAGCACTAACAAATTGCTTGGGCAGTTAGGTTCTTGCGAGCCTCCGCTTTGGGAGCTTCCTAATGGCCGTTTGGGTGTGGGTCGCACAAGTCCCGGCTCTGCAATCGACGGCCATTCCCGCCAACTGGCAGCTCAACGGGATGACGCCCTCACGCCGCCGCCCAACGACGGCAGCGTGGACGTTCAAATCAATCCCGGCACCGCGCCGATGCAATTCACGCTCGGTTGCTCTGTTGAAACTCTATTATTTGACGGGGTTTCCACAGGGGGCGATTCGGCGAATCTCCGGGGATTTCGCCGCCTCTAACAGTACAGCGCGGGTTTAGATGACGCATTTATGCCGCTGTTTCTTGTGGGACTTGGCGGT
>VGZJ01000308.1 GCA_016872595.1 Planctomycetota bacterium
CGTTCGACCGTGGTCGGGACCTCATCCGGGTGCGAAAATCGTTGCGGACCACCCTTCGCGGGGGTACTTTGTGGCCGCACGGCCGATTTGCGTTTCCAGAGGCGTTCATCTGGGAAAGATCGGTCAACAACGACCCGATCAAGGAGCTGTTTTGACCCTCCTCTGTGCGAAAGTGATCATGCACGGAATCGTCGTGCGTTGCGGTTTGCAACTGCTGCTCACCGCGCCCCTGGTGTGGAGCAATCTGGCTTACGCGCAGGAGGCCAACCCGCGCGCCGTCAAAGCAACCGATCCGTCCCTCAAGAAGGAGTTCGAGTACCTCGTTTTCGACCTCGGCAAGGGGGTCGAGCTGAAGCTGGTGAAGATCGCCGCCAGGGGGAAGTCCTTCACCATCGGCACGACCAAGGAGGAGCAAGAGAAGCTCGTCCGGGACTACTTCGATGGCAAGCGGCCCAACACTCTCGACAGCGAGGAGGCGGCATCGATCACGCTGACCGACGACTACTACATCGGCCAGCTCGAGGTGACCCGGGCCCAGTTTCGACGTTTCGTCGAAGAGACGAAGTATGTCACCGACGCGGAGATGCTGGAAGGTGGATACGGCTACAACGAAGAGACGAAGAAGTTCGAGGGCCGGGAGAGGAAGTACACTTGGCAGAACACGGGCGTCAGCAGCGCCGGCGAGCGGCACCCGGTCACCAACGTCAGCCGCAACGACGCCCGCAAGTTCTGCGAGTGGCTGACGAAGACGTGCGACGGCAAGGTCAAGCTGCGCGAGGTCCGACTGCCGGGCGAGGCGGAGTGGGAATTCGCCTGCCGCGCGGGGAGCACCGGGCGTTTCTGCTGCGGCGACGATGACGAGCGGCTGGCGGAGTTCGCCAACGTTGCCGACGCCACCTGGAAGGAAAAGCTCGGCGGGCCCGACGCCAAGTCGATCAAAGCCCGCGACGGGCACGCCTTCGCGGCCCCCATCGGTCAGTTCAAGCCGAACGACTTCGGCGTCTACGACATGCACGGCAACGTCTGGGAGTGGTGCGAGGACTACTACGGGAAGTACTCCGCGCTGCCCAAGGAGCGGAACGCCCTCCAGACCAAGAATCAGGGCGAGGGGCGCCCGGTGCTGCGCGGCGGTTCGTGGGGCCTCCCACCGGTCGCGTGCCGCAGCGCCAACCGCTACCTCGTCGGCGCCGGCCCGAGCCGGTACGGGGCGGCCGGGTTCCGCATCGTGACCGTGCCGTGAGGACAAGTGCCGCCTCAACAATCACTGATGGGTTCCGAACTCTCTCGGGGGAATCCGATGCGTTTCGTCATTCTGACTCTTGCTGCACTCGCGACTGGCTCCACGTTGTACGCCGGTGACACCTGGCCGCAGTTCCGGGGTCCCGATGCCAATGGCTATTCCGACGCGAAGAAACTTCCCCTCGTCTGGAGTGCCGACAAAGGGGTCGTCTGGAAAACGCCCATTCACGATCGCGGCTGGTCCTCGCCGGTTGTTTGGAAGGATCAGATCTGGCTGACCACCGCCACCGCCGACGGCAAGAAACTGTATGCGCTGTGCGTGAACCGAGACTCCGGGAAGGTTGTTCACGACATCCACGTCTTCGATGTGGAAAAGCCCGAGAAAATCGCTGCTATGAACAGTTACGCCTCGCCGACCGGAGCCATCGAGGAGGGACGCGTGTACGTCCACTTCGGCACTTACGGCACGGCCTGCCTCGACACGGCCAACGGCAAGATTCTCTGGACGCGACGCGATCTGAACTGCGATCACCACGAGGGGGCGGGGAGTTCCGTAACCCTGGTCGATAATCTGCTGGTTTTCAACGTCGATGGCCGGGATGTCCAGTACGTGGTTGCCCTCGAGAAGGCCACGGGGAAAACCGTCTGGAAGACCGACCGCTCCGTCAACTTCAACAACGTCACCCCGGACCTCCGCAAGTGCTACTCGACCCCGATCGTCGCCAAAAACGGCGACCAGCGGCAGTTGATCAGCGTCGGCCCGCGTGCCACGATGGGCTACGACATCCCCACCGGAAAAGAGATCTGGAAAGTAACCTACGGCGGCTGGTCGATCGCCCCGCGGCCCGTTTACCGCGACGGTATCCTGTACATGATCAGTGCCTACATCAATCCCGAACTCTGGGCCGTTCGCACGGACGGAAAGGGTGACGTCACGTCCACTCACATTCTGTGGAAGAACGGCAAGGGCATGCCGTCGCGACCCTCCCCGATCCTAGTCGGCGATCTGCTTTTTGTCGTCAGTTCGGAGGGATTCGTCTCGTGCCTTGAAGCCAAAACGGGCGAGTTGGTCTGGAAGGAGCGCTTGGGCAGTAAGTTCTCCGCCTCCCCGATCCACGTCGCGGGGCGCATTTATTTCTTTGACGAGTCGTCGGTCACCAGGGTGATCGAGCCGGGCCGCCAGTTCGAACTCTTGGCCACGAATAAGCTCGATGGCGAAGAAATGATGGCCACACCCGCCGTCGTCGGCAACTCACTGATCGTCCGCACGGGCAAACATCTCTACCGCATTGATCCGTGAGTGTGTGTGGCGCACCGGATTGCCCCGGTGGGTGATTGCGATTCCGCAACGCGACCCGTCCCGCTTCGCCGAGGAAAGGAACAAGGACAATGAACCGACTTCCGGCCCCCCGCACGGTACTGTCTTGCCTCGGCGTTGGACTTGCCCTGATCGCCGCCCTGCTGGCTTATCGCACGCCCACCGTGGTTTCTGCCGATGGCGCTGACGACCTCACGCAATCGTATGCCAAGCAGATTCAACCGTTACTCGTCAAGACGTGCGGGAAGTGCCATGGAAAGATGCCGAAGGGCAACGATCTCGATCTCACGAACTTCACCACAGCCAAGACAATCTTCGCCAAGCCCAGGGTTCTCGCCGACATCGCTGAGCGGTTGAGCGCCGGGGACATGCCCCCCAAGGACGCACCGCAGCCGAGTGAGGCCGAGCGAAAACAACTCCTGGATTGGATCAAGGCGGCGCTCGACGCGGAGGCGGCCGCGCGGGCCGGCGACCCCGGCCCCGTTACGCTGCGCCGGCTGAGCAACGCCGAGTACGACAACGCGATCCGCGATCTCACCGGTGTGGATATGCGGCCGACCCGGGCCCGCGAGTTTCCTGCCGACAGCGTCGGCGGGGAGGGCTTCGCCAACGTCGGGGAGGCGATGCCGGTGACGCCGGGCCTGGTGGAACGATACCATCAGGCCGCCCGCGACGTCGCCGCACGGGCCGTGCTTCTCCCCAAGGGCTTCCGTTTCTCGCCATCCCCTGACCGGCCGACTTGGACCACAGAGGCGCTCGAGTCGCTCCGCAATTTTCACGCCCGCCACGCCGGGCTCAAGGGGGAACCACCGCTTGCGGCTCACCTGTCAGCGACCCTGCACCACCGCGACATGCTCACCAGCGGCGGTGCCGCCGCCCTCGCCAAGGTCGCCGCCGAGGAGAAGCTCAACGCGACCTACCTGGCCGCGCTCTGGGCGGGGCTCAACGGCAAGACGGCCTCGCCGTTACTCGACCCCGTTCGCGAAAAGTGGCGGGCAGCAACCACCGATCCGGCCCCGATGCTCGCGGCAATCAGGGCCACACAGGAGCAACTGTTTCTGGACCGCTACAAGAAGAACGCCGTTCTTGCGGTCGGCAACGGCTTTCCCGCGTGGGAAGAGCTGCGCCGGGTGGTCGCCAAGGAGCAGGTGGAAGGTGCCGCCCGCGAACCGCTCTTCCGGCTGGTCGCGGTGCCGGCCCAGCCCGACACGTTCGTGGTCTGGGACCGGCTGCGACTGGAAGGGGGCGACGGGCCCACGCTGGTCCTCGCGGAGCACGAAGAATTGCGGAAGGCCGTCGAGGCGGCGTCCGGACTCAAGTTCGGCCAACATCCAAAGGACCGTCCGGTGCCAAAGTCCGCTCTGGTCACGGCTGCCGGTGCCGAGGTCGTCATCGATCTGAAGAAACTGCCGGCGCCGCTCCAGAAGGCACTCACGCTGCCGCGGTTCCTCCGCGCCGATGTGAGCCTCGACGTCGGGAGTCCAAAAGCGGCCTTCGTTCAAGCGTTCCTGATCGCTGCCACCGGTGGCGGCGGTAACCTTGCCGAACCGGTGGCCAAAGCGACGCCCGGTGACCCGCGGGCCGCCCAGATCGTACACCCAAGCGCCGCCGCCGAGCGGGCCAAGCCCGCCGCCGAGTTTCGCGCGCTGTTTCCGCCGGCGGTCCTCTTCGAACCGATCGTGCCGCGGGACGCCCAGGGAAGCCTCTTCATGTACCACCGCGAAGACGAACCGCTGCGTCGCCTCCTTCTCGACGACGCGGGCCGAGCGGAGATCGACCGCCTGTGGGGCGAACTGCAGTTCGTCAGCGAGCAGGCGTTCGCTACCCCGCGCATGTACGAGGAAATCGTGCAGTACTACCGAAAGCCGAACGACGGCGCGCGCATCATGTTCTTCTACATCCAACAATTCGGAGAGCGGGTGAAACGCGAGGAGGAGGAACTCCGCACGGCCCAGGTCGCGGCGGCGCCGGGACACCTCGAGGCGCTGCTCGCGTTCGCCGCCCGGGCCTGGCGCCGGCTCCTCACCGCCGATGAACGCAAGGCCATTCTCGCGTCCTATCACGCCGAGCGGAAAGACGGCGTCGAACACGACCCGGCTTTCCGCTCGGCGCTTGCGCGCGTCCTCTCGTCGCCGTGGTTCCTGTACCGGGTCGAGCAACCGGCGCCCGGGTCGCGCTGGCGGCCGGTGTCGGGCGACGAGCTGGCGACCCGACTGAGCTTCCTGCTTTGGGCGTCGATCCCCGACGACGAGTTGCGGGCGAAGGCCGCGAAGCTCCACGAGCCCGTGGTCATGGAGCAGCAGTTGCGCCGGATGCTGAAGGACGGCCGGGTGCGCGGCATGGCCGAGGAGTTCGGTGCCCGCTGGCTCGGGGTGCGGGACTTCGCCACCAACCACGGCCGAAACCTGAAGCACTTCCCCGAGTTCACCCCGGCCGTGCGCGACGCGCTGGCCGAGGAACCGGTGCGGTTCTTCGAGGACCTCTTCATGAACGACCGTCCGATCGCCGACGTGATCGACGCCGACGCGGTGGTCGTCAACGACGTCCTCGCTAGGCACTACGGCATCCCCGGCGTGAAAGGCCCGGAGTGGCGCCGCGTCGAGAAGGTTGCCGCCTACGACCGCGGCGGGGTCCTCGGCTTCGGCGCGGTGCTCGCGAAGCAGTCGGCGGCGGCCCGCACGAGCCCCGTCAAGCGTGGCGCGTGGGTGGTCCAAATGCTCGGCGAGCGATTGCCCAAGGTCCCACCCGACGTGCCGCCGCTGCCCGAGTCTCCGCCCGCCGGGCTCAGCGTGCGCGAAATCACCGAGCGGCACCGCAAGGACCCGAACTGCGCCGGCTGCCACAGCCGCATCGATCCCTACGGCATGGCGCTCGAGCGGTTCGACGCCATCGGCCGGATACGGCCGGCCCGCGAACTGAAGCCCGGCGACACCAAGGCGACGCTGCGCGACGGTAAGGAGCTCGATGACTTCGCCGGGCTGCGCAAATACCTGGCCGGTCCCCGGCGTGAAGACTTGCTGCGATCCCTCGCTCAAAAATTGGTCGGCTATTCATTGGGCCGATCGGTTCAGTTGTCGGACCGGAAGTTGATCGAAGAACTGACCAAGAACATGGCTGCTGGCGGCCGCTGGTCGGACGCCCTGCTCCTCATTGTCCGGAGCGAGCAGTTCCGCTGCATTCGGCCGGAGGCCGCATCACCCTGACCCCAAACCGAAGGGTTGTTCCATGTCGACCAACTCCGCTGCGATCTGCTCACGACGTACGGTGCTGCGCGGGCTCGGAGTGTCCGTGGCCCTGCCGTGGCTCGAATCGCTGCCGTTCGCTGCGGGCGCCAACGCCGCTGATCGGCCACCGACCCGCACGCTCGTCACCTTCACGGGCATGGGCTTCCACTCACAACACTGGTGGGCCAAGGGGGAGGGAGCCAAAATGGAACTCGGCCCCTGCCTGAAGCCGCTGGAGTCGTGGCGGGAGCGGCTGGTCTTCCTGCGCGGCCTGTGGAACGAACAGGCCAACAACGGCGTCATCCACTGCATGCAGACGGGGAACATGCTCAGCGGCGCCCCGATGTCGAAGACGGAGGTCCGCACCGGCGTCAGTTTCGACCAACTGATGGCGCAGCGGATCGGCGACCGGACGCGTATCCCGTCGCTGGTACTCGGCTGCGAGGGGCCGATTCCCGGCCTCCAAGACGGGCACCCGCTGCTCTACAGCTCGCACATTTCGTGGAGCACGGCGGTGTCGCCGACCTGGACCGAGACGCGCCCGGCGCTCGCCTTCGACCAGCTCTTCCGCACCGACCGCAAAAAGGGCGACCGCCGCGTCGTCGACGCGGTGCTCGAAGACGCCAAGTCGCTGCGCCAGCGGCTCTCCGTCTCGGACCAGCAGCGGTTCGAGGAGTATCTGGGGAGCGTCCACGAGATCGAGGGGCGCATCAAGCGGGCCGGCAAGGAGCCTGCTGCCGGCGGCTGGAAGCCGACCCTGACCGCCCCCGATCGCCCGCGGCCGGCCGACGGCGTTCCCGCCGAAATCCCGGAGTACTGGAAGTTGATGAACGACATCGTGCTGCTCGCCTTCCGCACCGACTCCACGCGGATCGCGACGCTTAAGTATTGCAACGACGGGTCGATCCTCACGCACGCGCACGTCGGTGCCAAAGATCAGCACCACCAGATGGCCCACACCCAGCCGAAAGAACTGGTCGCGGTGAACCAGTTCTTCATGTCTCAGCTCGCTTACCTCTGCGAGCGGATGGCGGAAGTGAAGGAGGGCGACCGCACGCTGCTGGACAGCACGACCGTCATGCACTGCTCGAGCATGCTGCACGGCAACCACGACGCCAAGCAGTTGCCGGTGGTCCTGCTGGGCGGGGCCGGCGGCAAGCTTCGCGGCGGCCGCGCGCTCGACTACCTCAATGCCCCCAACCGGCGCATGTGCAGCCTGTTCCTCAGCCTCATGGATTGGGGCGGCTTGGAACTCGACCGCTTTGGGGACAGCACGGCGAGGTTGGCCGGGCTGTAGGATCGCAATCATGCAAACGTAATCCGTCCCGTCTCGGTCGTGGAAAGGGGCAAGGAACATGACCAAGCTGTTGTCGCGTCGCACGGTGCTGCGTGGCGCCGGGGCGAGAAGACTGGGGCATCGGGTGATACCGACTTGCGTTGATTGCCTTTGTTCGGCCTTCGGGTAGCGGAAATCGACGGGATTTCGCTCCGGCCTGAATCCGCTGCCAATTTGGCATGA
>VGZJ01000309.1 GCA_016872595.1 Planctomycetota bacterium
ATGCGGCGTCGTTCAGCGCGGACGGCACACGCATCGTCACCGGCAGCAGCGACAAGACGGCGAAGGTGTGGGACGCGAAGACCGGGGCCGAGGTGCACACCTTTATGGGGCACACGGACAGCGTGCTTGCGGCGGCGTTCAACGCGGACGGCACACGCATCGTCACCGGCAGCAGCGACAAGACGGCGAAGGTGTGGGACGCGAAGACCGGGGCCGAGGTGCTCACGCTCAAGGGGCACACGGACAGCGTGCCTGCGGCCTCGTTCAACGCGGACGGCACACGCATCGTCACCGGGAGCGACGACAAGACGGCGAGGGTGTGGGACGCGAAGACCGGGGCCGAGGTGCTCACTCTCAAGGGGCATGCTGGTTACGTAAATGCGGCGTCGTTCAGCGCCGACGGCACCCGCATCGTCACCGCGAGCAGCGACAAGACGGCGAAGGTGTGGGACGCACCGCTGCCACCGCCACTTGCGCCGATGCCGCGGGCGAAGTGACCTCTTCGCGCGCCGTCGCTACATTACCCTTATGAGCACATCGACCGCGTTTGCCGTTGCCACCGGCACCCCGCTGGCCGCGAGCGATCACGCCGCGCTGGTCGCGCGCATGAAGGCCATTGTCGGCAACGACAACGTCCTCACGGCCGCCGCGGACATGGCCGCCTACGAGTGCGATGGGTTCACCATTGCCAAGACCAAGCCCAATATCGTCGTGTTCCCGACTTCGACCGAGCACGTTGTCGGCATCGTGAAGACGTGCAATGAGTTGGGCATCAACTTCATCGCCCGGGGCGCGGGCACCAGTCTCGCGGGGGGCTGCGTGCTGGTCGGCGGCGGCGTGATGATCGCCATGGCGCGCATGAAGCGCATTCTGGAGGTGAACACGCGCGACCGCTACGCGGTCGTCGAGCCGGGCGTCGTGAACGTGTGGCTCACCAACACGCTGAAGCCGCACGGCTTCCACTACGCCCCGGACCCCAGTAGCCAAGGCGCGTGTACCATCGGCGGCAACGTCGCCACCAACAGCGGCGGACCGCACACGCTCAAATACGGCGTCACCGTCAACCACATTCTGGGCGTCGAACTGGTGCTGCCCGACGGCCGCGTCCTGCAGTGCGGCGGGCCGACCGAGGACGCGCCCGGCTACGATCTCGTCGGCTCCATCGTCGGCAGCGAGGGCACGTTCGGCGTCGTCACGAAGGTGTGGGTGCGGCTGACGAAAAACCCCGAAGCGTACCGCACGCTGCTCGGCATCTTCGAGACCATCGACGACGCCACCAACACCATCAGCGACATCATCGGCGCGGGCATCGTCCCGGCGGCGCTCGAACTGCTCGACAAGACGATGCTGTCCGCGGTCGAAGCGGCGTTCAAGTTCGGGTTCCCGCTGGACGCCGAAGCCGTCGTCATCATGGAAGTGGACGGCCTCGCCGCCGGGTTGCAGGACGAAGCCGACCGCATCGAGGGGATCGCGAAGCGAAACAAAGCGCGCGAGGTGCGCAAGGCCAACACCGAGGCCGAACGCATGGCGCTGTGGAAGGCCCGCAAGCAGGCGTTCGGCACCATCGGACGGCTGGGCTACCCCAGTTACTGCACGCAAGACGGCGTCGTGCCGCGCACCAAACTGCCGGAGATCATGCGGCACATTCAGGCCACGGCGCGGAAGTACAAACTCGGCATCTGCAACGTGTTCCACGCCGGCGACGGCAACGTCCACCCGATCCTGATGTTCGACGAGCGCGACCCGGCGCAAGTGAAGGCCGTGCTCGACGCCAGCCACGAGATTCTCTCGGCGTGCGTCAACCTCGGCGGCAGCGTGACCGGCGAGCACGGCATCGGCGTGGAGAAGATCGACTTCATGCCGCTGATGTTCACACCCGATGACCTGCATTTCATGGTGCGCCTCCGCACCGCGTTCAACCCCGACGGCCGGTGTAGCCCCGGCAAACTGCTCCCCACGGCCGGCGGCTGCGCCGAGCCGAGCGCGGTTCAGGTGAAGCCCGCGCGCCGGGCCGCAGTGTAGACGAATCTGGGACCGCGGGCGTCCCGCCCGCTGCGAGCCTGTGAAGTGATGTGTGGAAAGTCACGGACAGTTCGCCGAATGGTTCACCGGCGGGCGGGACGACCGCGGTCCGAGAGAAGAGGGTTCGCCCCAAGTGTAACGGCGGAGAAATCTTTCGTTTGACGCGCCCCGTCTATTAAGGGTAGTATCGTGAAGCATAGATGAGCTGTTCGCGCTCTCCCGAACGACTCTCGCTCACGGCAGTTGTGTATCGGAGACTCCCGCGATGACCGCGTGGGTAACGATCCGCCGGTTCGGTGTGGCGCTCGTGCTAGTCGCGTGTGCCTTCGCCCCCAGCGTGCGCGCCGCCGACCCTTCACCGCGCCCGACCAAGCCCAGCCCCGCGCAGCTCCGCGAAATCGCCGAGCGCGCGGAGAAGGCCGGCGACTGGGACGCCGCGTTCACCGCGTACTGCCACCTCTTCGTAGCCGACCGTAATTCGCCTGAACTGCGCGAGAAGCTGAACGCTGCACTGCGGCGCGTCCAACAGGTGCGCCGCCACCGCGACCCGAACTTCCAGCAGTTCGCCACCGCGATGCCGCTCGCGTCCGGCCTCGACCTGTTCGCGGAAGTGATCCAGCGCGTGCCGAGCATTTACGCCGATCGCGAGAAGGCAACGGCCCAAACACTGTGGGGCTTCGCGGTCGAAGAAGTCGACCGGGCGCTGGGCAACTCCGCGTTCCGACAAGCGTTCCTCGACAACACGCGGGCCGACAAGATCGAACCGTTCCGAGCCGCGCTCCGCCGCGACTGGGCCAAGCGCCCGGTCGCCGACTACAAAACGGCGCGGGCCGCGATGCGCGAGTTGATCGCGGCGGCACAAGACGCCTTCCCCGTGCGCGTGCCCGCGGCGCTCGCCCTCGAAGCCGCGTGCGGGTCGTGTAGCGGGCTGGACGAGTACACCGCGTTCCTGACGCCGAACGCCGGGGGCGCGCCCGCCGGCCCGGACCTCGCCGCTGCCGGCCTGTTCCTCGGCGCGAACAAGGACGGCCTGTTCGTGCAGGGCGTCATCCCGAACTCGTGGGTCGCGCATAACTACCCTCACCTCCAGCGCGGCGACCGCGTGGTGAAGATCAACGGCCGCCCGATGGACAACATGGCGGGCGCGGTCGAAGCCCTCAAGCACCCCGGCGTGGACGGCAACCACCGCTTCGAGTTCCCGCCGGTCGGTGACGGCCCGCCCATCGTGGTCGCCGTGCCGGTCAGCGCGCCCACCGTGTACGGCCGCAAGTTGCTCAGCGCGAAGGACGTGGGCTACCTGCGCCTCGGCACGTTCTCCCCTGCGACGCCGGGCGAACTGGATACCGAAATCATCAAACTCAAGACCGACGGCGCGCGTGTCGTGATCCTCGACCTCCGTGGCAACCACGGCGGCTCGTTCCTCGCCGGCGTCGAAGTCGCCCGCCGGCTCCTGCCCGACGGCATTATCGTGACCACGCAAGGCCAAGCCGCGGAGGTTCACGACCAAACCTTCACCTCGATGAGCGGCATGAGCGCGCACGACATTAAGGTTGTGCTCCTGATCGACGCGGAGACCGCATCCGCGGCGGAAGTGCTGGCCGCGGCCCTCAAGGACAACAACCGGGCTACCCTCGTCGGGATGCCGACCTTCGGCAAGGGCACCGTGCAATACCCGCTGCGCCTGATGACGCTGGACGAGGCCGACCCCAAGAAGCCCGGCAAGACCGGCACCGTGCGCGTGACCATCGCCAAACTGATCGCGCCGCGCAGCGGGCCGATCAACGGCGTCGGTGTAACCCCGCACCACCCGGAAGCGGACTTCGACCGGCAACCCGAACTCGCCACCGAGAAGGCCATCGAGCTGATCGACCGGATGATGCCGCAGATGCAACTCCCGCCGCCGCCCGTCTCGCCCGTTCCGGCCGAACCGAACCTCGTGCCGTAACCGGCGCGCTACACCTTCACGATGGCCCCGTCGCCCACAACGGTCGTCCACGTGCGCACCTGCCAGCGCGTAACCAGCCCGGCGGTCACATACGGGTCGGCGGCGACGAACGCTTCCACCACGTCGGCCGAATCACAGTGGAACAGCAGCACCGCACCGTCGATGGGATCGGCGAGTGCGCCGCCCAGCACCAACTCGCCGCGCGCGACCGCGGCGTGGGCGTGCGCGAGGTGCGCGGCGCGCAGCGGCACGCGCCGCTCGGCGTAGTCCGGCACCACGTCGTAGAAGAGGAGGAAGTGCATCGCAGGCCCCCCGCACAACTGGTACAGCTTCGCTAGTCCGCTTCACCTGTCGCGCCGCGCCCGCGGCACGCGCCCCGGGCGCGGTTCGCGTGATGCGCCGCGCGCCGCGGGTCCGATACCCCTCTCGCCGCGCACGGAACGCGCGGCCTTTGGCTCGAAACCCCACGGAAGGACGGTTCCCATGCGCAAGCTCATCCTCGCACTCGTGATCGCTACCCTCTCGCTGACCGCCGCGACCGGCTGCCGCTCCACCGGCGGCTCGTCCTGCAACTGCGGGAAGTAACGTCATAGACTCGACGAGCCGGAAGCGTTAGCGACGGACAACGCAATCCGTCGCGGACGCTTCCGGATCGTGCGCTACGCCTCAACGCGCGACGCGATAGAGCAGGTACACGCAACCGCCGGCGAGGGGCTTCGCGGAGACCAGTTTCAGGTTCACGGGCCGCGCCAGTCCCGGCACCAGTGGCACGCCCGCGCCAAGCAGCACCGGGTGAACGTTCGCGCCCACTTCGTCGATCACGTCGGCCTCGAACAGCGCGCGGGCCAACTCGCCGCCACCCATCAAGCAGATACCTTTCCCCGGTTGCTCCTTCAACTTGCGGACGAAGCCGCCCGCGTCGTCGGAAATAATCGTCGCGCCCGGCGCGCGCTTGAGCGTTCGCGAGAACACATAGGTCGTGATGCCGGGCGACGCGCCCCCGCCGCCGTTCATCGACGCCGCCTGATAGGTCTTCCGCCCCATCAGCACGGTGTCGATGGTGAGCCAGTACGCGCCCATGATGGCGTTGGCGTCGTCGCTCCACACGAGCCAATCGACCGCGCCGTCCGGACGGGCGATGAACAGGTCGAGGCTGCACGCCCCGCCGTAGGTCACGGTGCGCATGGTCCGCCTTTCAGTACGTCGCGCGCCCGCCGCTGATGTCGAAGCAGAAGCCGGTGGTGAAGCTGCAGTCGGCGCTGCTGAGGAAGTGGACCAGCGCCGCGACCTCGTCCGGCTTCCCGGTGCGGCCGAGCGGGATCTTGCTCAGCATCATGTTGATCTGCGCCGCGTCGAGCTGGTCAAGGATCGGCGTTTGGATCACCGCCGGGGCCACGCTGTTCACACAGATGTCGCCCTTCCCCACCAGTTCTTTCGACAGCGATTTCGTTAGCGCGATCACCGCGGCCTTGCTCGCCGAATACGGGGCCATCTTCGGGTTGCCCTCCTTCCCGGCGATGCTGGCGATGTTCACGATGCGCCCGTACTTGCGCTCGATCATGCCGGGCAGCACGGCCTTGCAGCACATGACGAGGCCGGTGACGTTGATGCCCATCACGAACTCCCAGTCCTCGCGCACGCTCTCCCAGATGGGCACGTCGCGCCCCTTGCGGCTGGCAACCCCGGCGTTGTTCACGAGCACGTCCACCGGCCCGGCCGCCCGCGCGATCTCGCCGAACACGCGGTCGAGGTCGGCCTCTTTGGTCAGGTCGCCGACGAGCGGCACCCCGCCGATGTCCGCCGCGACGCGGGTGGCGCTGTCGGCGTTCATGTCGAACACGCCGACCTTCGCGCCCGCGCCCGCGAGCCGCCGGCAGATGGCCTCGCCGATGCCCTGCCCGCCGCCCGTGACCACCGCAACCTTGCCCGACATGCTGAAGAAGTTCGACATGGCCCGCCCGTTGTGAGAGTTCGTGATGGGGGACGTTATAGCGGAACGGTTGCAAAGCCGCGAGCGGCTTCGTACTTGGCCTTCCCCCGCGCCGCCCCGGTTCGCACAATAGCCGCACGGATGACGGACCTTCCAACTCACTCGTAGGACCGGAATGAAATCGCACCGCGCGGGCGACGGCGAACGCACCCTCGCCGTGTTCATCGACTTCGAGAACATGGGCCTCGGGTTCAACAACCGGCGCGACCGCTTCGAGATCGGCAAGGTGCTCGAGCGCCTCGTCGAAAAGGGCAAGATCGTCTGCAAGAAGGCCTACGCCGACTGGTCGCGGTTCGGCATGTACACCGGCGCGCTTCACGAGGCCGCCATCGAGCTGATCGAGATCCCGCGCCGCGGAATAACCGGCAAGAACTCGGCCGACATCCGCCTCGTCGTGGACGCCATCGACCTCGCCTACAGCAAGGACCACATCGACACGTTCGTCATCGTGTCCGGGGACAGCGACTTTTCGCCGCTCGTCTCCAAACTGAAGGAACTGGGCAAGCACGTCATCGGCCTCGGCCTGTCCGACGCGACCTCCGACCTGCTACGCGACAACTGCGACGAGTTCATGTACTACGAGGACCTCGGCCGCTCCGCGGCCATCCCGGTTTCGGTGGACGAGTCCATTCCCGAAAAGAAGCGCAAACTATTCGCACTCGTGCTCGACACGCTGCTGGCCCTGCGGCGCGAGAACAAGGAGATCATCTACTCGTCGATGCTCAAGGACACGATCAAGCGGAAGAAGCCGTCGTTCAACGAGGGGTTCTACGGCTACCGCACGTTCAGCGAACTGCTGGAAGACGCGCAGCGCGACGGGCTGCTCGAGCTGGAAAAACACAAGACGAGCGGCATGTACGTCGTAGCCCGGTTCGGGTCGGAGATGAAGTCCGAGGTGCGGTCCGGGCCGACGCCGGTCCCTCCGACGCGCGTGGTGCAGCTACCGGCGCGCGTCGCGGAGCCGAAGAAAGCAATCGAAGCGCCGCGGCCGGCCGCCGCGGAACCGGTCGCGCCGCCCCCGCGCCGCGCCGCCGCCCCGCCGCCCGCGAAGCCCGCCCCGATGTCGCCCCCCGCGCCCGACGCGGACGACGACCGCCCGCTCGGGCGCGCACTCGTCGAAGACTTCGACGCGCTCGACGAGGACGATGTGCCGAGCTACGGGCCGAAGAAGCCGGTGGCGCGCGAGGCCAAGCCCGCCGCGAAGCCGCCGGCGCGAGAAGCCAAGCCCAAAGAACCCGCGCCGCGCTCCGCGCGCCCGGCCAAGCCCGCGCCCGCGGAGCGCCCCCCGGCGCGCAAGCCCGAGCAGAAGCCGGCCCCGAAACCCGCCCCCAAGCC
>VGZJ01000310.1 GCA_016872595.1 Planctomycetota bacterium
ACGGTCGACCGCACCTGGCGAGCGTGCGGGTGCCGGTGACGGACGTGTCGGCGTACGGGGCGCTGCTGGCCCGGGAGGGCGCACGATGAACCCGCCCACGACCACGACGAGCGCGGTGCTGCTGAAGAACCACCTGAAGGCGCTGCGGTTGCCGACCGTGGCCCGCGAGTGCGAGAAGGTCGCGGCGCGGTGCGCGCGCGAGAACGTCGACCACCTCGGGTACCTGCTGCAGGTGTGCGAACTGGAGCTCATCGAGCGGGAGCGCAAGGCGGCCGAGCGGCGGCTGAAGGCGGCGCGGTTCCCGGCCCCGAAGACCCTCGCCGAGTTCGACTTCGCGGCGCGGCCGAGCGTGAACCAACCGCTGATCCTAGACTTGGTTCGTGGCGACTACCTGACCAAGCGGGAGAACGTGCTGTTGATCGGCCCGAGTGGAACCGGGAAGACGCACCTGGCGACCGCGCTGGCGATGGCGGCGTGCGCCCAAGGGAAGCGGGTGCGGTTCTGGCGGGTGACGGAGTTGATCACCACGCTGCGCGAAGCGGACCAGGAGCGGCACCTGCTGCGGATGCGTCAGCAGCTGGCGAAGTTCGACCTGCTGGTGCTCGACGAGTTCGGGTACGTGCCGGCGAGCAAGGCCGGTGCGGAGTTGCTGTTCGACGTGATCGGGACGGCGTACGAGCGGTCGAGCGTGATCCTGACGACGAACCGGGCGTTCGAGAACTGGACCGAGGTGCTGGGGAACGAGCGGCTGACGGGGGCGGCCCTGGATCGGCTGACGCACCGGTGTCACATCGTGGAGTTGACCGGCGAGAGCTATCGGCTACAGGACGCCAAACGGCGACGCACGTCCGCATCGTGAGCCGTCCCGGAGATGGGCCAACGGTATCGCCCCGACTCGTCCTCAGCCCATGTGAAGGACGAGTCGGGGCGATACCGTTTGGACAAGATCAGGCCGAGCGCACCCCTCGCGTCGCGGGCCGACCTCGGACGCCCTACTCCCAAACGGGTCACCGAATACACTGCACCCCAATTCAGCGCTGCACTTTTGCTCCGCCGAGCGCTGCACTTTTACTCCGCCGTCAGCACCTAGGTTCCGCTCCAGGAGGTCGGCCCTCGGTCCGGCGACCTGGGTCACGTTGTCCACGCTGGTCGCCGCGAACATGCCGGTGAGTTCCGCCTGAAAGGTCTCCCAGCCGTACTTCTCGCACGCCGCCCGGACGGACGCCCCCGGCTTGATCGTCCTGCTGTTCGTCACGATGTCGCGGAAGAACGCCCGCAGCAACTCGGGTTCGTCGAGGTCGAGTAGTGCCCCGGCCAATTCGTTCGCCTCGGCATCTCCGCAGGCGGCTCCGACGCACCGGGCCAGCACCTTGGTCGCGAACTCGGCGCAGCGTTCCTTGTTCGACGGGCCTTGCTTGGCAGTCTCCTTCCGATCGGTGACCATCTGCCGAAGCGAGGCGATGGCGGCTTGGACCCCGCAGTCGCAGAGCACGTCGAAGTGCCTCGCGTTGGGCCAGACGACGACCGCCGCGTGCCGGTACCACCGGTCCATCGTCAACCCCTCGTTGCCCGTGTACCCGCTCACGTCCTCCTCGGGCTTGACGCCCGTCAGCGATTCCGGCGGCACGACCTCTTCCCGCTCGACCGCCATGGACCCGAACGTCGGGCGGCCGCCGTCGGCGTCGCTCCAGTGCTCGGCGGTCAGGCTCGTGTCGAAGATTTCCCCCATTTCGTACTCGCCCTCCTCGTCGTCATCGTCGGAGTAGCGGCGGCTGTATCGACGCGGTCGGTAGTCTTCGTCCGCCGAGCCGGATTCCCAGAGCGTCAGGAGCGAGAGGTACGCCCGGCAGTCCGCGAGTTTCGCGGCCTCGTGGAGGACGCGGGCCTTGACTCGGTCCACGCCCTTGAGGGCGTCCCACACCAACCCGTCCGCCGTGTACTGGTGTTCGAGCGTGACGGCGAGTTTGTGCGTCGGCTGGTCGGCCGACCAGCCGCGCAGAACCCGTGCGACTTCCTCGATGTGGTCGGTGGTTCGCGGCGCGGCGATAACCTTCTTCGCCTTCGCGAGTGTGAGGTTGTACACGAGGCACAGCCGGTACCCGGTCTTCAGGGGCCGGACTTCGTGTTCGCAGTCCGCGTAGAACGCCGCGAAATGCGTGTGGAACGGGTTGTACTCGGCACGCGAGAAGTCGATCGTTCGTTCGTCCCCCTCGTGGCGGACGACCAACTCGCCGCCGGTGAACGACGACGGCAGCACGACGACCATCGTGGCGACCATGCGGTCGAGTTTCTCGCCGTCGCGGTGCGGGAGGAAGAAGCTGCCCGGCTCGTAGAGTAACAGGTTCTAGAGGTGGCTATCGAGCGTCTGCGTCTCCAGCCCGAGTTCTCGCTGAACCGTGGCGACCGCGCCGCGGAGGAACTGCGGCCACTCGGGATTCGTGAGGGAGAACCGATCGGGGTCGAGTTGCCAAACCCGCCGAACGGCCGTATCGACGAGTGTCGCTTCACCCTTTCCATAGGGGGCCTGTTTGCACTGAGCTTTCAGCTTCTTCGCCTGCTGCGAGGTGAACGGCAGTCCGATCGGGCCGAGACCGGCGACCGCCAATCCGGGGTTCACGGCCCGGTCGCCGCCGGTCGCACAGAACGAGCCCGGGCGGTTGATCTTCTTGATCGCCGCGTGAAGCTGTTGCGAGAGGGGGCGGGCCACGAGTTGCTCCGGGAGGCGCGAATCCGGTGGGGGCGTTGTATCCGAAACCGAGCTCGCGTGTGCATTCCGGGACGAACGGGGCACCGCCGCTGTGGAACTGCACCCCGGCGCGAATGCTCGGCACGAACCCGTTGGCCCATAAACGTGAGTAAAGCGGTTACGATCCGGTCCTTCGAGATGAGCACCACGAACGCGGGGAGGTTCTCGTTCGCGCTGCCGAGGTCGTAGCTGAGCCACGAGCCCATGCCCGGCCGGCCCGCGAGGTGGTGCCCTGTCTGGAAGGACTTGATCGCGGGGTCGTGGTTGATGTGCCCGTGTGGACCGACTGGATGAAGCACAACTCGTCGGCGCCCTTCGCGGTCCACGGGAGGCGTTAGCTCACGGTCGCGCCCTTGCCGTGCTTTGAGAACTTGAAGATCCCACCGGCCCGGGGCGCTGGCCGGTGCGGCCGTCAGGCATCAGGACGCGAGGATCTCGCGGAACTCGCCGGCGTTGTCGGCGAACGACTTCGCGGGCACGTCGAACCGGTGCAGCAGCGTCAGGAACAGGTCGCCCAGCGGGCGCTCGGCCTTCTGCTTGATGTACCGGCCGTGCTTCAGCCCGAGGCTCTTACCGCCCGCGAGCACCAGCGGGTAGTTGCGGGCGTTGTGTGTCGTGCTGGTGCCGCTGCCGTACAGCGCCACGACGTTGTCCAGGAGCCGCCCGTCGCCTTCGCGCACCTTGCCGAGCTTGCCGAGGAAGTACGCGAACTGCTCCGCGAGGTAGCGGTCGTACTTGCCCCAGCCGAACGTGGGGTCCTTGTCGTCGTGGCTGAGGCCGTGGTGCCCGACCTTGCGGCCGAAGTCGAGGATGGTCGGGAACTTGTCGCAGATGCCGACCCCGTCTTCCGCGGTCACCTGGTACGCGGCCGAGCGCGTGGTGTCCGTCTCGAACGCGAGCGCGATGAGGTCGTACATCGTGCGGATGTAGTCGGTCGGCCCCTTCGGCGACACGTCGAGGTTGATCTTGCCGCGGTCCACCTTCGGCAGTGCCTTCCCGAGCCAGTCCTGCGCGCGGGTGACGCGCCCCTCCACTTCGTCGAGCGACTGGAGGAACTCGTCGAGGCGCTGCTGGTCGGAGTTCCCGAGTTTGGTGCGCAGATCTTTGGCGTCTTCGAGCAGGAAGTCCACGCGGCGCTTGCCGACGGTGAGTGCCTTCTTGCGCGCCGCGAGGTCGCCGTCGCTCGGCGCCTCGAAGAGTCGCTCGAAGACGCGCCGCGGGTTCGACTCGGCCGGGATCGCGCGGCCCTGCGCGTCGAACGCGATGGTCGTGCTGCGGCTCTTGGTGCCCACCCCGCCGTGGCTCGACAGCACCAGCGAGTGAATGCGGGTCTTGTCGCCTTGGTGCCGGGCGATCGCCTGATCGATGGAAATGGAGTTGTTCAGGTTCTCGCGGATGTCGGCCCCGGTGAGCCACACGTCCACGGTGTTGTGCCCGACGAGTTGCCGGCTCGTCGCGTGCGACAGGCCGCCAAGAATCGTGAGGTCCGCGCGGTGCGGCGCGAGCGGTTCCAGCGACTTCGTGAACTTGTAATCGGTCCCGTCGGTGTGCGGGAACCAGTGCCAGTCTTCGTGGCCGGCTCTCTTGGGCGACGGCAGGCTCACCCCGTTGCCGAAGAAGAACGCGCAGAACCGCTTCGGCGGCTTCGCGGCGGTCGGGGCCGCGGGCGCCATCGCCTCCATCCACGGGAGCGCGAGCGCGAGGCCCGCGCCGCGAAGGACGGTGCGCCGGTCGAGTCGCCAAGACGGTGCGGGCATGGTGGGTCTCGCGTATAAGGTTCGAGGGGTTTCAACCCCGGCTGTGCTCACTTCGATTGAAACGGTTCGCTTCCGACGATCAACTCGATCAGCGCGCCGAACTTGTCGCCGCGTTCGCGGAGGGCCGGCACCAGCGCGTCGGCCGCGTCCGTGTCGCGCAGCGTCAGCGAGCGGCCCAGCGCGTAGGCCATCACCTTGCGCAGCGTCGCTCGGCGGAAGTCATCACCGCGCGCCCGAACCAACTCGTCGCGCAGTTCCGCGAGGCCATTGACTTTCGCGCCGCCGGGCAGTTCCGCCTTCGCGTCGATGGGATCAAGGGTGCGCCTCTTCCGCAACTCGGCGCCGATGCCGTCGCCCTGCCAGTTCCCGACCGCGTCGTACTCCTCGAACGCGACGCCCCACGGGTCGATCTTCCGGTGGCACCCGACGCACGCGGTGTTGTCGCGGTGTGCCGCCAGCGCCTGCGTGATGGTGAGATTCTTGAGCTTCGGGCTGTCGCGGTTCAGTTCGGGCACGTTCGGCGGCGGCGGGGGCGGTGGGTCGTCGAGCACGTTCTTGAGGAGCCACATGCCGCGCTTGATCGGGTGCCCGTCGGTGCCGTCGGAGTTGCCCGTCAGCACGCTCGCGTGGGCGAGAACGCCGCCGCGGTGGTGGCTCGCGTCCAGTTGCACTTTGCGGAACTTCGTGCCCTCCACACCTTTGATGCCGTAGTGAGCCGCGAGCCGCTCGTTGACGAACGTGAAGTCGGCATCGAGGAGCCGAAAGATGCTCATGTCCTCGCGCAGCACTTCACCGAAGAAGTGCTGCGTTTCGAGCCGCATCGCGGCCAGCAGCGGTTCGTCGATGCCGGGATAGCGGTCCTTGTTGACGACGACCCGCTGGAGCCGGTCCAACTCCAGCCACTGCTCGGGGAACTGCTCGATGAACTGTGCGGCCCTCGCGTCCTTCACCATGCGCCGAACCTGTGCGGCCCGCGTCGCGGGGTCGCCGAGCTTCGACGCCGCGGCGAGCCGGGTCAGTTCCGCGTCCGGCATCGTGCTCCACAGGAAGTACGAGAGCCGCGCCGCCAGTTCGTGGTCGGTGAGCTTCTCCTTTGTGTTCGCGGAATTCGTGGGCAGGGCGAGGAACCGCGGCGAACTGAGAACGAGCGCGAGCGCCTCCTTGAGACTGTCTTCGAGCGTGTCAGCGTCTTTGCGGGCCGCTTCCCAGTGCTTCACGAGGCGGTCGAGTTCGGCCGCGCTCACCGGGCCGCGGTACGCGCGGGCGGCGAACCGCTGAATCACCGCGCGCGCGTACGCGGCTTCGCTCAGTTCCTTCTGTGGGAAGAGAATGTCGGTGTGCGCCTTGGGGGGCCACGTCTCGAAGTACGGGTTCTCGAACTCGACCCATTCGACTTTCAGGCGCGGCGCCGCCGCGCCTCTGATCACCTTCGCCGAGTTCCACACCGACAGGATGGTCGCGTTCTTGTCGGTCAGCGGCCCCGGGTTCGGCGGCGCGATGTTCTCCATGCGCACCGCAAACTCGTAGGTGCGCGGCTCCTTGTGATCGACGGTGTACGTCTCGCCGACGGGCGTCAACTCAACGCCGTGGAAGTTCGTGGTACCGATTGCGACCGTGAGCATCGGCGGGCGCGTTTCCTCGACCCCGTCGGGCGGTTCGGCGCGGGCGGCGCGCACCCGGATGCGCGTCTCGCCCTTCTTGTACGCGTACTGGAACCCGACCGCGAGGCGGAACTCGGGCAACTGCGTCGCCGCCTCGCCGTGCCGGCGGACGGCTGCGGGCGGAAGCGTTCCGTCCCACGGGGCCTTGTTGTTCTGCGGCGCCGAGGAACTGAAGATGCGGAACGCCTTCCCCTTCGGGGTGGCGTACTCGAACGTCGCGCCGGGCCGGTCCGCGGGTTTCGGCAGCGCCTCGACCGTAAACTTGTCCGGCCGCCCGAACCCGGTGAACCGGAACCGGTGTACCTCGGGCGCCGGCCCCGACACGATGGCCGCGCCCAGCGCCTCGTCCGCGATCTGGAGGTACGTCTCATACTGGAGTGGCGACATGCGCAGCGCGTCGCCGTCGTTGCGGAACCCGTTCTTCGACTTGCCGTCTTCGGGCAGTCGCGTGCCGAAGTCGATGGGCAGCCCGAGCAGGTCTTGCATCGTGCGCTCGTACTCGCGCCGCGTCAGCCTGCGGAAGTGCGTGGGCGGGTTCTTCGCGAGCGCGGCCTTTCGCCGCTCCTGCACGAGCCAGTTGGTGAGCAGTTCGCGGTCGCCCTTCGGCATCGCGGGCGACTTGGGCGGCGGCATGTCGCCCACGTTCAGCCGGTCCAGCACCTCGCGCCAGCGGTCGCCGTCCTTGCCTTTGATCAGGTCCGGGTCGAGCTTGTCGAAGCGCAGGTCGCCCTTCGCCTTGTCGGGGCCGTGGCACCCGACGCAGTGCTTCTGGATGATCGGCGCCACGCGCTCGTACGTGGTCGCCTCCTCGGAGCGGACCGGCGTCGAACCGCAGACCGTGGCCAGTGCCGCGGCGAGGACGAACGCCACTCCGAGTCGGTGCGGTGCGCGCATGGCGGGGTGTCTCAGCATCGGCTCGTGTTCGGCGAAGTCGGAACGCGGCGCGTGTCCCGGGCAGGTGGGAAGGTTCAACCTTCCCCGGGCTGGAGGTAACTCCAACTATACCGTGAGTTCGCTTCCGTGAGGAGTGAAATCCGGTCGGGCCGACGCGCTGTCGTTGTTCGAGGGCGCGGCGGGCAGCACGGCCACGCGGCGCA
>VGZJ01000311.1 GCA_016872595.1 Planctomycetota bacterium
CGCCGACGGCGACGTTGACGCGGCCCATGTAGCCGGCGTAGGCGGTGGGGCGGAACCGCTCGGAGCCGTCGGCGGCGTAGGCGACGAACTGGCCGTTGGGCCCGCCGACCGCGGTCGCCAGTTGCGGCCCGGGCGTCGACGGCGGCGCGTCGGCTGCGGGTTCCAGAATCGTCACCTGCCCGGTGCTCGGCCCGGCGACCGCGTAGGCCGGGTCGGTGTCCAGCGCCAGCACGACGGTTTCGCCCGCGTCGCCCGTCGCGTCGGCGAGCGCGCTCACCACGATCTCTGCGGAGCTTTGGCCCATCGGGATCGTGACGCTCCCGCTGAGGGTGGCGTAGTCGGTGCCGTTGGTCGCCCCGCCGACGATGCGGTAGAAGACTTCGAGGTCCGCGGCGGTGCTGCCGGTGCGCGTGACCGTGAAGCGGCCGGTGTCCGCGGTGCCCTCGGTGGCGATCCCGTCGGCGGCGAACAGGCTCACCTGCGGCAGCGCCGCCGGCGTGCCGGCCGGTTCACTAATGACCACCTGCCCGGTGAACGGTCCGGCGACAGTGTACGCCGGGTTCGTGTCGAGCGTGAGCACGACCGTTTCGCCCGCGTCGCTCGTCGCGTCGGCGAGCGCGTCCACCACGATTGTCGCGGAGCTTTGGCCCATCGGGATCGTGACGCTGCCGCCGAGCGTGGCGTAGTCGGTGCCGTTGGTCGCGCTGCCGCTGACGCTGTAGAAGACCGTGAGCGGCGCGGCCGTGCTGCCGGTGCGCGTGACCGTGAACGTGCCGTCGTTGGCGGTCCCCTCTTCGGCGTCGGCGTCGGCCGCGAACAGCCGCACTTCGGCCTCGTTGTCGAAGATCGTCACGGTCGCCTCGTCGGGCGTCGCGACCGTGTACGAACCGCCGCCCAGTGTGAAGACGACCGTTTCGTCGCCCTCGGTGTCCGCGTCGTTCAGCGGCGTGACCGTGACGAGCGCGGACGACTGGCCCGCGGGGATCACGACCGTGCCGCTGAGGGCCACGAAGTCGGTGCCGTTGGTGGCACTGCCGCCGAGTTGGTAGTTCACCGTTAGCGGGTTCGTGGTGTCGCCGGTGCGCGTGACGCGGAACCGGCCCGCGTCCGGCGCGGCGGGCGTGGCGGTCTCGGTGGCGAACTCGTCGGCCGCGGTCACGGTCACTTCCGGCTCGTTGTCGGTGATCGTGACCGTCGCGCTCGCGGTGCCGAGCGTGTACGCGCTGCTCGCGTTCAGCGTGACGACGACGGTTTCGTCGCTCTCGGTCAGCGCGTCGTTGGTCGGCGCGACGTCGATGAACGCGGTCAGCGAGCCCGTCGGGAACGACACCGTACCGCTGAGCGTGGTGTAGTCGGTGCCGTTGGTCGCGTTGCCGGTGATCGTGTAGCCGATGCTGAGCGGGAACTGCCCCGCCACCGAGCGCGTGACGGTGAACCGGCCGGTATCCGCGGCGGCCGGCGCGGTCGTTTCGGCCGCGCCCGCGTCGGTCGCGGCAATCGAAACCGTGAGGTCGCCGTACACGGCCAAGAACGCGTCGTCGCCCCCCGCTGAGGTGAGTTCGGCCGTACCACCGGGGTCGAAGTCGGCCGTAACGGTAAACGACCCCACGACGTACACGGTGCCGTCGGCGTTCACGGCCACGTCGTTTGCGAAGTCGTTCCCGCCGCCGCCGAAGCGGATCGCCCGCGCCAGCGCCCCGGTGTCGTCCAACTTAATCAGATAGGCATCGAAGCTGCCCGCGCTGAGCAGGGTGAACGCCGTGCCGAGGTCGGGGTCGACATCGACCGTGCCGTTGAAGCCGCCGCTCATGTACACGTTGTTCGCGGCGTCGAGGGCGATGCCCGACGTGAACGAATTGCCGTTGCCGAATTGGACCGCGTAGCCGAACATGCCGTCGGCGTTCAGCTTCCACACGTAGGTGTTGCCGCTCGCGCTATTGAGGTTGACGGCGGTGCCGCTGTCCGGGTCGAAGTCTACGGTGCCGCTGAACCGCCCGACCGTGTACGCGGCCCCGGTCGAATCGACGGCGACCCCTTCACCGGAGTCACTGCCGGTGTTGCCGGCGCGGACCGCGTAGACGAGCGCGCCGGCGGTGTCGAGCTTCAGTACAAAGGCGTCGTCGCTGCCCGCGCTGGTCAGGTCGAAGGTCGCGCTGGGGTTCGGGTCGAAGTCCGTGGTACCCGTGAATGATCCCGTGGCGTACACGTTGCTCGATGCGTCCACCACGATGTTGCGGACTCCCTGATCCTGTGTGCCGCCGATCTGCGCGACGTACCCGAAGGTGCCGTCGGCGTTCAGTTTGAGAATGTAGGCGTCGTCGTTGCCCGCGCTGGTCAGGTTGAAGGTCACGCCGCTGTCGGGGTCGAAGTCCACGGTGCCGCGGAACTTCCCGCCCACGTAAACGTTCCCGCTCGCGTCGGTGGCAATGTCTTCGCCGCTGTCGAACTGCGTGCCGCCGATCTGGGCCGCGTAGCCGAAGGTGCCGTCCGCGTTCAGTTTCAGCACGAAGGCGTCTAGGCTTCCGGCGCTAGTGAGGTTGAACGTGGCGTTCGGGTTCGGGTCGAAATCCACCGTCTGGCTGAAGTATCCGGTGACATAGGCGTTCCCGCTGGCATCGGCGGCGACCGCCTCACCGATGTCGAAGTCGGTCCCGCCGAAGTTGACCGCGTACACGAGGTCACCGGCTGCGTCGAGCTTCACGAGGTACACGTCGAAGTTGCCTGCGCTCTGGAGTTCGAAATCTGCGTTCGCGTCCGGGTCCGCGTCGAGAACGCCCTCGAAGTACCCAACGGTGTAGGTGTTGCCGGCGGCGTCGGTAGTTACGCCGGTCGGGTACTGATTGTTCGCGCCCCCGAACAGGAGGACGTCGATGAACTGGAGGTTGGTGGCCGGGGTGAGGCGGTCTTCGAGCCGTTCGAGACCCAGGTTCGGGCGGTGGGCGCGGCGGGAATCGGAGGTGCGCATCGGAGGAAGCCCTTGTGTGAGCAACGGATCGGGTGGCGCGATGGAGCGCCGCCCGAATGAGTAACGCAAGGGGTTCCTTCGACCGGACAAGAAATCTCAATCTGCACAAAACGTGACCGCGAACTCCTGTGCAAGAAGTGGGCAGGGCCGCTTCGCGGCCCGCGGTTAGCAGTTAGCGGCTGTCCCCGAAGCGGCTGCACACCCACGCCAGCGCGATCACGCCGAGCACGATGCCCAGCACGATCACGAGGCCGTCGGAGTGGTCGTGCGCCGGGGCCGGAGCTTCGCCCTCAGTTCGGACCGAAGCCGGGGCGGGCGGCGGGGCGAGGTCGGCGCGAGCCGCCGTCGAGGTCGCCCCCGGGACGCCGCACACCGACCCGCTCCTCGTCGAGATGTGTAGACGGCGGAGCAAAAGCGTGGCGCGAGGAGGGTGGAACGGCGGAGTAAAAGTGTGGCGCGCAACGGGACCGTCCGGCTGATCTTCCCCACGAAAAGTGGAGCCGAAGTTAACGGTGGGTCTGGTTGTGCGCCCGTTCATACTCGGCCGGGGACGAGAACCCCAGAGAGGAATGACGGCGGACGCGGTTGTAGAACACTTCGCTCGAGTACCGGACACCCGCCGAGGTGCATCGGTCAGAAAGCCGAAGACCCCCGGAGAAGTAAAAAACACCAGCGCAGGCTCAAGGGCAGACCCACTTCGCGGTACGCCCGATTTTGGTCTGGACAATGGGGTCCACCATACCCGTCGCGTCGATTTCGATGTAGCCCACGGTGCGCCCGCAGGCGTCGCGGAACCAGTCCCACGCCACTTTACCGCCGAAGGTGCGACCCTTCTGAAGGTGTTCGGCGATTCGTGCCCCTGTGGCTTCGGTCGTCCGTTGCACCGTCGATTCGCTCAGCACAACGCCCGCCGTTTCCTTGAGCAACTCGGTACCCTTCTCGAAACTGTCCGCGACCGCTCCGCAGAGCGTGGTGAGCCGTTCCACGGCCGGTGAGAGGCGGTGAGCGGTCAATCCGACCCGTTGGTCCCAGGGGCAGGAGCCTTTAGAGCAGAGGGCGCAGTAGTAGTAGGCGCGGTTGCACGTGACCGGCCCGCCGAGCGTTTCGACCGTCTTTTCGCGGTACCCGTGGAAGGCGGCGCGTCTCCCACAGTGCGGGCAGTCGATGGCGCTGGTGGTGTAGCCACTTTTTGGGGGAGGTGTTCCGCATAAGCATCGGCGACGATGCCTCGTGCCTGGTCGCGGAGTGCGAACTCGGTGTCGCCAAAGAGTGTGTCGTCGGTGGTGGCGACGAGCCGACGTGCCCTCTCCAGAATGGCATCGGCGGAACGGGCCTTGATGCGCGCGGCCAGTTCCTGGGCCTTGGCTTCCCGTTCGGGGTCGAGCGGTTCGGACATGATGACCTCCTGCCGCAGGAAATCCCCTGCGTCGATCAAAGCGATACCGAACTGAACTCATTTCCCACCAACTTCACCGATGCATGCGCCACGTTTGCCGGCCTAGAAAAAACTGTTTGCGGTCTGGCTCGCGCTGCGGTAAGCTCCTAACACCTACCGAATCGGTCCCTCCCCACTCCTTCTGGAGTTTCGTGATGCTCGTCATCCCCGGTGCCGCGGCCAAAAGCGACTGTGACGGCGTCACGCGGCGCGACCTCCTCCGCGTCGGCGGCTCCAGCGTCCTCGGCGTCACCCTCGGCGGGCTGTTCAACCTCCAAGCCGCGAGTGCCAACAACAAGGGCGAAGTCGGCAACGGCCCCGGTTTCGGCAAGGCCAAGAGCGTCATCTTCATTTACTTGCAAGGCGGCCCCAGCCACCTCGACCTGTGGGACCCGAAGGACAACGTCCCCGATAAGGTGAAGAGCGTTTTTAAGCACCAGCAGACCGTGCTGCCCGGCACGCACGTCACCGAGTTGATGCCGAAGCTGTCGAAGGTACTAGACCGCACCACGCTCATGCGCGCCGTCAGCTACACGCCGTACGGCCTGTTCAACCACACCGCGGCCATTTACCAGATGCACACCGGGTACACCACCGACAAGGTGAGTGCGTCGGGCCAACTGGAGCCGCCCAGCCCGAAGGACTTCCCCACGCTCGGCTCGAACATCATCAAGATGAAGCCGCCGACCGTGCCGATGCTCCCGTTCGTGATGATGCCGCGCCCGCTCCAAGAGTCGAACGTGGTGGGGAAGGGCGGCAGCGCCGGGTTCCTCGGCAAGGGCTACGACCCGTACACCCTGTACCCGCAGAACGCCGACACCGACAACACGTCGATGGACCGCATCCGCACCGACGACCTGAAACTGCGCGAGGAACTGACCCCGCTGCGCATGGAGCGCCGGGCTACGCTGCGCGACACGATCAGCAAGGGGATGCCCGAGATCGAGGCCGCGGTCGCCAAGCACGACCTGAACGAGTACTACGGCAAGGCGCTCGGCCTCGTGACCAGCGGGCGCGCGAAGAAGGCGTTCGAGCTGGCCGAAGAGAAGCCCGCCGTGCGCGAGGCTTACGGCAAGAACACCTTCGGCCAGTGCCTCCTGCTGGCGCGGCGGTTGGTCGAGGCCGGCACGCGGTTCGTGGAGGTGGTGTGGCCAAAGGTCGCGAACAGCGACAACCACTCGTGGGACGTTCACGCCGGGCTGTCGGGCCGCATGAAGAACCAAGCCGCCCCGATGCTCGACGCCGGCCTCTCGACCCTCATCGCCGACCTCGACGAGCGCGGCCTGTTGAAGGAAACGCTCGTGGTGTGCGTGGGCGAGTTCGGCCGCAGCCCGCAGCGCGGCGTCAGCACGTCCGGCAACCAGAACCAAGACGACGGTCGCGACCACTGGCCGTACTGCTACACCGGCGTGATCGCCGGGGCCGGCATCAAGCGCGGTTTCGTCCACGGCAAGAGCGACAAGACCGCCAGCGCTCCGACCGAAGGCGCGATCCACCCGACCGAACTGCTGGCGACGATCTACCACTCGGTCGGCATCAAGCCCGACACCATTGTCTACAACCACCTGAACCAGCCGCGCGAGCTGGTGAAGGGCGAGGTCGTCAGCGGGCTGCTGAGCTAACGCCAGACGTGGACATCCCTCCAAAGGTCGGGGTCGCTTGCGGCCCCGGCCTTTGTCGTTGTTTGGGCGGCGTACGCGTCGCCCGCGCCCCAACTGTTCGGTTCTTGTCACAGCACAATACCCGTTCTATGTTTCGGGCGCGTGTCGCATTCGGCTCCGATGGGGTCGCGCCATGTCCACCGCCCTTCGCACACCCGCTCCGGCCCGGCCTACCGTCTTTGAGCCGGGTACTGACGCGCCGCAGTCGTTCCCGTTCCTCGGCCCGGCCGCGGGCGCGCTCGGGCGCATCGACGATTACCTCGTGCTACAGGTGCTCGGCACCGGGGGCATGGGCGTGGTGTTCCGCGCGCGACCTCACGCTCGACCGCGAGGTCGCTCTAAAGGTAATCGACACCCGCGCCGCGCGCGACGAGACCGCCCGCCGCTACTTCCTCCGCGAGGCCCGCGCGATGGCCGCACTCGATCACGAGAACGTCGTACCCGTGTATCGCGTGGGCGAAGCCAACGGGGTGTTGTTCCTCGCGATGCCGGTGCTGCGCGGGCGGACGCTCGAGGCGTGGCTGGCGGAGTCTCCGCGCCGCCCGCTCGCTCAGGTGCTGCGCGTCGGCCGGTCCGTTGCCGACGGGCTGGCTGCGGCGCACGCGAAGGGGCTTGTTCACCGCGACATCAAGCCCGCGAACGTGTGGCTCTCCGAGGCCCGCGCGGACGCCGCCGCCGGCGCTCCGTTCGGCACCGTGAAGGTGCTCGACTTCGGGCTCGCCCGCGCCGTCGCCACCGACCAGCGCCTCACCGCGACCGAGTTCGTCGTCGGCACGCCCGGGTTCCTCGCCCCCGAACTGATTCAGGGCACGCAGCCGACGCCGGCGTGCGACCTGTTCGGACTCGGCGCGCTCCTGTACCAGTGCTTCGCTGGCGAAGCCCCGTTCGTCACAGAGTCGCCGCTCTCGACGATGCTCGCCACCGTAACGACGGAGCCGGTCGAACTCGCCGCGCGCGTGCCGGACTTGCCGCGGCCGGTGGCCGAACTGGTCATGAACCTGCTCGCAAAGAATCCGCTCGACCGGCCGGCGTCGGCCGCGGCGGTCGCGGCCCGGTTGGGCGAACTCGAACACGATCCGAACTGCGCCGCGAAGGAACTGCTCGTGCCGGGGCGCGCGCTCGTCGCCCCGCGCTCGAAGCGCCGCGAGCGCGCGTGGCAGGTCGCCGCGGCGCTGGTCGCGCTGGCCGGGGTCG
>VGZJ01000312.1 GCA_016872595.1 Planctomycetota bacterium
GAAGCGGTCGCCGTGGCCGGCGCGGACGCGCCCGCGGCCGACCAGCGCCCGCTCGCCGAGTGGGGGGCCGCGCCGCGCGAACCCGTACCGAACTGGAAGCGCCCCGCCGTCGAGGTGCTGGGCTGGGCGAACGTCGCGGCGTGGCTCGGCTGGCTGTTCGCCGGTACGACCGCGCTCCCGGTGCTGCTCGTCGGACTGCCGTCGCTGCTGCTCGCGGTGCCGCTCGCGCCGTGGGCGCGGCGCGTGCTGCGCCCGCTCGACCGCGCCGCGGAGAACCTGTCGCTGTTCGAATCGCTGCTCGCGCGGCTGGAGCGTGAGCGCTTCGCCGCGCCGCGCCTCACCGCGCTACAGGCCGCGCTGACCGCGGACGGGCTGAGCGCCGCGCGGCAGTTGCGCGAGCTGCGCGAGATCGTTCACTGGTACAGTTCGCAGCGGAACCCGCTGTTCCTGCCGGTGGCGCTGCTCCGCATGTGGGGCGTGCGGTTCGCGTTCAAGTTGGAGGCGTGGCGCGCGCGCTCCGGCCCCGCGGTCGCGCGCTGGCTCCGCGCGGTGGGCGAGGCCGAAGCGCTCGCGTCGCTGGCCGGGCACAAGTACGAGAACCCCGCGGACGTGTTTCCCACCATCGAAGCGGACGCCGGCCCGCGCCTCAACGCGACCGGCGTCGCGCACCCGCTGCTGCCGCGCGCCCGCGCCGTCGCGAACGACGTTTCGCTGGGGGGCAATACGAACGCGCGCGTGCTGATCGTCAGCGGGTCGAACATGAGCGGCAAGAGCACCCTGCTCCGCGCGGTCGGCGCGAACTGCGTGCTGGCGCTGGCGGGCGGTACGGTTCGCGCCACGACCTTCGCACTCACGCCGCTCGCGCTCGGGGCGACCATGCGCGTGCAGGATTCGCTGCAAGCCGGGCGCTCGCGGTTCTTCGCGGAGGTGACGAAGGTGCGGCAGCTACTCGACATCGCCACCCGCGAAGGCGGCCCGCCGCTGCTGTTCATGATGGACGAACTGTTCGCGGGAACGAACTCCGCCGACCGCGTGGCGGGCGCGGAGGGCGTGGTACGGGCGCTGCTCGCGGCCGGCGCGATCGGCTTCGTGACGACGCACGACCTGAGCCTGACCGCGGTGACGGACACGATCCCGGGCGCGGCCAACGTCCACTTCTGCGACGGGTTCGCGGGCGGCGAGCTGCACTTCGACTACACGATGCGCCCCGGCGTGGTCCCGCACGGCAACGGCCTCGCGCTGATGCGCGCCGTGGGGCTGAAGGTGTGAGCGAACTCGATTGCACATGTCCGATTTGTGATTGCCGATTGAACGACAGCGGAAGCGGGACGCCCTCCCCGGTCGTTCAATCGGCAATCACAAATCCAAAATCCCGTTACCAGCCCAAGCCCTTCGTCTTGGTCTTGATGCGGGTCAGTTTGTCGTTGGTGCTCATGTAGAGCGTGCTGCCGTCGTCGCCCCACCCGCAGTTGGCGGTCTTGTCGTTGGTGACGATACGGCCCAAGAGCTTGCCGTCCGGGGAGAACACGTACACGCCGTTGACCGCGGTGGCGAAGACGTTGCCGTCCTTGTCCACCTTGAGGCCGTCGGGCAGGCCCTTGTTCGGGCTGGCCTTCACGTCTGCGGTGGCGTCGTACAGCACCTTGCCCTTACCGAGCTTACCGTCCTCGAGCGGGAACGCCATCCAGATCGCCTTGTCCGGGTCCGAGTTGGCGACGTACAGCGTCTTCTCGTCGGGCGAGAGGCCGATGCCGTTGGGCTTGGTCATTTCCTTCGTGAGCAGGGTCAGTTCGCCCTTCGCGCTGAAGCGGTACACGCCTTGGAAGTCGAGTTCCTTGTGCGGGTTCTTGGGATCGAGCACGTTCCCCGGCAGGCCGTAGGGCGGGTCCGTGAAGTACAGGTCGCCGTTCTTCGCGAACACGAGGTCGTTGGGGCTGTTGAACCGCTTCCCCTCGAACTTCTCGACGACGGTGTACAGCTTGCCGTCGCCGCCGAGCTTGGCGACGCGCCGGTCGCCGTGCTGACACAGCCACAGTCCCCCGTCCTTGGCGAAGGCCAGCCCGTTCGCGCCGGGTTCGGTGCCCTTGAACTCCTCCTTGCCGGTGTACCCGCTGGGCTTGAGGAAGTCGCTCGTCTTGCCGGTCTTGGGGTCGAACTTCACGATGCGGTTGTTCGGGATGTCGGTGAACAGGAGCACGTTCTCGGTCTTGAACCACGCCGGCCCTTCGGTCCACTTGTACCCGTCGGCGAGCACCTCGATCTTGGCGTCCTTGTCCACGAGGGCGTCGAACTTGGCGTCCTTGCTGTCGAGCGAGCCGAGCGTCTTGGGGCCGGCGGGCTTGGGCTGTTCGGGCGCGGCCTTGACGGGCGGCGAATCGGCGGGCACGGCGCTCGCGACGGCGACGGCCACCGCGAGCACGAGGAGAGAGCGGACCATGGGTGTGAGTCTCCGAGGGAGCGCGGCCCGCGCGAGGGTGAGGCGGGCGAAGCCGGGCCGCACGGCGACATGGTATCCGCTACCGCACGCCAAACAAGCGCCTGCTGGGAATGTGGTGCGCCGGGCCGGGAGGTCATGCGAAGGGGGTTGCGGATGAGTTGACATGGAGACCGGCCTTCGACGGGACGGTTCACACCGCCCGCGTCGGAGGTACGCGTCCGCGCGGGCTCAGCCCGACCTACGATCCGTCAACCTCAGAGGAAGTTCCTAGGGCGGCGTCCTTCATTCTTCGCTCACTTGAAAGCGTTGATGATGCTCTCAGCGAAGGCTCGACTCATGCTGCCCCCTAGGGAGGGATTGTAGTTCTTCGCCTTCAAGTCTTCCGACACTTTGGCATCGTTGTCGGTGGTGTAATGAGACCATCCCGTAAAGATGCCATCCACGGAGGCCGTGATGCGGGCCGATTTACCGGGACAGGTCTTGGCGAGCCGTTCCCGTGCGTCTTTCGTCAGCACCAGCGTGACTGAATAGTGGTGGACCACCACGCCGCTCATCAGCCAGTCAAACTTGTTCAGGCGAGCCTCCACAATATCCTTAGCCGTCAGGATCATGGCGGGTTTCGCGTGCGGGTAATACCCATGGTCGCCGCCGCGCCCAGCAAACCCACAGCCACGGTGACGAGCATTTCCACCGCGAAGCCCTCGGCGGCCGAACGACCCCGCGCACCTGCCCGGCGGGCACGGGGAGCGATGACCCACCAAAAGCCTACATGCCCGCCGGGTCTGCTGCAGCGTCTGGTTCGGCGCGGTTGTCGGTCCCCCGCAACTCGTAGTCGGGCCAGCCGTAGTTGCCGTCCTGCTCCTCGACGCCCAACTCGCACCGCGGGGTCTTCGGCAGAGCGGCGAACACCCCACCGTCGCGGGCCTGGAGCAGCACCGCCCGCAGCATGTCTCCGATGGCCGTGACCAGACCGCCGGCGTCGCCGGCCGCCAACTCCCGGCGGGTGCCGTCGGGCTGTACTAGGGTGAACGGCCCGGCCGCGACAGCGTCGTCCGCCTTGCCCCACTTGGGCCGCTCCAGCACCGTCTCCTCGATGTATTCGTTCCACTCGCCGTCCGGCTCGGGGGCGCGACGGGTGTCGAACACTAGGCACACCCACCCACCGTAGTCGATGCTGAAGCCGACATCGATGCGGGACACCCGCTTGCCCTTGCCGGGGCCGGGATTGGCGGCCGGGTCGAACGCTTTCACTCGCTGTGCGACGAAGGCGACGACCTCGGCGAAGTCCTTCCGCAGGTCGAGCCGCTTCATGCTTCGAGCGCCCTCCGCCGCCGAACGACCAGCTCAGCAGCCCCGCTTGGGTGAGCTATCGTCTGGGAACAACCTATGAGGCGGGGTCTGCTGCAGCGCCGGGTTCAATGGTCGCGCTGCGGTGCCGCCCGCGGTCGCCGGGAACTGGGTGCGGGTTCCGCGCGCCCGACACCGGACCGTGGCAGAGTGGTCGTGCCTTAGCCATGTTGAGCTACCTGTTCTTGCCGGTGAACTTGCCGTGGTCCACTTGGGCGGTGAAGTTCTTACGGCAGGAAACGCAGGAGATGACCTGCCCGCCCTGAGACATCGTGATCGTGTACGTCCCGACCGCCCCGCACTTGGGGCATTGCGTCTGCCCGCTACCGTAAGCCATCGTACCGCCTCCAGGTTGTTGGGCTGAGCGACCCCTGAGCCATTCCCAGAACGACTTCAGCATCGCATCACCCTTCTGCCGCCGAACGACACCCTTCACCTGCCGGGGCCGCTGGTGAAACATTGTGTCGCGAGAAACCGTAATGCGGCCCCGGTCAGGTGCAAGGGCTGGTGCCCCGTTGCACATTTGCTGACCCTATCACATCCTGGCCGGCGTTGGAACTCCCCGGAGCAACACACTCCGGGGTCGCTGGCCGCGTTCGTCCGCGGGTTGCCCGAGCGCACCGGCTCGTTCCGCGTCATCTTCGAGGACTCGGTGGCCGGGGACAACGGCACGGTGACAACCACCGTGACCCCGCGGCTGCGGCTCCTGTACTGACGACTACCGCCGCGCGAACCGGGCGTCCCAGTCGGGCAACTTCTCCTGCGCCTCGGCCGCGCCGGCGGCCCGCAGGGTGACGTGCCCGACCTTCCGCCCGGGCCGCGGACCCTTGCCGTACAGGTGCAGGTGCGAGTCCGGGTCGGCCAGCACGGCGGCCGCCGCCGGCACGTCGCTGAGCATGTTCCGGCGGTTGTAAGTCAGGTGCATCATCCGGATGCCGAGCTGGAAGAAGACGCGGACGTGCTTCAACTCGTCTTCGGTAGTGGCCCACCGCTGGTTCAGCGGCACGCCGTTGCCGGTCAGGTACAGACAGTGTTTTCCGGCCTTCTTGGTCGCTTCAACGTCGTCCGGGGTAGCGGCCCGCGAGACGAACGTGTGCAGCGCGTCGGTGACGTAGGTGAACCGCGCGAGCCGGGCGAGCAATCGGAGCGGGTCTTGGCCCTCTTCACCGGCGTTCTGGAAGATGCACGTCACGCCGGCCGCGCGCCACGCGGTTTCGAACTCGGCACGCTCGCCCGGGTCGGCCGCGCACCGGATCATTCCCATTTCCTCGCGCAACTCCTGCAACTCGGCGTCCGACGCGCCCGCGTCGAGTGCCTGCCGCAGCGACTCAGGGTCGAGCGCGGCCCGTGGCGCGAAGCCGTAGGCGTCGAACACCAACGATTCTGCGTGCAGTTTCAGCCCGCGTTCAAGCTCGCGCGCGGTAGGCTTGAGCGCTTTCAAGCCGGCCTCGCGGGCCTGATCCATCGCGGGGGTGAGCTTCACCGGCTCGTCGGCCGCGGGCGCGGGCGGCGCCGCGCCGACGACGAGAGCCAGCCCCGCGCTCGCGGCGACGAAATCACGGCGGTCCATATCGGCCTTTGGGAGAGTGGAGCCGGCGGGAAGTGCGCTGATCCTACCCCGGGCGAACGCGCACCGGCAAGCGCGTGCCTCGTGAAACTGTGCGGCACTCATTCTTGACGCGCCACCGGCGGTAGTGGACACTCAATACACCTCGCGCTCGACCACTCGTACCCTCCCCACGGTCCCGCCATGCCGAATCGTTTCCCTTCGCGCCGTCAGATCGTGATCGGGGCCACCGGGTTCGCCGGGTTCGCGCTCGCTGACCTGTTGCGCGCGGAGGCCGCCCGCGGCCGTTCGTCCGTCAAGTCGGTCATCAACGTGCACCTCGACGGCGGCCCGCCGCAGCACGACACCATCGACCCAAAGCCGGACGCCCCGGAAGAAGTCCGCGGCGAGTTCAAGCCCATCGCCACGAAGGTGACCGGGCTGCGGGTGTCGGAGCTGATGCCGCGGGTCGCGGCGCTGGCCGACCGGTTCGCGTTCGTGCGCTCGCTGGTGGGTTCGGCAGGCGCGCACGACGCGTTCCAGTGCCAGTCGGGATTCCCGGCCGCGAACCTCCAGCCGGTCGGCGGGCGCCCGGCGATGGGTTGTGTGGTGACCAAGTTGCAGGGTTCCGCCGCCGACGCGGTGCCGACGTTCGTGGACCTGATGCAGGGGCGCCCGCTGGTGCGGAACAGCGCGCGGCCCGGGTTCCTCGGGCCGGGGTGCGGCGCGTTCCGCCCGGACATCTCGAAGCTGTTCGCCCGCGAGCTCGAACCGGGCATGAAGAACGAGCTGGCGGCCCGCGGGGCCAACCATACGGTTCAGTTGACGCTGGCCGACGGGCTGACGCTGGACCGGCTCGACGACCGGAAGAAGCTGCTCGCGGGGTTCGACGACACCCGGCGCGAACTGGACGCGAGCGGCGCGATGGAGGCGATGGACAAGTTCAACCAGCAGGCCATCAACATCCTGACCGCCGGCAAACTGGCCGACGCGCTCGACCTCGACAAGGAACCCGCGAAGACGCACGAGCGCTACACCCCGCCGACCGGCGGGGGCGAGAAGTTCGTTACGGCCGAGGACGGGGGCGCGGCGAAGAAGCTGCTCCTGGCCCGCCGACTGGTCGAGGCCGGGGTGCGGTGCGTGAGCGTGTCGTTCAGCGACTTCGACACCCACTCCAAGAACTTCCCGCGGATGCGGCAACTTGTCCCGATCGTGGACCACGCGCTGGCCGCCCTAGTCACCGACCTCGACGAACGCGGCCTTCTGGGCGACGTTGTCGTCGTCGTGTGGGGCGAGTTCGGGCGGACGCCGCGGGTGAACGCCAGCGGTGGGCGCGACCACTGGCCGGAGGTCGGGCCGGCGCTGCTGTTCGGCGGCGGGCTGCGCGGCGGGCAGGTGATCGGCGCGACCGACCGGCTCGGCGGGCGCCCGGTGTCGCGCCCGGTGACCTATCAAGAAGTGTTCGCGACCCTCTATCAGTGCCTAGGTATCGCCGCGAGCCGGACCACGCTGCAAGACCCCACCGGGCGCCCGCAGTATCTGGTTGATCACGCCGAACCGATCCGCGAGCTGCACTGACCCGCCCGGTTCGTGGGGCGCACGAACCGGTTGCGGGTGCCGACCGTCGTCCACGTGTCGGGCGCCTACTTCTCGCGCGCCGTCAGGCTGTCCCGCAGTGCCTTCTCGGTCTCGGTCCACTTCTGGCAGAGCAGGTTTGGCACGAGCACGGCCCGTTCCTTGAACTGCGCCGCGTGGCCGTGCTGCCCGCCGCGCCCTCGAACAACGACAGCGCGTCGGCCCGACCGGATTTCACTCCTCACGGAAGCGAACTCACGGTATAGTTGGAGTTACCTCCAGCCCGGGGAAGGTCGAACCTTCCCACCTGCCCGGGACACGCGCCGCGTTCCGACTTCGCCGA
>VGZJ01000313.1 GCA_016872595.1 Planctomycetota bacterium
AGAGGCCATGAAACGACGCAAGATCATGAAGAAGGCACGATCCAAGAAGAAGCGGCCAATACTCATGGCCGACTTGGAGCGAAGGTATCGCGAATCACCTGGGTTTTAGCCCTCTCGCGGATCGTTGAATAGAAACGATGTGGTCGTGTTCGACCGCGGCCTGCGCCTCGGCCTCGCGCTGGAACCGCTCTTTGGCGAGCGGGTCGGCCGCGGCCATCGACGGGAGGAGGATTTTGAGCGCGACTTGGCGCTTGAGTTTCACCTCGTCGGCGAGGTACACGACGGCCATGCCGCCGCGCCCGAGCGGCGCGCGGATGCGATACGGGCCGACCTCGTCGTTCGCGGCGGGCGCGGGGGCCGGCGCGGGCGGGGCAGGGGGGCGGTCGCCGGACGCGGCCGTGTGGCTCCCGGACGCGGTCTCCGCGGCGGCGGCCTCGGGTACGGCCTCGGCCATCGGCGGCGTGTGCGGGTCCGAGGGCGTCGGCGGGCGCGGCGTCATCGCGTGCGACTCCGGCAGCGGGAGGAGATGCCACCGTTGTACCGCGTCCGCGCGCCGCGTTCAAGCAACCGTCGCGGCACGGTGCCCCGGTCGCGCTCACCCGCGCGGCGGAACCCGCTACAATCACGGGCGATGGCCGCCACCGCCCCGCCGCCGCGCGTGCTCGCCGCGTTCGCCCCGCACACGACGGGGTTGGCGTGGGACCGCGCGCCCGGTGGGTTCAGCGGGGCGCGCGTCTGGCGCGGGCGCGATGCGGCCGGCACCGCGCGCCGCGCGCTCAAAGCGTGGCCCCGCGCGACCGCCGCGCGGCTCGTTCAGATTCACGAGTGGGTACGCCGCGCCGCGCACCTGCCGTTCGTGCCGGAGGTGCTGCGCGGCGCGGGCGGCGCGCTGGTCGTCGAAGGGGACGACGTTTGGGACTGCTGCCGCTGGGTGCCGGGCGCGCCGCTCGCGCACCCGACCGGAGCGGAGGTCACGCGGGCGTGCGAGGCGGTCGCGTGCCTGCACGACGCATGGGCCGGCGGGTCGAACCGCGGCCCCGTACCCGGCGTGCGCAACCGGCTCGCGGTTCTCGAAGAGAACGCCGCGCTGCTCCGCGCGGGGCCGGGCGCGCTGCCCACTGTGTCGCCACTGCTCGACCCGCTGTTGCGCCGCGCCGGTGAGGTGGTCGCGCGCGCCGCGCCAAGTGCGGCGCGCGCGCTGGACGTGTGGGCCGATGTGCCGCTCGCGCTCCAACCGTGCGTTCGCGACCTGCGGGCCGATCACGTCCTATTCGACGGCGGCGCTGTTCGCGGCATCATCGATTTCGGGGCCGCGGCGGTCGATCACCCGGCGGTCGATCTGGCCCGTCTGTTGGGCGATTACGGCGCGCACTTCGACGCGGGGCTGGCGGCGTACCGCGCGGCGCGGCCGGGGTTCGACGCGCCGGACGAGTTGGTCGCGCTCCTCGCGTGTACGGGCTTGCTGTGTTCCGCGCTGGGGTGGGTGGTGCGCCTCGCGGTGCGGCGCGAGTGCGTGGGCGCGCCGGACACGGTCGCAGCGCGGGTCGCGGCGCTTCTCGAAAAAATCGCGCGGATCGCCTTGAATTGACGGCGTTTTCGCGCCATGTCGCCCAGTCCGATTTCCCGTCACATCCGGCACAAATCGCCAACCGCTTTATTTGACACGGGCCGCACCCGTACTACGGTTCGGGTGTGAACGGGTCGTCCGGCGACACCGGCTCGGTGCCGCAACGAACGCCCCAGCCGCGCCCGGCGCGGCGACCGTCCGCGGGGTGATCCCGCGGCCGAACCCGCAACGGAGAGCGCGGCAGCGGCGTGTGCGTCCGAGTCCGGTGCCCAACGGCTCGCGCAACACTCTGGAGTTCAGCCATGCTCGGCCGGTTCACGAAAGTGGCCGTCGCCTTCTTGAAGAAGGAAGACGGGCCGACCGCCGTCGAGTACGCCGTCATGTTGGCGCTGATTATCGTGGTCCTGATAGCAGCGGTAGCCAACATCGGGGGTACGACGAGCACGATGTACAACGACCTGAGCCTGCAAGCGGTCAAACCGCCGAGCGGGAGTTCCGGCTCCTAACGCCGAACGGTCACGGACCAGTGTTACGGGACGGCACGCCGGGACGGGGACCCCGACGCGCCGCGAATTGCCCCCACCTTTTTCAACACGGGAGATCGGACATGCGCAGCCTGACCAAAAACGTGGTGAACTTCCTCAAGCGCGAAGACGGCCCGACGGCGGTCGAGTACGCGGTCATGCTGGCCCTGATCGTGGTGGTGTGCATCGCCGCCATCACGACGCTGGGCAGCAACGCGAACTCGACGTTCAGCTTCGTCGGCTCGTCGATCCGCCCGCCGTCCGGCAGCTAACCCGGCCGCCGAGTGAGGGAACCACCACGGGCCGGGCCGCGAAGACGGCCCGGCCCGCGTCGCGCCGCGAGCGCCACCGGGCCACCGAACCCCAACCCCGTGTCTCACAGGTGACAGCCGATGACCAACGCCGCTCCCGTTCTCGACAACCCCGCGGTTCGTGCCGCCGACGACTCGCTCGGCATCGACCGCGCGTTCGTGTTCCAAATGGCCCGTATGCCGCTCCTCGCCCTCGTCTGGGTCAGCGCCGCTGTCCTGTCGCATCAGGTGTGGGCGGCCGTGTGGCCGACCGGCCTGAACGCCGGCCCCCTCGTCGTCATCGGGTTCGGCATGATCCTCGCCGCGTTCATCGACGGCTGGGCGCTGAAGGTTCCGAACTGGATCACCCTGCCCCTCGTTCTCAGCGGCTGGGCGCTCGGCGCGCTGCACGACTTCGGCGTGGCGACCGACGCCGGCACCGGCGGGTTCGGACTGGCCTTCCTCGGCACGGTCCTCGGGTTCGTCCTCCTGTTCCCGATGCTCGCGATCCGCGGGGTGGGCGAGGGCGACGTGAAGATGCAGATGGGGTTCGGGGCGTGGGCCGGGGCGTTCTTCGGCACCGGGGCGACCACCGCCGCGGCCGGCGGCGCGCCGCTCCACGGCCTCGGCGTCGTGTTCTGGGCGTTCGTCTTCGGCGCGGTGGTGGGCGGCGCGTTCGGGATGGTCATCATCCTGATGCGGCGCAAGTTCCGCGACAACGCCGGTATCGTCCGCGAGATCATGAGCGACCTCCAACTGTTCGGCACCGGCAACATCAGCGCCGCCACGAAGCAATCGGAAGCCCGCCGCAAGCGCTGGGTCAAACTGCCCTACGGCATCCCTCTGTGCGTCGGGTTCCTCATGTACCTGCTGTACATGTTGGTGTGGACAGCGTAACCGCGTGCGACCGCGACGCCGTACCCTTACAACCGGCAAGGTCGCATGAATATTCGCCCCGAACCGGAAAATCCGGCGACTCGCAACGACCGGGCGATTCGGGGTGTGCTATAGAACTGGCAAGTTACGAATTCTCCGCACGCTCGCGATACTCCGAAAGATTGAAGGAACCCGACCCGCCCGGTCGATTCTGAGGGCAGGGAGAAAAGGCGCTCCACCACACAACTCCGGTAAACGCGGTAAGGTTCAGCGGAACCGTACCACCCGGAGAAGTGGGGCGAGCGCCACGGGTTCACGACCACGAGCGGGCCTCGGCCCCGGTCCGACCCGATTCCCGGACGACCGGAGCCGACACGCGCGACCTGCGTTAGGGCGCGCGCGGGGTCTGGAGGCGTTAGACACGCCGCCGCCCGGCACCCCGGTCGTCTCGGACCCCTCCGAGAGACCGCCGCGAACGTTCCGCCGTTTGCGAACCATTGGAGCGGCCGTGACGCAGCGCTTCGCTGCGACAGGCCGCGAGTCCAACAGAGCGGCCGTGACGCAGCGCTTCGCTGCGATGGGCCGCGAGTCCAGCAGGTCTCTGAGGGGGTAGCACCTATGAAGCAGAAGAACGTGGTCCTCATGGTCGTGGCGGTCGGGTGCGGCTTGGTCGCCGCGTTCCTGACTTCCCAGATGAGCGCCAAAGGGAAAGTGGAAACGGTAGACGTGGTCGTCGCCAAGAAGGACATCCCGGTCGGCACGACGATCACCCGCGACGAGGCTCCGAACCTGCTGGAGTACAAGAAGATGCCGAAGGACGGGCTGCCCCCGGCCTACGTCGGCACCATCGAAGAGCTGTACGACAAGCGGCTCTCGCGGCCGGTGCGGGCGAAGGAGACCTTCAACCCGCAAGACTTGGTCAAGGGCGGCGCGATCATGCTGCCCCCGGGCCACAACATGGTCTCGATGTCCGTGGGCGTGAGCCAAGCCGCGGCCGGGTTCGTCGGGCCGGGCAGCCGCGTCAACGTGCTCGCCACGGTCCGCCTCGACAACAAGATGCACGCGTTCCCGCTGCTGGTGAACATGCTGGTCATCGCGGTGAACAGCACGACGGTGTACGAGAACGGGAACAACGGCGCGTTCCCGAACCTGAGCATGGTGTCGTTCGCGGTCAAGGGGAAGGAGTCGCTGCTGCTCTCGCTGGCGAAGACCCGCGGGTGCGCGCTCGAACTCGAACTGCGCCACCCGGACGCCGCGACCGACGAGACCAACGAGAAGCGCGTCGAGGAGAACATTAAGCTGCTGACCGGCGACAAGGAAGAAGTGGGGATCAAGGGCGCGAGCCCCAGCGACGTGAAGAGCCCGGAGGACAACAAGCCCAAGAACCCGCAGGGCACGCCGGCCGAGACCCCCAAAGAGACGCCGAAGCCCGACCTGAAGCCGGAAACGCCGGTGGCCCCGTACCCGACCCCCAAGGTCGTGACGGTTCAGGTGCTGGTGGCGACGAAGGACATTGCTGCCGGGACCGATGTGACGAGCGACCTGCTCGCGGACTCGTTCGAGATGAAGGAGTACCCGATCGGTGTCGCGACCGACGCTCTGAACGATCTGAAGCCGGCGCTGGGCAAGGTGTTCAAGTTCGGGGTGGCGAAGGGGCAGTGGGTGACGGGGAACATGGTTGGCTTGCCCGGCCTGAAGCCCAGCCCGCAAGACACCTTCACCCCGCCGAAGCCCGGCCCGGTGGCGAACGCGGACCCTGTGCGGCCGGACCCCAAGGTCGAGCCGAAGACCGACGTGAAGCCCCCGGTGCAGAAGAAGTACCACGACGTGGCGGTACACGACGCGAAGGGGACGGTGATCTGGCGGTACGAGGAGGTCGGCCCCGGCAAGTGGAAGAAGGTGGCCGAACTCACCCCGGAGCAAGCGGCCGAGGCCGACAAGCCGGCCCCGCCCAAACCGGCGACCCCGGACGCGACGAAGAAGGCCGACTGACCGAAGTTCCGAGCTCCAGAAGCACGAAGTTCCAAGTTGAAGACCGTTTCGGCTCGACCTCGTGGAACATGGAACCGCTGGAACTTGGAACGACGAGAGAAGCAACCCGTTCCGGCCGCGGCCCGCAAGCCGCGGTCGGGACACCCCTGCGGGGCCACCGCGCGGCACGACGCCCGCGAAGCTCCGCAGCGCCCCGGCGGGCGCGAGCCCGCCGCGACTGTAACACCCCGGCCGGTTCCGGCCCGAACCGGCCGACGGGGGATAACGCCCATCACGCGAGGAGAGGTGAACGGATGCACCCGACACGATACCTCCGGCGGTTCCTTCCGCCGGCTCTAGTCCTGACGCTGGGCCTCATCGGGCTGACCGGCAGCCACACGAAGGCCCAACCCGTCGATCCCAAGAACCCCCCGTCGGTCGTCGTCGACAAGACCGGCGCGCTGATCGTCCCCCTCGGTGGCGTGGTCGCCTTCGACCCGAAGCTCGACGTGCCGCCCACGGACCTGATCATCAGCCGGGAGGACGTACTCGGCGTGCGCCTTGATCCGGGCGACCCGAAGAAACTGCTCCTGACCGGGCGCACCGCGGGCCTGAGCCAACTGACCATCGTTCAGAAGGACCGCCCGCAGATCAAGTTCGACGTGATCGTTCAGGCAGACTTGGCCCTGCTCCGCAGCCTCATCAAGCGGACGGTGCCCACCGCGAACGTGGACGTCCAGCCGGGGTTCGGCAACTCCATCGTGCTCAGCGGCTACGTCACCAGCCCGCAAGACGCGGACTACGTGGCCCGGCTCGCCAACAGTGCCGTGGGCGGGAACTCGAGCAACGTGATTAACGCCATCCAGATTGGCGGCGTGCAGATGGTGCAAATCGACGTGGTGATCGCGTCGGTGGACCGGAACCAACTCCGTACCCGCGGGTTCGACTTCGCCCTTCCGGGGGCCGGGAACGGGACCGCGTTCAACAGCCTCGTGAGCGGGCTGCTGGGGGCGCAAGTGGCCGGGGCCGGTGCCCCGACGTTCAGCGGCAGCGCGAACCTGCAACTGGCGATTACCCCGAACCGCTTCTTCGGGGCGCTGCAAGCCCTGCGGACGGAGGGCGTGGCGAAGTTCCTCGCGGAACCGAAGATCGTGACCCAGACCGGGCGGCCGGCGACGTTCCGGGCCGGTGGCCAACAGGCGATCCTGAGCGGAACCAGCGGCATTACCGGCCCCGGCGTTACACTCGTTCCGTTCGGTACCGAACTCGACGTGCTCCCGATCGTGTACGGCAACGGGCAGATCTGGCTCGACATCAACCCGCGCGTGACCGCGGTGAGTCAGGGCCTCGGCATCACGGTGAACGGGGCCTCCAGCCCCGGCTTCACGGAACAGAGCGTCCGGTCCACGGTCATGCTGGAATCGGGCCAGACGTTCGCCATCGGCGGGCTGATCCAGACGAGTGTGCAGGCGTCGGCAAATAAGGTGCCGGTGCTGGGCGACCTACCCTTCGTCGGGGTGGGGTTCAGTTCCCTCACGTACCAGACGCGCGAGAGCGAACTGGTGATCCTCGTGACCCCGCGACTGGTGGGTCCGATGGACCAGTGCCAAGCCCCGAAGCGCCTTCCGGGGCAAGAAACCCGCACGCCCGACGATTATGAACTATTCTTGGAAAACATCCTTGAGGCCCCGCGTGGGCAACGCAAGGTGTGGAACGGGAAGTGTTACAACGCGGCGTACAAGTGCGACCCGACGCTCGCCCGGTACCCGTGTGCGGGCAACGTCTGCACCGGGCCGAACGGGACGTGTCTGCCGGCCACCCCCGGCTACACGGCCCCCGGCCTGATCGGACACGGCGGGCACAGTGCGGCCCCGCCCGCGCCGCCGCCGGGTGCGACGGCCGGCCCTGCGGCCCCGGCCCTGCCGGAACCGCCGGCCAGCCTGCCCCCG
>VGZJ01000314.1 GCA_016872595.1 Planctomycetota bacterium
CTTGTCGAACTCGTCGGCCGAGAGCCCCGTGAACATGCGGAACAACAACGGCTTCCGACGCAATTTCTCGTAATTCGTCATAACCCTATGAATAGGCCATCGATCGCTATTGCGCAACGAGTCTAATCATCGGACGTGCTCTCAACGGGGGTAGCAAGGGGCTGGCATCCTACCCACAACCACCGCTATCGTGAAGAACATCTAATCGCTATACTCGTATCTGACGTTATCTGTTCCCGATTCGGTGTCATACCATGTCGCGCTCCCCTCGTTCCGCGCCGAAGGCGTTCACCCTCATCGAGCTGTTGGTCGTCATCGCCATCATCGCGGTGCTGATCGGACTGCTGTTGCCCGCGGTCCAGAAGGTGCGCGCCGCCGCCGCGCGGCTCAAGTGCCAGAACAACCTGAAGCAGATCGGCGTGGCGATGCACGGCTACCACGCCCGTATGGACCGCTTCCCGTCCGGGTACGAGTCGGCGACGACCGGGACCAACGGCGACGGCCTCGGGCCGGGGTGGGGCTGGGCCGCGCAGCTCCTGCCGGACCTCGAACAGGACAACCTCGGCCGCACCATCACCTACAACCTCGACATCACCCACAGCGCGAACGCCGCGGCGCGGACGCGGTCGCTCGCGGTGTTCCTGTGCCCGTCCGACGCGCCCGGCGCGACCACGTTCACCGTCGTGAGCGAGGACGGCGCGCCGATCACCACGGTCGCGTTCGCCAACTACGTCGGCGTGGGCGGCGTGGCGGAAGTGACCGCGTTCCCGGACACCAACACCGGCGTGCTGTTCCGCAACAGCCGCGTCAAGGCCCTCGACGTGAGCGACGGGACCAGCAGTACCCTCTTCGTGGGCGAGCGCATCTGGAAACAGTCGCCGCACACCACGTGGGTGGGCGCGGTGACGGGCAGCGCGAACCCGCCGACGAACCCGGCCTACGACCACGAAGGCCCGCCGACGCTGTGCCTCACCAACACCGGCGAGGCCGACGAGGGCCGCACCGCGGGGAACCCGTTCCAGCACGTCGAGGACACCAACAGCAACCACCCCAGCGGGGTCAACTTCCTCCTGTGCGACGGCAGCGTGCGCATCATCCGCAACTCCGTGAACCCCGCAACGTGGGAGGCCCTCGGCACCCGCAACGGCGGCGAAGTGGTGGGCGACTACTAGCGAGCGCTTCGCTCCCGGGGTTGAACCCCCGGGCTATTCTCGGTGGCCCCGTTGGGGCCGCAGAGACAGCGCCCCATCGTCCCTCTTCTGGACCCCGAAGGGGTCACCGTCCAATAGCCCGGGGGTTCAACCCCGGGATTCACACGAACCATGACCGCACCTTCCCGCCGCTGGCTGTTCGCACTCGTCGCGCTCGCGCTGGTCGGCGCGGGTGTCGGGGCGTGGGCGCTGTGGTTCCGCGCGCACGAGCGCGCGAGCCTGAGCGCCGGGGGCGGCGCGCGTGTGGTGGCCGTGTCGCCGGACGGCACGCTCATCGCCGCGGCCGGCGAGGGCGGCACCGTGCGCGTGTGGGACGCCAGCGGCGGCACGAAGTTCGCGCTCGAGGGGCACACCGGGAAGGTGAACGGCCTCGCCTTCGCCCCGGACTCGAAGCTCATCGCCTCGTGCGGCGACGACCGCACCGTGCGCCTCTGGGACGCGGCCACCGGCGCTTCGGGCGCGGTCGTCGCCACGCCCGAAGCGAGCGCGGAGTGCGTCGCGTTCTCGTTCGACGGGAAGGCGATGGCGACCGCGGGCGGCGACGGCCTCGTGCGCATCTGGGCGGTGCCGTCGGGCAAGCCGGTGCGCGTGCTGAAGGGCCACACGAAGCGCGTTCACGCGGTGGCGTTCGTGCCGCACGCCAGCACGCTCGCCAGCGCCGGCGAGGACGGCGGCATCCGCCTGTGGAACTGGCTGACCGCGGAACCGCTGGGCGTCGTGCCGGTCGAGAAGCACCGCGTACACGCGCTGGCGGCGTCGGCGGACGGGAAGACGCTGGCCGCGGCGACCGGCGGCGGGGTGCGCTGGTGGGCGCTGCCGGACCGCGGCCCGCGCGCGAAGGTCGCCGGCAGCGGCGGCGCGCGGGCGGTGGCCTTCGAAGCCGGCGGGCGCTACCTCGCGACCGCGCACGAGGACGGCACCGTGAAGCTGTGGGCCGCGGCCGACGGCGCGCCGGTGAAGACCTTCGAGGGGCACCGCGGTCCGGTGTGCGGGGTCGGGTTCGCCCCGGACGGCCAGACCCTCGTGTCCGCCGGCAGCGACGGCACCGTGAAGCTATGGGACGTGCCCGCGCGCTAGCGCGCCTTTTTTGGCTCAAGCGCGAGGAAGTTGCGCAGGATCGTCGGGCCTTCCACCGTGAGGAAGCTTTCCGGGTGGAACTGGACGCCGTGCAGCGGCCACGCCTTGTGCCGCACGCCCATGATCTCGCCCTCCGCGGTCCACGCGGACACCTCGAAATCCGGGTTCGTCCACGTCTCCTTCTTGATCACCAGCGAGTGATAGCGGGTCGCGTCGAACGGGTCACTCAGCCCCGCGAACAGCCCCTTGCCGTCGTGGTAGATGGGCGACACCTTGCCGTGCATGATCCGGTAGTTGCGGACGACCTCGCCGCCGAACGTGTGGCCGATGCACTGGTGCCCGAGGCACACGCCGAACACCGGCACGGAGGGCGCGAACCGCGCTAGTACCGCGTTACAGATGCCCGCCTCTTTGGGCGTGCAGGGGCCGGGCGAGAGGACGATGTGCGTCGGGGCGAGGGCCGCGATCTGGTCGAGCGTGATCTGGTCGTTGCGCGCGACCTTCATGGGCAGCGCGGGGTCGATCTCCCCGAACCGCTGCACGAGGTTGTATGTGAACGAATCGTAGTTGTCGATCAGCAGGAGCATGAGCGCGCGCCGTTCGGGTCGGGCGTTCGTGTTTTAGGTGCCGCGGGCCGGGCGGCACGGAACTTTTTCTTCCCCGGGAGCGAGAAACCTGTGTGCCCGCGTCCGGTATAATCGGAGAAGGGTCCGTAACCGCACCCCGGAGGGAATTGGCTCCATGACCCGCTATCTGCCCTCGAAACGGTCCTCGCGCACCGTGATGGTGGCCGTGGTGCTGGGCACCGCGCTGGTGGCGACGCCGGCGAAGGCGTCCGCGTCCACCGCGGCGGCGAAGGAACCGACGTCGAAGGCCGTCACCGACATCAGCAAGTACTGCCAGACGTGCTGGCGCAACGCCCGGCTCCCGGCCGACCGCTGGCAGGACTGTACCCAAGCCGTTTTCGTGCGCCTGTTGGAGCGCGTGGAAGCGGAGAAGTGGGGCACCGTGCTGGTGGACAGCGAGACGGCCGAGCGGCGCGAGTTCCTGCGCGCCGTCGACGCGGTGAAGAAGCGCACGCAGCGCGCCCGCAAGTTCGCGGCCCTGTCGCCGGAACTGCCCGAGCGCCGGCCGGTCAACGCCACCGCGCGCGACGACCGCGACGCCGTAGCCAAGGCCGCCGCCGAGCACCTGAGCCCGCGCCAGCGGCGCATTCTGGAACTGACCGCCGACGGGTGGCCGGTGCCCGACATCGCCGCCGAACTGGGCACGACCGTCGAGCGCGTCAGCGACGAGAAGTACAAGGCGATCAAGAAGCTGCAACACGCCTTCGGGGTGTAGTCAGTCGAGGGCGGCGCGCAGCTCGCGCACCAGCCCGCACACGTCCGCGAGCGCCCGCGCCCGGTCGCTCGCGGCGGTTTCCAGTTTCTTCACCACGGCGCTCCCCACGATCACGCCGTCGGCGATGTCCCTCAGCTCGCGCACGTGCTCCGGCTTGCTCACCCCGAACCCCACGCACAGCGGCAGATCGGTCATGGTCCGCAGCCGCGCGAGCTGCTCGCGCAGCGCCGCCGGCAGCGCCGCGCGCGCCCCGGTGATGCCGACCACGCTGACCACGTACACGAACCCGCCGCACGCCCTCACGATCTTCTCCGCGCGTGCGGGCGACGTGGTCGGGGTGACGAGCAGCACGAGTTTGAAGTCGCGGTCGCGCGCCAGCTTCGACAGCTCTTCGGTCTCTTCGACGGGCAGGTCGGGCACGACGGCCCCGCTCACGCCGGCGGCGCGGGCCGCGTCGATGAACGCCGCCGGCCCCGCGCGGTGCATGAGCGAGTACGACGCCATCGCCACCAGTGGCGCGGTCGTGCCGGACTCGCGCAGGGTGGCGAAGACCTCGGCGACCTTCACCTGCTTCGCCAGCGCGCGGGTGTACGACGCCTGAATGACGGGGCCGTCGGCGACGGGGTCCGAGAACGGGAACCCGATCTCGAACAGGTCCGCGCCGGCGTCGGCCGCGGCCGGGAGCAGTTCGCGCGTGAACGCGAGGTCCGGGTCGCCGGCCGTCACGAACGGCATGAAGGCGGCTCGCTTGGCCGCGCGCAACCGCTGAAAGAGCGCGTCGATCGGGTTCATGCGGTCACTGATACTTGATGCACACGACGCCGGCCACAACGAGCAGCGCGCCGAGTACGCGGATCGGCGTGATCGGCTGCTGTTGGAGGCCGAGCAGCGCGAAGTGGTCGAGGAGGAGCGAGCAGAGGAGTTGGCCGCCGACGACGAGCGCGATGAAGAGCGCCGCGCCGAGTTCGCGCGTGAGGGCCGCGCCCGCGAGCACGATGAGCGCGCCGAGCGGCCCGCCGATCCAGTTCCACCACGGGGCGGCGCGGATCGCGTCGGCGCTGGGCACCGGCGGGCGCAGGACCAGCATGGCGACGGTCGCGGTGAGGACCGTGCCGCAGATGGAGAACGCGGCGGCCCAGAGCGGGTTGTCGCCGAGCGACTTGCGGAAGTTGCCGTTGGCCGACGCCTGCAGCGCGATACACGCGCCCGCCCCGACCGCCAGCAGCGCGAAGATGTTGGTGTGCATGAGGGGAGTTGTAGGGACCGGAACTTGCGGCGCGCGTCTCCACTGCGGTACAATGCGCGGAGTGTGGGAGGAGGGCGATGAGCGACGACGTACCGGGCCGCCTCGAACCGCCACTCGTGCGCTTGGCCGTGGTGTGCGAGGACGTCGACGAATCCGCGGACGGTCGCCCCGCGATCATCAGGTTTCCGGTCCACACGCTCCAGTTCCCCGGGCTACTCGAACGGAATTATCAGGTACCGGGTTTGGTGCTCTACCTCCAATTGCAGGGCGGGTTCGGGAGCTTCGACTTGCGCGTGCGCATGCGGCGGGTTGACGGATCGCGCGAAGTCACCGTGTCGCCGACGTACCGTTTGATCCTCGCAACGCCCGGCGACGCCGTTCCACTCGAGCTCGCGCTGAAATTGAACCATCTGGTGTTTCCGGACCCCGATGTGTACGAACTGATGGTGTACGTGGGCGAGTTGAATCTGCACGAACCGCGTGACGCCGCCCCGCGCCCATTTCCGCCGGTGGTGGTCGCCGCGCTCCCCGCAACCGGGGCCGAGGGAGGTGTCGTATGAGTGAACCGAAACCCCAACCGCGTTTGATCCACGTGCGGAAGCCCCTCGTGCGGGTCGAGATGAACATGGAACCCGTCGAACCGCTCGACGGGCCGGTGACGCGCGGCCCGCTGATCCGCGTGAGTCGGCCGCTGAAGCGCGTCACGCTCACGTTCGCGCCGGCGGCGTCGGTGCGCCTCACGCTCCCACTCGTCGGCGGGGCCGACGGCGAACGGACGTTCGAGAAACTGGCGGCGATCATTCGGATCGTGAACGAGATGGAAGCGCTCTGGAACCGCGCCGGCGTGTGGGTGGACGGCGCGCGCTCCGGCGTGCAGGGCGGCGAAGTCGTCATCGTGCTCGTGCCCAACGACACCGCAGACGCGCTCGCCACCTGCAAGCGCATCGCCCACATCCTGTTCAACGCCTCGCCCGGCGCGACGGTGAAGGTGTTCGCGGCGGAGTCCGAAGCGCCCGTGTACGAACTCGCGGCCTAAAGGGGGCTGCGCCCGGGTTCAGACCGACACTCACGGGTTCCATCGATGCAGCCCCCCGGACCACGGCTCCGCTTCGCGGCACTCTGCGGTCGCATTCAACCCGACATCGACGGGCTTCCGTTCGCGCTCGAGCGGCCGGTCCACACTCTCCGATTTCCTCTGGGGCAATCACGCGACTACCGCCCGCGAGAGCTCAGCCTTTACGTTCAGTTGGAGAACGCAACAGGATCGTATCACTTCTGGCCGGGGTTAAGGAACGAACACGGCGAGACGATCAACCCCAACGCCAAGTTGGAATGGGTGACGTTCCCACAGGTCGAGAGTTCCGTGGTGCCAATCGAGCGGGAGTTCAAACTGGATGTTGTGTTCCCCGCGCCCGGTGTATACTTCATTCACCTGATGTGCGAGGCGCGCTCGCTGCACGAGCCGTGGTCGAGTGACGACCGACCGTTCCCGCCGGCCCGTGTTGTCTTGCTCCCGTCGGGTGAGGTCTGATTCGCGCGCGAGGTTTCCAATGGCGACCCAACACACCAGCGAGTTGATCCGCGTGAAAGGCCCGGCGCTGCCCCCGGTCACGCTGAGCAGCGAACGGACCCACACCGCACCCGTAAGCGAGTTGATCCGCGTGAAAGGCCCGGCGCTGCCCCCGGTCACGCTGAGCAGCGACCCCACGTCGTCAGCGTTTGCGGTTCTTACGCTGCCGTTGGTGGGCGGCAACAGCGGGGAGCAGACCTTTGTCGCCCTGAACTCGATCATCCTAAAGATCAACGAGATCGAAGCGCTCTGCGGCCGTGCGGGTGTGTGGGTGAACGGCACGCGCTCCGGCGTGCGCGAAGGGCGAATCGAAATCGTTCTCGCACCGAACGATCCGACGGACGCTCTGGGCACGTGCAAGCGCGTCGCGAACTACCTCTTTGCGGCGTTTAATACGGCCGGAACGACACTCAAGGTGTTCGCGGCGGAGTCCGATGCGCCCGTGTACGAACTCGCGGCCTGAAAGGTGGTCTGACAATGGCAGACGCGAAACTGCCAACGGAAGCCGACATCGAGAAATTGCCGCGCTGGGCGCGGGTGGCGTTCGCCGCTCGCTGCGCCCGCCGCGCGCTGCCACTGTTTAAGACGCACTGGCCGGACGCGCCTGCAAGACACTTGCACGCGCTCGAGAAAGCCGTTAGCGTAGCGGAACACGCCGCCGCCGACGCCGCCGCCGCCGCCGCCGCCGACGCCGACGCCGCCGCCGCCGCCGCCGACGCCGCCGACGCC
>VGZJ01000315.1 GCA_016872595.1 Planctomycetota bacterium
GTTTACAGGCAAAAACCCAAAGCTCCCCGACTTGGACTCGAACCAAGAACCTAGCGGTTAACAGCCGCTCGCTCTACCATTGAGCTATCGGGGATTACCCCCTCAGATATAAGGGTCGCGCGCCCGGCCGACAAGACCAACTCCGCGCCCGCGCGGCGCTTTTCGGCGCGCGGGTCCGCGGCCGTGCGGTATACTCGCGAACGCCCTCCCCTCTCCTCACCGGAGCCGCCATGACCACCCGCCGACAGGTGCTCGCCGGGGCCGTTGCCGCCGGGCTTGCCGCGCCCGTGATTGCCGACGAACCGAAGAAGAAACCGATGCTCAAAGGGAACGTCAACCAGTCCGTCGCGTTCTGGTGCTTCAACGCTCGCGGCGAGAAGTGGGACGCGAACAAGGTCTGCACCGTCGCTAAGGACTTGGGCTGCAAGTCCGTTGAGCTGATCGCGCCCGAACACTGGGACGCGCTTAAGAAGCACGGCCTCACGTGTGCCATCGCCTCCAACGGGATGCCGGGCGCGCCGTTCATGCGCGGCTTCAACAACGCCAAGTTCCACGACCAGATCATCGAGACCACCGGCAAGACCATCGACCAGTGCGCCGACGCCAAGTTCCCCAACGTCATCGCCTTCGTCGGCTACAGGTTCACCGACCCCGACGACCCGAAGTCCGCGGTCATCACCACCGACGACGCCTTCGCCAACTGCGTGAAGGGGTTGAAGAAGCTCGCGCTGCACGCGGAGAAGAAGGGTGTGACCGTGTGCCTCGAACACCTCAACACGCGCGACGACACCGACCCCATGAAGGGGCACCCCGGCTATCAGGGCGACGACCTCGACTTCGTCGCCGGCGTCATCAAGAAGGTCGGCAGCCCGCGGGTGAAGTTGCTGTTCGACATCTACCACGTGCAACTCATGCACGGCGACCTGATCCGCCGCATCGAGCAGACGAAGGAACTGATCGGCCACGTTCACACGGCGGGCGCGCCGGGCCGCGGCGAACTGGACGACAAGCAGGAAATCAACTACCCGGCGGTCATCAAGAAGCTGGTGGACGTGGGGTACAAGGGCTACGTCGGGCAGGAGTTCATTCCCACACGCGACCCGCTGGCCGGCCTGAAGCAGGCCGTGGCCGCGTGCGACGTGTAAGGTGATCCACACCGCGGTCAAGTTGGTGAACCGACCCCCGCCACTCGTCTGAGCACGACGAGCACTGGCCGGTGGACGTGAAGGTGGTCGAGGAGGTGTTCGTCGGCCACGCGCCTATTATGTGGGTGGTGGCGCAGGGCCAGCGGATCGGGACCACACACGCACACCCGCGTCCTCCGCGACGAGGTCCCCAAACTCGCCGGCTTCAACCGCGGCCAGCTCAAGGCCATGTTCCTCGGTCGCTCCGAACCGGCGCGCCGCGCGCTCGCGCGGCGCGTCCTCGGCTCAGTAGCTCAGCCCGACTTGGATGAACAGCCCTTCCAGCGTCAGGTTCGCGGGGCGCGTGACCACCTTGCCCGGCGACACGTCGTCCACGAACCGCGGGCGCTCGAAGATGCCCTGCCAGTGCGTCACCTCGTACCCGGCCCGGATCGCGAGGCTCTTGTACTGCCACCCGCCGCCGATCCCGATGGTCCCGGTCGGCACCACCTTGCTCACGTCGTACCGCGTGTTGATGTACGTCGTGCCGCCGGTGTCGTTGGTCTCCAGCAGGCTGTTCGTGCTGCGCCCGGTGATCAGACCGCCGGACGCGCGCCCGTAGAAGTGGAATCCGTTCCACCCGACCAGCACGGCCTCGGCCCCGACCATCGGCCCGAACGCGGCGAACCGCGAGCGCGTCGTGACCGACGCCCGGCGCGCGTCGGCCCCGTCGTAGAGCGTGTTGAACGTCTGCTTGATGTCGGTGAACCGGAACCCGCCGAGCCAGCGGATCGCGAAGTGCTCGTCCACGGCCGCGCGGCGCGCGATCATCATGTCGAACGTGTTGTAGTCGAGGTCCGCGGTCGTGGTGGCACTGAGCGCGCGGTCGGTGAGGCCGGGGCGCGTCAGCGTCGGGAACAGCACCGTGCCCGCCCCGGCGGTCGCGGTCGCGTCGCCGTTGCCGTTCACGTAGGTGTAGGCGAACACCGTCTCCCACTTCCCGCTCGCGAACCGATACCCGCCCTCGACGCGCACGCCGGTGCCGAGGTCGTAGCGAAGCGAGTCGATGGGTCCGTTGATCGCGAGGCCCGGCGTGCTGCTCCGCACGAGGTAATCGAAGTCGGTCTGCCGCGGGCGCACGAGCAGGAACTCCGCGCCGGCGTACCAGCCGCCGTGGTGCGGCACGAACGGCTCCATGAAGCCGTCGATCTCGTGCGCGCCGTGGCCGTGCCCGTGGCCGCCGCCGTGCTTGTCCGGCGGCGGGTGAATGTCGCCCAGCTTACCGGGCTCAAGCTCCTTCATCGGCGGGGCGGCGTCCGCGAACGCCGTCAGCTCGATACCGCGCGCGCCGCCCGCGCCCGGCGGCACGAACGGCTGTGCGCCGGGCGGAACGAACGGCTGCGCCGGTGGCTGATACGGCGCGAGCGCCGGAAACTGCGGCTGAGCCGCGGCCGGACCCGCGAGCGCGAACAGAAGCGCGACACCAACCCCCATGCGTCCCTGCGCCATGGCTACTCCCCCGAACAGCACTGCGCGACTGAGGCTATTTCGCGCGGGGAATAGCGGCACACGGCCGAAGATGCAATAGGGGTTTCGCCGCGCCGCGGTCACGGCGGGTGCGCAGAGTGGCGAAACTGCTCGCGGTTGCACAACGGGCGAGCGCCGCCGGGCCTCGGTGTCGGTCGCGGTCGAGCGAGGCTTTGCGAGCGAGTCCCGACTGCCCGAGTGCGACGCGCTTCTGCCGAAGGCAAGCATCGCAAGCGAGATCCGTTCTGCGCGCTGGCCGTCGGGCCTCGCGGCGAAGCGCCGCTCGACCGCGACCGAGAAAGGCCCGCGCCCGATGCGGCGCAATTTGAAATCGGTTGCACAACGGCCGTGCTCGCCCCGCGCGAGTTGCAAAACGAATCACTCTGGTACAACTCGCGCTTATTAGAATGTGGCCCTTCGACCGCGGCGCGCGCGGAGGAGGTTGCTAACGCGAACGTGGTAGCACAACCGACGCAGACGAGAATGGGGACCGCCCACAGCGCCGCGCCCCGAAATGGCACCTGTTGAGAAAGTTGCACAACGCCCCCGTCGTTCAGAATCGCGCCCGTCGCGGGCGGAAAAACTGCCATAAAGTTCACACTATACTCTCGAACACAAGCCCACAAGCTCAGTAGGCCGATTTTTCCGCGCCGTCGCCCGGTACTCGCGAACCGGGGCGCGCGGTTCGGCTTCCGCCCGGCGCGCCGCCCGGCTATAATCAACGTGCTCTGCTCTAGTCATTCGTCCACCGCCACCGGGATGCCGCGCATGGCCCGCTGCTTTTGCCACCTGCACCTGCACACCCACTACAGCATGCTCGACGGGTTCAACCGCATCGAGCCGCTCGTCGCCCAGTGCAAGACGCTCGGCATGAGCGCGTGCGCGATCACCGACCACGGCAACCTGTACGGCGCGATCGAGTTCTACACCGAGTGCAAGAAGGGCGGGATCAAGCCGATCATCGGGTACGAGGCGTACCTCGCGCCCGGCTCGCGGTTCGAGCGCGACAGCAAGGGCGAACTGGGCCACGCCACGCACCTCACTGTGCTGGCGAAGAACGCCACCGGGTTCAAGAACCTCATCAAGATGTCGAGCGCCGCGTACCTCGAAGGGTTCTACCGGCACCCGCGCATCGACCGCGAGCTACTCGAAGCGCACAAGGAGGGCATCGTCGTCCTCAGCGGCTGCTTGGCCGGCGAGTTCAACCAGTACATCACCAAGAACAAGCCCGAGGAAGCCGCGAGGACCGCGAAGTGGTTCCGCAAGGTTTTCGGCGAGAACTACTACATCGAGATCCAGAACAACGGCATCGGCCTGCAAGACGAATGCACCCCGGTCGCGGCGGACATCTCGCAGAAGCTCGGCGTGCCGCTGGTGGCGACCGCGGACGCGCACTACCTGTGCGCCGAAGACGCGCGCGCGCACGACGTGCTGTTCTGCATCAACACGCGCCAGATGCACGACCCCAAGCGGAAGAAGTACCCCGAAGAGCGGATGGCGAACCCGTACTTCGTCCGCAGCCCGGAGGACATGTACAAGCTGTTCCCGAAATACGCTGACGCGGTGGCGCGGAGTCAGGAAATCGCCGACGGCGTGGACATCGACATCGACTTCAAGAAGCGCTACTTCCCGGTGTTTGACACGCCCGACCGCAAGACCCCCGCCGAGTACCTGCGCGAGTTGTGCCTACAAGGGGTGAAGGAGCGCTACGGCGGCAACCCGTCGGAAGCCGTGACGAAGCGCCTCGACCACGAGCTCGGCGTCATCACCAAGATGGGGTTCGAGACGTACTTCCTCGTGGTGTGGGACTTCGTGCGGTTCGCTCGCGAACAGGGCATCCCCTGCACCGCCCGCGGCAGCGGGTGCGGCGCGATCGTCGCCTACGTCCTCTACATGAGCCACGTCTGCCCGCTCGAGTACGACCTCCTGTTCGAGCGGTTCCTCGACCCGAACCGCAGCGAAGCGCCCGACATCGACATCGACTTCTGCCAAGACCGGCGCGAGCTGGTCATCGACTACGTGAAGCGCAAGTACGGCGAGGCGTCGGTCGCGCAGATCGGCACGTTCGGCACGCTGGCGGCAAAGGCCGCGCTCAAGGATGTGGGCCGCGTACTCGACGTCCCGCTGGAGCGTGTCAACTTCATGTGCAAGCTCGTGCCCATGAAGGGCGCGATCGCCAAGAGCCTGCAAGAGGCGCTGGACGAATCGCCGGACTTCCGCCGCGAGTACGACCAAGACCCGCAGATTCACGAACTGGTCGATCTGGCGCTGAAGCTCGAAGGCACGAACCGGAACGTGGGCACGCACGCGGCCGGCGTGGTGATCGCCAACGGCCCCATCACCAACTACGTGCCGGTGCAGCGCCCGCCCAAGAAGGGCGGCGAGGACAGCCCGAACGCCTCGACCACGATGACGACCCAATGGGAAATGGGCATCATCGAGAAGGTCGGGCTGCTGAAGATGGACTTCCTCGGCCTGCGCAACCTCACGGTCCTCGACAACTGCGTGAAGCTCATCAAGAAGACGCGCGGCGAGACCGTGGACCCGATGACGTTCCCGCTCGACGACAAAGAAACCTACGAACTGTTGCAGCGCGGCGACGCGAAGGGCGTGTTCCAGCTCGAAAGCGAGGGCATCCGGGAACTGCTGAAGCGGATGAAGCCGGACAACATCCGCGACCTGATCGCGGTGCTGGCCTTGTACCGCCCCGGCCCGCTGGAAGGCGGCATGGTGGACGAATACGTCGAGTGCAAGAACGGCCGCAAGCGGCCGTTCTACCCACACCCGGTCGTGGAAGAGGTGTTGTGCGAGACCCACGGCGTAATGGTGTACCAAGAGCAGATCATGCGGATCCTCAACCGCATGGGCGGCATCGAACTGGCGAAAGCCTACGCCTGCATCAAGGCGATCAGCAAGAAGAAGCAGGAGATCATCGACGAGCGCAAGGTGGATTTTGTCAATGGGTGCGAAGCACAGGGCATGACCGCGGACAAGGCCAACGAGATTTTCGACCTCATCGTGAAGTTCGGGGGCTACGGCTTCAACAAGAGTCACACGGCGGCGTACGCGCAGATCGGGTACCAGACCGCGTACCTGAAGGCGCACTATACGGCCGAGTACATGGCGGCGCTGTTGTCGTCGGAGATCGACGACGGTAACAAGCGGGACGTGTTCATCGACCACATATCCGACGCCCGCAAGCTCGGTGTCGACGTGCTGGCCCCGGACGTGAACCGCGGGCGGGCCGATTTCGACGTACAGAACAACCGCATCATCTTCGGCCTCACGGCCATCAAGGGACTAGGCCGCGGGGCCGCGCAAGACATCGTCCGCGCGCGCGACGCGGGCGGCACGTTCACCGACCTGTTCGACTTCTGCGAGCGCATCGACCGGCGCGTCGTGCCGAAGGCCGCGGTCGAGAAGATGATTCAGGCCGGCGCGTTCGACGTACTCGGCCGGCGCGCGGCGCAGTTCGCCGCGGTCACGAAGGCTTACGCCTCGGCCGACGAGCGCGCCGCGGAGAAGCGCCGCGGGCAGGGCGGGCTGTTCGACGACATGGAGGGCGACGGCGACGCCGGCGGCGCGACCAACCTCGGCCTCCCGGACATCCCGGAGTGGCCCGAAACCGAGCGCCTCAAGTTCGAGAAAGAGGCGCTCGACTTCTACATCACCAGCCACCCGCTGGCGCAGCACGACGAGCAACTGCGCCGCTACCGCACGCACGACGCCGGGCCGCTCGCCAAGAACGGCAAGAACAACACCGAGGCCCGCATCGCCGGCATGATTACGAACCTCGACGTGCGCACCGCGAACAAGGGCCGCAACATCGGCCGCAAGTACGCCATGTTCCGCATCGAGGACTTCACCGGCAGCGTGCGGTGCATCATGTGGTCCGACGAGTACTCGCGGTGGAAGGACGTGATCACGTCCGATCTGGTCGCGGTGTTCGAGGGCGTGCTGAACTGGGGCGAGGGCCGGGCGGAACCGGACTTCGGCGTCAAGAAGGTCATCACCATCGACGAGGCCCGCACCGAGTTCACCAAGAGCATGGTGCTGAAGGTGCCGTACACCGAGGACGACGAGGCGCTGCGGAAGCTGGACGCGGTCAGCCTGATCCTGAAGCGCTACAAGGGCGGGTGCCCGGTGTACCTGAGCGTGCGCGACCCCTACGGCAAGCAGGTGCAGATGAAGCTGAGCGAGGAGTTCCGCGTGAACCCCGCGGCGCTGAAACTGGAAGAGCTGGAAATGGTGCTCGGCGCGGGCGCGGTGATCTTCTCGCGGTAGCAGCGGGGGGGTGGCACAGCGGAATGCCCGCCCGCCAAACCGCTTTCGCTCTTCGCCCCCGCGGAAAAAAGTCCGGGTGATCTAGAGTTCACCCAGTGTTGGTTGTGAGTTTGGGGTGCGGGTGCAGGAGCTTGCGGAGCATGGTGGCGATCCAATCGAACAGGTAGGTGACGGCTTTCTTGAGCCGCCACGGGTGGTTCATGAGCGCCTCGCGCAGTGG
>VGZJ01000316.1 GCA_016872595.1 Planctomycetota bacterium
AACGCGACTTGCGCCTTGAATGCGGACGTGTGCGTGCGGTTCGGCTTGCCCATCTCTCGGACCCTCCAATGGGACCACCCGATAGCAACCTATCCGGTGGTCCAGTTTTCGGGGTCCACCATAGGTACGACGCGAAGGCCCGCACGGTCACGCTCTTGCTCGAAGGAGAAAAGGTCGCGAAGGCGTGGCCGCTGGAACCGGACGCGGAGGTGAAGGTCGCCGGGTTCTGGGGCCGGCCGGAGCAGTTCGAGGCCGGTCAGCGCGTGTGGGTGTGGCTCAAACTGGATCGCAAACGGAACCCCACGTCCGTCGTGATGCTGGCGGACGAGCGCAGCGAAGAGGTCATTCACGCCCGCGCGACGTTCGACCCGGCCGCGCCGGACAAGCCCTACGCCGAGCAGGTCGCGCGGATGCGCAAGCGGTGGGAAGCCGAAGGGCTGCCCGGCACCGTCGGCGTGTCGCACCTGTTCAGCGGCGAGGTGGAGATATTGATCGATCACGAGGGGATGCGCTGGGCGCGCGGCCTCGAGAAGGGCGACCCGGTGCGCATCGGCGGGAACCCGCCGATCAAGGCGGTCGTGAGGCACGTCGCCCCGTGGCGCGAGCGCACGCACCTGCGGCTCGTGGTGGGCGAACTCGCGGCGTCCGAGTTGAAGCCGGGCGCGCGGGTGCGGGTGAAGATGACCGCACCGGGCGACGTGGAGCGCGCGCCGTACCCGCCCGACATCGGCCGCACGCGCACACCCGACGAGCGCGTCGAGTGGTTTCTCGCGAGTACCTACTGCGCGTGTCCGGTGAAGAAGGACACCTGCACGGGCCACTTCTACACGCTCGCGAGCTGCAACCCGTACGGGTGCGGCGCGCCGAACGCCACACGCAAGCAGATCGCCAAACTGATCGTGGCGGGGAAGAGCGACAAGGAGATTTGGGCCGCGCTCGCGAAGGAGCGCGGCCCGCTCATGACGTACCCGCACCTGCTGCCGTAGGCGTGCCGCGGGCTAGTCGAGGTTGGTCGGGAGGCCGTCGCCGCGGGCCGCGAGGCGCTGGAGGGCCGCGAAGCTGATGCTGTCGCGCAGCGGGCGCACCGAGCCGTCGCCCATGACCACGTTGCACAGGTTCGGGTGGAACGAGTACAACTCGCCCTGATTCCAGCCGTTGATGCTGACCGCGGCGCTCGTGTGGGCGGCCGTACTCACCTTGCCCGCGGGGCGCACGCCCGGCGACACCGGCCCCTGTGTGCCGGCGCACACGATGTTGTTGCTCTCCGCGGCCCACGCCCCGCCGAGGAAGCCCAGCGTCGCGGCGGTCGCGTACTGCCGCCCCCCGCTCCAGCCCTCGTGCCGCGCGCCGGATTCGCCCAACATGATGGTGTTGCTCAGCCCGTCGCCGACCGCGGCGAACGCCGTGCGCCGGTTGTGCGTCAGCACGCCGCGAACCCCGTCGTCGCCGGGGTAACTCATGCCCATCGCGGTCCACACGACGGAGTTGTTGTTCCCGCGCGTCACCGGCCAGTAGTCGCCCACGGCCGGCGACCGCGACCAACCCGACGGGATCGGGCTGACGAGGTGGTCGCCCGGCACTGAGGGACACTCGTAAGTGGGGATGCGCGTGGCCGCGGCCGGTTGGTTGGTGGCGTCGTTCCAGTTCAGCCGGAAGTTGTACCCGCCGGGCACGCTGTTCAGCACGTTCCCTTGCTCGATGTACGGCAAGATGATGGACAGGAACCCGTGGCGGGCGAAGTCGTTGCCGCTCGCGGGGGGCACGTTCGGGTTCCTCTGGAACTCGGCGAGGCCGGGCCAGTCGGCCGCACCGGGGCCGCTGACAATCGCCGGCGGCAGCGAGCCGTGCGCGCTCTCGTAGCCGTGGCAGGCAAGCCCCAACTGCTTCAGGTTGTTGCTGCACTTCATGCGCGCCGCGGCCTCGCGCACCTTCTGCACGGCCGGCAGCAACAGGCCGATCAGCACCGCGATGATCGCGATGACGACGAGCAACTCGATGAGCGTGAACGCCCGCGTGTGGCGCACAGAGCGCATGACGGCCCCCTTATGGATAAAAACGTGTGACGAACCGCGCGAGGATCGAACGGCCGATCACGTTTCCCCGTCGGGGGCCGGGCGCGGCGAACCGCGCCCGACGGCTTGGCGCGCGGCGGGGGCGAACCCGCCGCGAAGGGTCCTATACACCGTTCAGAATTACGAGCGGCGGGCGCGTTGTCAAACGAAGAACGGGTGAAGACCGGGGGCCGGCGCGCAACTGGTTGACGGCGCAGCCTGTTGTGCCGGCGTTGCGGGCTTCGGAACCCGGTTCGGCTTGAACAGCACCGGCATCAGCGCCAGCATCGTGATCGCGGCCAGCACCGCGCTGAACATCAGCGCGTGACCGAGCGAGAACCGCAGCGCCGCCCACCACGCCACGATCCACACCAGCAACAACCCGGCGTTCAGCATCAGGGCCACGGCCACGGTCGCGGTGCTCGGCACGTACAGGGTGCCGAGTTGGTTGACCTCGACGTACCGGCTCCCCTTTTCCTCCACGAACTTCAGTTCGGGCGTGTACGTCTTGTACTGCGCGCCGGGGCCGTCCTTGAACGTGGCGTTGTAGCGCACCGGCTCGGCGTCGTCCGGCCCCTTCACCCGAATCGCGCCCACCATGTACTGCCCGCCGGCGGGGGTGACCCCGCGCTTGTCGAACGGCGCGCCGGTACCGTCTTCGAGAAACGCCCCGCCCGCGGCGCGCTTGTACTTCGCCACCGTCTCGGTCGGGTTTCCGGCGTCGTCGAGTTTCAGCTTCCCCTGACTCGCGGACCAGCGCACGGCCTCGAACTCGGTGAACTCCGCGGTCGTGAACCCGGTGAAGTTGGGGAGCGTGTCGTACCGGCCGGGCGAGCCGCGGTCGATGCGCACCCAGAGGGTGATGAACCCGGCGACGAGGACCGCGGCGATCAGCGCCCGCAGCGGCATCTTCGGGGCCGGTTGCTGGTACAAGTACCCCTGACCCACCAGCCCGCCGCCCAAGAACAGGGCGAACGTGCCGAAGAACAGCATCAGGAACACGAGCAACAGCGTCACGGCAACGGCCCCGGTGATGAAGGGAGGAGGGAGGAGGGAGGAGGGAGGAAGGAAGAACCGAGTGGCTCGTTCATCCCTCGTCCCTCATCCCTCATCCCTTCTTGAGGACCCGACCGACGACGAACACGGTATCTGCGCGGGTTGCGCCGGGCAAGGGGGTTGGCGTTGTATCGTGCGCCGGCCCCGCTATAAGCCCGCGGCCCGAACCCCGTCGTGAGGTGCCCGTGAGCGGCGGATTTCTCGCACTCGGACTGGCACTCCTCGCCCCCGGCGCGGAGCCGGCCGGCTTGCAAAAGGGCGACGAGCTGACGTACCTCGGCACCGTCGCGGAGGCCAACGACCGCATCGGGAGCCGGTTCCGCCGCGCGCAAAAGCTCGAAGTGCGCGCCCTCGTACTCGACGCACAGCAAGAGTGGGTCGATGTCGCGGTGCTGACGCTGCTGCGCCGCACCGACGACGCCGTGACCGGCGCGGTGAACACGATCACCGGCGGCGCGCCGGACAAGGCCGCCACGCCCGCGGCCCGGCTCGACCTCGTGCGCGTGTTCGCCGACGGCACCGTTCAGCGCCTCGCCCCGGTCGGCCCGCCGCCGCTGGCGCTCGACGCCAAGACGCCGGCGCACGCGCTCCCGGCGCTCCCGCTCGACACCTTCGCGCCGTTCGAGTTCGGCATGTTCGCCCCGCGCCCGCCGAAGGCCGCTCCCGATAAGCCGTGGCTGGTGGCCTCGGCCGACGCCAACCGCCCCGCGGAGACGTGGCAGGCCCAAGGGACCGAGTTCGTGACCGCGGAGCGCTGCACCGTGCTGGTGGCGAACCAGCAGCACGCGAACTGGGCGAAGCCGGTCGGCGGGCAGTCGGCGTGGCACCGGGCCGACGCGGTTTGGGTCTCGACGCGCGACGGCACGGCGCGGAAGGTGCATCGCGTGATCCGGCACCGCGACGGAACTTCCGCCGAACTCGCGGTGTGGGTCGAGGTGAAGTACGAACTGAAGGACACGACCCGCGTCATCGGCCGCACGTTCGACCGCTACCGGCGCGACATCGAAACGGCCTACGCGAACGCGGCGGAGGTGGCCCCGCTGCTGCCGGCCGCTGCGAAACTCGGGCCGAAGGTGTTCGAGGTGCGATTACAGAAGCTCGACGCCTACTTGGACGAATCGGACCCGACCAGCCCGTTCCGCGAGGCGGTGCATGCGGTGCGCCGGCAGGTGGACGCAGCGCGGCGCGGCGAGACGATCACGCGCGGCCCGTAGTTGCCCAATCGCCCCGACCGGAACAACCCGCGCGCCCCGAACCCGAACGGGCGCTCCGTGGCCTCGACCGTGATTGTTTCGCCCGACGCGCGCCCGCTACGATGCGTTGAGGAGTAGTCGGTCGCGGAGCGAGTTGCCTACTCTTGGACCGACCATGACCGAGTATGAGATTCAGGCCCCGGCGCGGGTGTGCGCCGCGACGGGGCGCGAGCTGAACCCCGGCGACCGCTTCTTCGCGGTGCTGCGCGAGGACGCGGGCAAGCTGGTCCGCACCGACTACGCGGCCGAGGCGTGGCCCGGTGCGCCGGCCGGCGCGGTCGCGTTCTGGGCCGGTAAGGTGCCCCGCGCCGACCAGAAGCCGCGCAAGCCCGTTGTGAACGACGACGTGCTGCTCGACTGTTTCGACCGGCTCCACGGCACGACCGACGCCGACGGGCTGAACTTCCGCTACGTCGCGGCGCTGCTGCTGATGCGCCGCAAGCGGTTCAAGTTCGACGACGCGGCCCGCGACGACGCCGGGCGCGACGTACTCATCGTGCGCGACGCGCGCACCGGCGCGGTCCACCACGTGACCGACCCGCGGCTCAGCGACGAACAGGTCGCCGCCGTGCAGACCGAAGTGTTCCGCGTATTGGGTTGGGAATAGCAAGTTCGACGCGCGTAGGTATCAGGGGGCTGACGCCCCCCGCTCGCCGGGACCAGACCATGAACCGCTATCGCCTGCTGCTGCTTGCCGTCGCGCTCCTGCCGCTGGGCGGGTGTAAGTGGCTCGACGAACTGATGAACAACAAAGGGCCGAAGCCCAACGACCCGCTGCCAAAGGTGCAGCCCGATCAACTCGTCACGTACCTGAACGAGCGCGCCGCCCGGCTCCAAACGCTCAACTACGGCGACGTGCGCGTGGCGACGCGCAGTAACGGCGTGCCGCTGCCGGCGCTGCACGGGAACCTCGCCGCGAACCAGCCGCGCAACTTCCGCATGACAGGGCAGGGCGGGGCGATGGGCGCGAAGGTCGATCTCGGCTCCAACCCCGATCAGTTCTGGGTGTACTTCGACGCGCCCACTGTGAAGCCGATGTTCGTGTTCGCCTCGCACAACGACTTTGAGAGCGGCAAGGCCAAGATTCCCGGCGGCATCCCGTTCGAGCCGGACTGGGTGATGCAAGCCCTCGGCATGATGCCGCTTCCACCCAACAACCAGTACACCGCGAGCACCGACCAGAAGACGCGCACGTTCACACTGAGCTGGCCCGCGGTCACGCCGGGCGGCGCGTCGGTGGTCAAGGAAATCGTGTTCGACGGCGACCCCGCGACCGGCACCAAGCCGCAGGTGAAGCGCCACCTCGTGCGCGACACGAAGGGCCGCGTCATCTGTTCCGCAGAGATCAAAGAGGCGCGCACGGTGCAGCTCGCGGTCACGGACCCGCGCTCAGGCCTGCCGCTCGCGATCCAGCACCCGACGCGCATCGTGTTGAAGTGGGAGGATCAGAAGTTCGAGATGGAACTGGAGCTGAAGACGGGCGAGGTGAACAAGCCGCTGACCGACGAGCAAACGCGCCGCCTCTTCACGCGCCCCAACATCCCCGGCGCGACCCCGCTCGACCTCGCCAAGTACGAGTTCACCGGCGGAAAGTGAGACGAGTTTGATCCACAGATTGCGCAGATGGACACAGATTGAAAGGCAGAAGAGGATCAACCACAGAGTCACAGAGAACACAGAGGAAGACGAATACATGAGGAGGAAGCGAGAAGAGTTGTTTTCAAAGCCCTGCATCCTCTACCTTCTCGGTCTTTGTTTTCCTCATCTTCCTCTGTGACTTTGTGGTTCATCCCCTTCGGCCTGTTGCCTTTCAATCTGTGTCCATCTGCGCAATGTGTGGATCAAACTCGTCTGCCTTCTACGCCCCCAGCATGCCCACCTTTTTGGCGTAGGCGAAGATGCCGCCGGCTTCGAGGATCGGGGCGACCTCGCCCAGAGGGAGCAGCGCGAAGGTTTCGCCGCTGGTGACGTTCGTGAGCGTGCCCGCGATCACGTCGATCACCAGCTTGTCGCCGGTACACACGCGGTCGATCAGGCGCGCCTTCGTTTCGAGCGGGATCAGGTAGCCGCCGTTCACGCTGTTGCGGTAGAAGATGCGCGCGTAGAACTCGGCGACCACGGCGACCACGCCGGCCGCGGCCAGCGCGATGGGGGCGTGCTCGCGGCTCGACCCGCAGCCGAAGTTCTTCCCTCCCACAATTATCGTGTAGGGCGAAACAAACTCGTCCGCGCCCGGCGGGTGGAACGGCACGCGGCCCTTCGGCAGCCCGGCCGCGGCGTCCGGCACGCCGCTGAGCGCGTACTTGCCGAACATCTTGTATTCCGCGGGAATGGACGGGTTGTACGTCAGGTAGTGCGCCGGGATAATCTGGTCGGTGTCGATGTTGTCGCCCAAAACGTAGGCGTTTCCTTCGATTCGCGTCTGCATGGCGGCTCCCCTCTGTTCGGCCCCGGTTGTTGTAGGACCGGGCGAACCCTACCGGAATCGGAATCGCGTGCTAAAGTTTTCAACGATCCGCGAGAGGGCTAGAAGGTAGCGTATTCTGTGTGTAAACTCTTGCGTGATCATCTTTTCGCTGGAGGCGGCTCAAACGTGGAGGTCGGCAGGATGCCTTACCACTGGCCCAAGGATACCGATTTCGCCCTCCTGGAACTCGACGTTCTCGATCGGGATTGCCCCTTCTGCGGGCGTCTGATGCACATCTGTGACCACCGATACCGGCACTT
>VGZJ01000317.1 GCA_016872595.1 Planctomycetota bacterium
GGTCGAGCCGTGGAACTCCAACTTGATCTCGCGGTCGAAATCCACACGCAGGGGGTCATTTCGGCGGTCACCCATTGGGTTCCTCGGTCATTTCGGCAGGAAAGAGGCAGAAACGCTGGGAATCCCAGGGTTCCGGCGCACATGCCATGCCGAAAGTCGAAGGTCATCTGGGAAATAGGGGACCAAAGACCTGCCGCGCGCCGTATGATATTAGTGTCCACCTACCTCCGGTCCCGGCCCTCCCCCGACCTTCCGGGGCACGCGCCGGGGGGCAACGTCACCGGTCCCGCGCCGACCTTCCGGCGACCCGGCGGGACCACCAGCACACACCAGTTCCGGGTGCGCTCAGCCATGACCCCTTGGCACCGCAACGAATACATGCTCAAGGGCCTGTTCCTTGGGCTGTGGGTCTTCTTCGCCCTCCAAGTACCCGCGAGCGCGGCCGACGCTTGCAAGGACATCCTCTGGGTTCTCGGTTGGACATGCGCCGGGCTTGCGGTCGGCCTCGCCGTCGGCACAGGCCGGCTCGCGTCGCGCGGCCTCAAGCCGTGGGCCAACTGGAAGGCCTTCCCGCTGCTCGTGATTCTCGAAAACCCGCTCTTCATCTATTCCGGCGTTATGATGGGCCTCGGTTTCGGCGTGCTCTCCGGTAGCGAGTTGTTGCACGCCTATTCCGAGCCGGTCGCGACCACGTTCGGGCTGACGTGGGACGACATCAAGCACACCCCGCCGGTAAAGGACTGGCTCCCGTACTGCATTCTCGGCGGCGTGGTACTTGGCCTCGGCCTGTACCAGATGCGGAAGATGGAAGACGGCCAGTGGCGGTTCCTCACCGGCCTCGGCGTCGCTGCGGCGATGGTCTACATCGCGTCCGAGTACGTGATGGAGATCAAGGTTCCCGACCGCACGGACCCGAGTAAGCAGGTCGCGCTGTTCGACTCAAAAGACGCACGCTTCAACCTCGGCATCTACCTCCTCCTCGGCCTGCCGTTCTTCTACCTGCTCACGTTCTGCGGCGAGGCCGAAGAGTCGGAAGTTGAGATCATGACCTTCTGCGGCACCCTCGGCGTGTCGCTCTGGTTCCTCGGGTTCGGCGACGGCATGGGCGGCGCAATGCCGTTCATTGCCCCCATGGCTCTCTACTTCGTGTACGCGACGCGGTTCCTCCCCGGCCTGCGCGTGTTCAAGCACGTTCTCCGCGGGTTCAGCTACCTGAACCTCGGCCGGCTCGCGCTGGCGATCCGGTTCTTCCGCCGCGCGCTCGAACTGAACCCGAACAGCGCACTCGCCAACGAGGGTCTGGTCACGCTCCACAACGGCCTCACGCTCTCGAAACTCGACAAAGACCCGGACCTCGTGGAATCGCTCGACTTCGGTCTCTGTCTCGATCGCGCGCACGCGCTGCTCATGCGCCCGCCGACCGCGGAGGCGCGGACCGAGGCCGAGCGGTTCCTGAACCTCGTGACCGAGAAGAAGCCGGCGTACCTCGCGCGGATCGACTACCTGCGCGTGCTGTCGCTGATTCACGGCAAGAGCTATGACGCCGCGGCCGAAACGCTTTCGCGCCTGCTGAACCCCGAAACGCCCGGCTACCATACCGGCCTGCGCCGCGCCGTGCTGTTCGACTCGTGGTTCCTCGCGCTCGACGGCCCCAAACCGCTGACGGACCGCGTTGGTTGGGACGAGCTGAACAAGCCCGGCCGCCGGATGGAGGCCATCGCCGCCGTCGAGCGCCGGCTGGCCGCGAACCCCATCGACGACAAGGCGAAGGAGTATCGCACGATGCTCTACAGCCAGCTCCAAGAGGGCGAGTTCGTCGCGGCGGCCACCAACGGCGAGCCGAAGGAGTTCAACTACGAGTACGTCGAACAGCTCGGCTACCAGCTCGTGGACGACAACGACCCCGACCGCCGGGAGCGCGGCACCGGCTACCTGCGCATCGCCGGGCGCGGCCTGCCAGACCGCGGGCCGGGCATCTTCAAGAAGCTCGCCGACGTGAGCGAAAAGGCCGGCGATCACGTCACGGCCCGTGGGTACACCGAACAGGTGCGCCGCGTTGGTGCGGCCGTCGGCCCGCGGAACCTCGCCAAAGACCAGCGCGAATTGTACTTCGCCGCCCTGCGTAAGCTGTCGGGGTTGGTCGAGGCCGAGGGCGACACAATCAAGATGGAAGCGGACGCGGCCGACGCCCGCAACGAACCGACAGTTCGCGCCGCGAAAGATTTGGAGGCCAAGCCCTACTTCGAGTCGGCCATCGAGTACCAGCGCGAGTACCTCGCCGGCGGTGGCGGCGCGGCTCTGGAGGCGTATCGGAAGATCGCCGAGCTGTATGGGAAGCTGCGCGACCCTCTTAACGCGGTTCTCAACACCGAGGCCGCGCTTGCGTACAACAGTTCCGACCCCGACCTGCTCCGCAAGCGCGACAGCTACTACTACTCCGTGCCCGTCGAGCGCCTGACCGCGGTGCGCGAGAACGTCGGCAAGTGGTTCGACGTGGCCTACTGCGTGAAGAAGGCCATGAGCGTGCTGAACGCAAAGGAGGCCGACGCCGACCTGCTCGACTGGGCCACCCACCTGACGCAACTCGCGAAGGTGATCGAGCCGACCAGCAACCGCGTGCGACTCGTCGAGGGCCGGTGCCAGCTCCGCAAGGGCGAGCGCGACGCCGGCCTCGCACTGCTCGAAGACGTGCGCGAGAGCAAGAAGGGCTCGGGCGACGAAGAGGAGTCGTGGTACACGGCCACGCGGCTGCTCGGCCAGTTGTACCTTGAGGAACTGAACCGCCCGGACCTAGCGCTGAAGGCGTTCGCGGACTACAAGGAGTACCACAAGAGTGGTGCGGACACCCTGTACCAGATCGCGCGCTGCTACGAGGCGCTGAACGACGCCCCGAACGCTATCAAGTTCTACACCGCCGTGACCGCCTTCGAGGAACACCCGCGGTTCTGGGACGCGAAGGAAGCGCTGAAGCGGTTGGGTAAATCGTAGGTCGCGGTCGAGCGAGGCTTTGCGAGCGAGGCCCTACGGCCCGAGAGTCGTGCGTATCCCGCTTGCGCCACTTCTGTATCCGGACGCTGTGAGACCGGGGCTACACCCGCGCTCCAGCGACTGCGCGATACGCAAACCTCGCCGCGCGGTTCGCCCCGGCCTCACAGCGGTCGGAGACAGAAAGCAGCCAACGGCAGACGCGTTCAGGCTTCTGGCCGTAGGGCTTCGCTCGCAAAGCCTCACTCGACCGCGACCTACAAGACACAACCGCCGCGCTCACGCCGCAGGCTCTTGCGCGATTGGCGGTGGTTGGCGCGTCGGCAACAGCACCAATTCGCCGCTCGCCGAGCCGAGGCGTGGGGCGGATTCGCCGGGCTTGGGGGCGCGCCACACGTCGGCCCATTGCGTCCACGTCAGCGGCACGCGCGAGAACAGCAGCCGCGCCGCGTCCAGTAACGGGCCGGCGGTCGGGTGCCGCTCGCCGGGCACGCGGGGCCGCAGCTGCGCGCCGGGGTCGAGGATGTCGTACAGCAGCGGGGTCGAGTCGCGCGGGCCGCACCACACGAGCAAACCGTCGGCGGACAACTCGTAGTGCTGTGCCCCTTGCGGGAGCGCGGCGCGGAGTTGCTCATGAACCAAATCGACCCCGGCGCGGCGGTAGAGGAACGTTAGCGCGTTGGCAAACACGCGCGCCTGCTCGTCGGTCAGCGTCGGAAGGAACCCGCTTTCGGCCCACGCCGCGACGAGCCACCCGGAGCGCACCTCCCATTCGAGCCAAGCCGGGGGTAGCGGCGCGCCCGCGTCCATCGGAATCAGTTCGAGCCGAATGCGGTTGGTGCCGAGTTGGACGCGCCCGGCCGCGAGCTTCGGCCCGGTCCAGCCCGATTCGGGGTCGTTCAACACCTTCACGAAGTCGCGCGTGACGAACCGGCACACGGCCTCTTCGACCGCGCGCAGCGCGGCGCGGTGGGTGCGGGCGTCGCGCCACACGTCAGTGCGCGCGGCCTCACGCTCGGCGGCGCGGAGCTTGGCGTACAAGCGCGGCACGGTGCCCGAGTGAAACCCCCAGTGCAGCAGCCCGCGGACGCGCTCGCCGTGGTCGCCGACCGCGACCGGGGCCAGCGCGTCGGGCCGGTTCGCCTGATACAGCTTCCAGTTCTCGCGCATCTCCCAGAACAGGAACGTGCAGGCGTCCGGCAGCAGCCAGAGCGTGCCCATGACGAGCAGCCACGCGCCCGGTTCGGTCAGGTACGCCGCCAGTTGGCCCACCAGCGGCGAGGAGTACCCCAGCACCGAGTTCTGGTCCTGCGTGAGCACACCGGGGAACAGCAGCAGCAGCGGGTAGACGAACTTCGCGAACAGGATCGAGAGCGGAAGTTTGAGCGGGTTGATCATCGGTTCGATGAGCACGACGGTGTAGAACCGGATGAGGAACGCGAACGGCATCCAGATGACGCCGGCGACGGCACGCACGGCGACCGCGAACGGCCCGGTGCGCCCGCGCAGGCGCAGCCAGTCCTCGATACGGGCCAGCGTCCATTCGAGCGCGGCCACGAGTTCGCGGAAGATGTCGTTGAGCCAGCGGAGCATCGACGGGATCGACGGGATCAGTTCGAGAACCTTGCGCGCGGCCTCGAACAGCGCCGCTTCGACGCGCCAGCCGAGTTTGGTGTTCACGACGAGCGCGGTGAGAACGAACGTGACCACGCGCCCCGGCCAGCCGGCCTCCCATAGCCCCAGCGGGAGCGACCACATCAGCGCGCACAGCGCGAGCGGGCGCGCCGCGTAGTTGAGTGCGAGTTGCACCGGCACGCTGGCGAACAGCGCGCGCACCCACGGCGACGCCCACATCCGCGCCGGCAGTTCCCACAGGACGAACCGCGCCACGCGCCACGCGGCGTGCGCGACTTCCGCGAGCGCCGCTCGCACGGCCGCCGATTGCACCACGGCGACCAAGAACGCCCCGAGCGCCAGCCACGCGCCGTGGAACCACCACTCGCCGTTCCACCCACCGAAGAACGACGGCGCGTCGGTGCCGGCGGCTTTGGCCTGTTTCCCCAGCCGCTCGTACGCGAGGAGCCAGAAGAACTGGGCGACGAGCAGCGCTGTGCCGAACGGGATCGTGACGTTGCGCGTCAGCCAGCGCCCGGCCTTGGTGCCGAAGTTGAGCGCGGTGACGCGCTCAAGCCCGCGCGTGTACGACTCGGCCCGACGGTACACGCCGTCGAGGTTGTTGGACAGCCGGTCGTCGAGGCGCAGTAGCGGGTCGCCACGGATGTGCTCGGCCGCGCCGGTCAGGTCCGGGAGCTTCATCTGCCCGCGGGCGATGGCGTCGCGCACGTCGCCGAACGACAGGAACCCCGACGATGAAATGCGGTCCAGCAACTCGCCCACGGTCTTGTCGAGCGCGGCGCGTTCCGGCAGCGAGGTCGGCTGAAGCCCGGCGTCGTGGAGGGCGACCGTGAGCATTGGGCCGAACTTCGCGCGCAGTTGGAGTTCCGCGAGGTCGAGCGCGCTACGCAGCAGGCCGGCGAGTATTTGGCGGTCGGCGTCGGTGAGGCGGGCGGCGGCGAGCCGGCGGGTCGCGCTCCGTAGTTGCGCCGGCACTCGCACGAACCGCTGGCCCACCAGTTCGCGCTTGAGCGGCTTGTTCCCCCACGAAAACACCCACTTGCCCACGTCGAGCGCGTAAATCTTCTGCTCGTGGTCGAGGCACGCGCGCTGAATGTCGTATAGCAGGGCGGCTTCGACCGGGCGCGCCCCTTGGTCGGCCTTGTCGAGTAATACCGGCAGCACGCGCTTCCACGAGTCGACGTCTGCGTCGGTCAGGTTGATAGCTACGCGCAGCCGGTCCACGAGGTGGCCGACCTCCTCGCGCGCGCGGGCCTGCGCGCGATGCGTCAGGTTGCCGGGCGCGACGCGGGCGGCGCGCGTGTGCAGGATCGCCGCGCCGACCGTGTCGCCCACGGCCGCGGCCCGGTTCGCGCCCCGTTCCAAGCGCTTGTAATAGTCGTGCGACTCGTCGGACTGGTCGTCCGAACGCGGCTCCGGGTCGGGGGCGTCCGGCAGGCGCGTGGCGCGGAACAGCGCCGCGCCCTCGATGTCGCGCGCTAGCACCGCCTCCACCGCCGCGTCCGGCGGCAGGCTGGGGAAACACACCGGGATCAGCGGCGGGTTGAAGAACTTCAGTTCGAGGAAGTACGTCACGAACTCGGCGTAGGCGGCCTTGTCGTCGGCCCGGTCGGTCAGCAGTCCGTCGTGGATTAGGACGTTCCGCGCCTCCTCGAACGCCGCCGGTCCGAGGGCCTCGACGCGCTCGCGCAGCCCGGCCGCGGTCAGGCCCGCGAGCCGCCGGTCCAATTCTCGGTGCGCCGCCGCGTGGAATAGCAGCCGCCAGTATCGGCCCAACAGCTCGCGGAGCGGGCCGCCGAGCAGTTCGGCGGGCGGGCGCTCCAGCAGCAGCACCGCGACCGGCAAGTTGTAATCGGTGGGCAGGTTCAATTCTTCCGGTTCGGCGTGCTTGTAGAGCGTGGTTCGGTCCACGACGAAACAGTGGCTATGCGGCACGCGCCACACCACCCAACTGGTGTCGGTGACGTTCTGGATCACGCGGTCCATCACCGCCCGGTCCACGAGGACCGCGGCCGGGTCGGTGTCGCGAAGTATTCGGCTCAGTTCCTCGAGTTTCATAGTTCGGGCGCGCGGAATGGGCGACACGGACAAGGAGGTGTTGCCTTCACGTGACCGCTCGCGGGGTACGGGTGAAGGTCAACTGGTGTGGACAGCCGTCGTCACCGAGTCCTCTGATTACCAAATGCACGAGACGACAGTCGACCACAACTATCACAATAGTCTAGTGCAGACCAGAGTGCCCCGAAACCCTCTTCGCCGCGAAAGAACGTACTTATTAGATGTTCTTCACGATAAGGTCGGCGCCCGTGCGGCCCCGCCGCGTGGCTGATCGGCGGGTGGGTTCAGGCGTCGATCATCCGGTTCACCAGTCCGGCGATGGCCCGGACCCGCATCCCGTGCCGC
>VGZJ01000318.1 GCA_016872595.1 Planctomycetota bacterium
GGGGGTGGGGAGAATGCGCATGAGGGAAGTGTAGAACACGCGCCCGGCGAGCGGTGCGGCGTCAGCCCGCCGGTAGCTACACAACTCAGATACGCAGCGCGTGGTTGAGTCGTGTAGCTACCGGCGGGCTGACGCCGCGCCGCTCGCGTCGTGCTACCGCGCCGACACGTTAACGGTCGGCTCGTTGCCCATCCACAGCGGAGCGGGGACCGCGCCCAGCCGGTCGTGGTCGATCTTGCCCATCAGCTCGTTGTACACGTGCTTCACGCTGTCCTTGTTCATGTCGGTCTCGACCACGCCCACGCCGGTCCAGTCCTTGTACCACTTGAAATCCAGCCCCTTCACGATCTCGTCCGGCGTCTTCTTGTCGTCGATGCCCTTCTTGACCGCGGCGCGCAGTTCGGTGAAGTACCGCTTCTCCAGCGCGAACAGTTCCTTGCGGGCCAGCTTCCCGTGTCCGGGGCACACGATGTCGATGTCCAGCTTGTTCATCTCGTCGAGGCACTTGATCCAGCTCGCGCTGTTCGAGTGGCCCATGTAGTTGAACGCACCGTTCACGCACGCATCGCCGGTACACAGGATCTTGTGCTTGGGCAGGTAGGCGCTCGCGCACCCCGGCGTGTGCATGTGGCCGAAGTGCATGAACACCACGTGCTGGGTGTCGTCCTTCAGCTCGTACTTGTCGTCGAAGGTGATGTCCACCTGCTTCAGTTCGCTCTCCTTCACGTCCTTGCGGTTCTTGGCCTCGGCCTCCCACGCCTTCGGGCCGTTCACCTTCAGCAGCCGGGCGGCGTTCTTGTGGGCGATGATCTTCGCGCCCTCCTTGGCCCACACCGCGTTGCCGTAGGCGTGGTCGCCGTGGTGGTGCGTGTCGAGCACGTACTTGATCGGCTTCTTGGTGGTCTTCTTGATGTCGGCGATCACGTCCGCGGCCTCCTTGGGGAAGTTCGCGTCGATCACGACGACGTAGTCCTTGAACACGATCCACGTGTGGTTGCTGCCGCCGAACGGGATGGTCTTGTCGTTGGCGGAGATGGACGAGTACCGGAAGAACACGCCGGGCGCGATCTCCTTCACGTCGTTGAACTTCATTTCGGGAATGGGCAGTTGCTTCGGCTCGTCGGCCGCGGGCTTTTCGGCCCCGGCGTAGACGACCAGCGCGAACGCGACACCGACGACCGCGAGGAGCGAGAGGCGCTTGAGCATGGCGAGTGTTCCGCGAGAAGGGGACGAGAAGAGCGTACCCCGCGGGCGCGGGAAAGGGAAGTGCGGAACGCACCGCGGGGCCGGCACACGCTGACTACTGACGTCCGCTCGCGGAGGGCGTCCGACGCCGGCGGGCGACGGGGAATCGCTCCCCGTGGTCCCGTGCGGTTCGGTGCGCCCGCGCCGCGACCCGTGGCCAACACGGTTTCGCACGACGCGAGGGAGTCAGTAGCCAGTGCGTACCGGCCCCGCGGCCTTGTACCCGAGTATTACCTATACGCCGGCCCCGGAGTGTATTCGTAGCCCGGGGCCGCGGATTTCGCCGTTTCTTCTTTCGGGCTTAGTAGCGGCGACCGCCACCACCGCCGTAGCCGCCACCGCCACCGCCGCGGTTGCCACCGTAGCCGCCGCCACCACCGCCGGAGCGGGGGCGCTCTTCGCGGGGCTTGGCCTCGTTCACCGTCAGCGTGCGCCCGCCGAGCTGTGCGCCGTGCAGCGCGGCGATGGCGGCGTCCGCCCCCTCGTGCATCTCGACGAACGCGAACCCGCGGCTGCGGCCCGTTTCGCGGTCCGCCACGATCTGCGCGCCCAGCACGGTGCCGTACTGGGAGAACGCCGCGACGAGGTCGTCGCTGGTGGTCTGGAACGAGATGTTACCGACGTACAACTTCTTCGACATGAACAGAACTTCCCCGGGCCGGTGGCCCAATGGTGAGACAGCGTGACACCGCGAGCGGTTCACGCACGGGCTACTGGCAGAGTCGATACCGGCTTGACTGTCTTGGGGGCTGTGAGTCGAAGCTCAAAGTCGGCAAGAAGTGTCGAAGCGAGATAGCGGCAACGCGGATCGTAGCTCCTAAACCGGCCGGCACACGCCGACCGCTATTGAACTATACGCAACGGCCGCGGAATAAAAAGGCCAATTCCGCGGATTGTGCGAAAAGAGCGACCAAGACGAAGACGGCCGGGATGAACCCGGCCGTTCGCTCGCGACGCGTTGCTACTTCGCGAACTTGTAGATGCCCTTCCCGTTGGCCGCGACTGTGAGGAAGTACCACTCGCCGGCCTCGTCCTCGCCGAACGACAGGAGCGGCCGGGCGGGGTCTTGGATCGAGCGGTTCGCGGTCACGCGCCCGGCCTTCTCGTCGTACTTCAGCGCCCAAATCTTCGACGTGACGTAGTCGCCGTACAGGTAGTGCCCGGTCAGCTCGGGGAACGCCTTGCCGCGGTACACCCCGCCCCCGGTGATCGACTTGCCGATGTCGTGGTGGTACTCCCAAATCGGGTCCTTCATGTCCTTGTTCGCGCCCACGCCCTTCGGCCCGAACGGGTGGTACGACTCGCGCAGGTTCCAGCCGTAGTTCCCGCCCTTCTCGATGATGTTGATCTCTTCGTACAGGTTCTGGCCCACCTCGCCGGCCCACAGCTTGCCGGTGCCGCGGTCGAAGCTCATGCGCCAGATGTTGCGGATGCCGTAGGCCCAGATTTCCGGCTTTACGTCCTTCTGGCCGACGAACGGGTTGTCCTTGGGCACGGCGTAGTTCTTGCCCGCGTCCTTCTTGTCGATGTCGATGCGGATGATCTTGCCGTAGAGCCGGTTCAAGTTTTGACCGTTCTCTTCGGGGTCGCCGCCCATGCCGCCGTCGCCGTGAACGATGTACAGGAACCCGTCCGGCCCGAACGCGATGGTGCCGCCGTCGTGGTTCCAGAACAGCTTGTTCTCGTACCGGATGATCTGCTCTTCCGAGGCCGGGTCGAGCTTGGTCGGGTCGTCCTTGCTGAGCCGGAACCGCGACACCACGTTGACCTTGTTCTCCTTCTTGGGCGTGTAGAAGACGAACACCTCGCCCTTCTCCTTGAACTTCGGGTGGAAGGCGAGGCCGAGCAGCCCTTCCTCGTTGGTGTTGTCGTTGTACTTCACGCGGTCGGTGATATCGAGGAACAGCTTCGTCTCGGTGGCCTTCGGGTCGTTGGCGAACACGTGAACCGTACCCTGCTGAATGGCGACGAACACGCGGTTGCTGCCGTCGCCGGCGTGGGTGAGCACGATGGGCCGCAGCGGGTACGGCTTGCCGGTGCTGGTCTCGCCGCTCCACCCGGTCCACTTCAGGTCGGGGAACGCGACTTCGGTCTTCAGCGCGAGCGCGCTGTGATCGACCTCGTAGCCGGGAATCACGGCCGGGATCGCGGTCAGTGTGCTGCCCTTCATGTCGGGCACGAGGATGAACTTGCCGTCCGGGGAGAGGCAGGTGTCGGCGGCGCTCTTGAACCCTTCGGCCACGAGGATCGGCTTCATACCGGGCTTGGGGATGCCCCACACCTTGCCGGACTTCCAGCTCGAAATGAACAGTTGCCCGTAGTGGTCCCACGTCAGCCCGTCCGCGCCCTCCATGCCGTCGGCCAGTTTCTCGCTGCTGCCGTCCGCGAGCTTCACGCGATACAGGATGCCGCTGCCGAAGTCGGCCAGCAGGACGTGCGACGCGCCGTCCATAGTGACGCCGTTGGGGATGTTCAGCCCCTTGAGCTTCGTCTCGTCAACGAGCACGTCGATCTTCGGCTCGGCCTTCGGGTTCGGGGCCTTGCCCTTCGGCACCGGCGGGTAGGTGAAGCGGTACACCTTGCCGCCCGCGCCCTTCAGGTCGCCGGAGTCGGTCACGAACACCGTGCCGCTTTCGGGATCGACCGCCACGTCGTTGAGGAACAGCGGCTTGACCGGGAACTTGGCCGCGTCCGCGACCAGTTCGGCCTTCGGTTCTTTCGCGGCGACGTTGATGCGCAGCACCTTCGTCTTGTCGGCGACGTAGAGCCAGTTCTGGTAGAACGCGATGCCCTTGGGGTCGTCGAGGCCGCCGACGAACGTGGTGGCCTTGCCCTTCTCGATGACGGCGATGGACCCGTCGCCGTCCTTTTCGCCGCCGATGATGGAGACGTACAGTTTGCCACCCGGCCCGACGGCGACCGATTCGGGCATCACCAACCCATCAACCATGGGCTTGGGCAACTCGGCCGCGCGCGCAACGGGCGCGGCCAGCAGTGCGAGTGAGAGCAAGGCAAAGCGGTTCATCGCGGGTGTTCCTCACGCGGAGAGTGATTGCGGTGCGGAGATAGTGTGACCGCGAACCCGCGCGAGGGCAAGAGGCGAGAAGCCGGAATGCTCGCGCTATCCGCCGAACTTCACACGGTCGCCGAACTTGTCGCGGAGAACTTGTTTGCCGCGGTCGGTGAGCCGCGGATTCTCGTGCAGGTCGAGTTCGCGCAGGTTCGCGAGCACGGGCGAGCCGGCAAGCGCCTCCGCGCCCTTGTCGCCGATGTTGTTGTCGCTGAGGTTCAGGTGTGTGAGGGCGGTCAGGTGCTTCGCCCCGGCCAGCGCCCCCACCGCCCTATCGACGAGCTTGTTGTGATGAAGGGAGAGCTTCCTCAACCGGGAGAGCGCCGGGTTCTTCGCCAGCGCCTCCATCCCGACCGCGCCCGGCTGCACGCTGCGGAACTCGATCTGCCGCAAGCCGGTCAGGTTGGGCGACGAGAAGAACCGCGCCGCGGGGTCGGCCCCGAAAGGGCTGAACGGGTGGAGCGACACGCCCGGCACGAAGCGGAACTCCGGCAGCGCGGCCATCGCCTCCATCCGCGGCGCACCGGCCTCGACGAAGTGGACGAACTGCACGAACGCGAACGGCTCACTCGCCAGCAGTGCCGGCACGTCCGGCTTGAGTACGCGCGCCCCGTGAACCGTGATGTGCGGCAGGCCGCGCGCGAAGTCGCCGCCGGTAGCGAAGTCGCCGAGCGGGGCGATGCACCGCCGGAGCAGGTCGGCCCGCACGCGCAGTTCCATGTTCGCGGCAGGCGGCGCGGTGCCCTGCGCGCGGGCGATGTCCTTGCGGATCAGCTTCGCGCGCGCCGCGTCGAACGGGTCGTCCTGCTCGTCGAGCCAGTCGGCCAGAACGAGTCGCGGCGTGTCGTCGTCCGTGTGGTCCTTGATCGCGTCCAGCAGCGCGACCAACTCCGGCCGCGGTGGGCGCAGGTGTCCATCGGGCATCGCTTCGCCTCACGCCAACACGTCCCTCAGCACTTGGCCGCCGGGGACCAGCGGCACGGGGCGGTTGGTTTTGTCGGCCAGCGTCGTTTCGAGGTCGTAGCCGAGCAGGTGATACGCGGTCGCGAGCAGGTCCTTCGGCGAGACCGGGCGGTCGGTCACGGTGCCGCCGATGCTGTCGGTCTTGCCCACTGTCTTGCCGCGGGCGATGCCGCCGCCGGCCAGCAGCACGCTGTACGCTTGGGACCAGTGGTCGCGGCCCGCGCCCTTCGCGTTGTTCAGCTTCGGCGTGCGGCCGTGCTCGCTCAGCACCATCACGAGCGTTTCGTCCAGCATCCCGCGCTGGTCGAGGTCGCTGATGAGGCCGGAGAAGCCGTGGTCGAAGCCGGGCATCAGTTCGTTCCGCATCCGCGGGTAGTGTTCCCAGTGCGTGTCCCACCCGCTGCCGGCCAAGCCGAACTCGTCCCAGAAGCACGTCACGAACTTGCTGCCGGCTTCCACCAGCCGCCGCGCCGCGAGGCAACTTTGGCCGAAGAGGAAGTGGCCGTACAACTCGCGCGTCTTGGCGCTCTCGCGGCGGATGTCGAGCGCGTTGCGCACCGCGTTCGAGCCGACCAGCGCGTAGGCCATCTCGCGGAACGGGTCGTTGCTATCCAGCTTGTCGCGACTGCGGCGCGCGTCTTCCATCTGGTCGAGGAGCGTCTTGCGGGTGTTCATCCGGTCGAGCGTGAGGTCCGCGGCCGGTTCGCCGCCGAGCGCGAAGTAGGTGTCCTTTGACGACCCGGCGTACGGCTCGTCGAACTCGATGGTGCGGTCGGTGAGCGTCTTGGTGATCTTCTTCGTTGCCTTCCCGTGGTAGCTGGTGAAGTGCGGCGCGAACTGGTTGCCGAGGAACGCCGGGTACGGGCCGGCGCGCTGCACCTCGCCGGTGCGCTGGCTGCTGAACGGGAACGGCAGGGCGATGTTGTCCGGCACGGCCTTCTTCGCGCCGGCCGCGCCCGCGCGGTGCTCGAGGTGCGAGACGACCGAACCGATGAACGGCCAGTGCTTGCTGTCGTGCGGGGCCAGTTCGATCGGGGCGTCGATCTCGGGAATCGCGGTGGTCGCGTAGGCGACGCCGTGCAGCGGGTACTTGTGCGTGACCGACCGTACCACGGTAACGTTGTGCATCACCTTGCTGGTGTGCGGCAGCAACTCGCACACGTCGCAGCCGGGCAGCGAACTGCGGATCGAATTAAGCTCGCCGCGGACCTCGACCGGCGCGTTCGGCTTCTGGTCGGCCAGTTCGAGCTGACTCGGAGATCCGTACAGGAACAGCAGGATGCACGACTTCGCCCGGCCGAAGTGCTTGTCCTTGTCCTTCGGGCGCGCGTCGCCCTTCGATTCCGCCTGCGCGCGGAGGAACGCGGGCAGCGTCAGCCCTAACGCGGAACCGGCGGTGAGGAGGTCGCGTCGGGTGACGCCGTCGCACAACCGCTTGGGGTTTCCGAGAACGCGCAGCATGAGCGGCACCCTAACGGGTGAGAAGGCGGGAACACCCAATAATGTATCGGCCGCCGCTTTGCCGCAAGTGAAATGCTCGCGGCGCGGGGGCGGCGCGCGAAATCGGCGCGCGCCTGGAGTTCACCCAGTGTGGAAGTTACTTGACAGTTGAAACGGAAACGCCTCCCCTACTTGGTGTTGGAGCCAAGGAGGAAGGAGGCGGGACCGATGGCAGGCACAGCGCTCACCACGCCGATCCGG
>VGZJ01000319.1 GCA_016872595.1 Planctomycetota bacterium
ACTGGTGAACCGGATGATCGACGCCTGAACCCACCCGCCGATCAGCCACGCGGCGGGGCCGCACGGGCGCCGACCTTATCGTGAAGAACATCTAATGGACTTCCGCTGCTGTACCGTCAGGGTTTTGGAAGGCACGGGAGTGTCTCCGTTGCGGTTCGTGTGTAATTTGTGGGCCTACTTCACTGTACGCCCGCCAAGTGGCCCGCTTGCCGCGAAAGCCGTCCGAATGTTGCCCATTCGCCCCGCGAAAGGCCCGACCATGCTACCCCGCCGACTCGCCAGTTTCGTCGTCCTCACCTGCGTTCTCGGCGTCTCCGGCGTCGAACCGCGCCCCGCCGCCCTGCCCTGCGCCGCGCAACCGGAACCCAAGGCGCAACCGGCCCCGCCCGCCGGCTGGGTGAAGAACCGCCTCGCGGACGTAGACAAGAAGCTCGACGCCGAGATCAAAGACCTCGTCGCGCTTTACCAGCACATCCACCAGAACCCCGAACTGTCGCTGATGGAAGTGAACACCGCGAAGCGGCTCGCGGAGGAGGCGCGCAAGGCCGGGTTCGAGGTCACGGAGAAGGTCGGCGGTAACGGCGTCGTCGCGATCTTGAAGAACGGTCCCGGCCCCGTCGTGCTGATTCGCACCGACATGGACGCCCTGCCCATCGTCGAGCAAACCGGCGTGCCCTACGCGAGCAAGGTGAAGGTGAAGAACCGCGACGGCCTCGAAGTCGGCGTGATGCACGCCTGTGGACACGACATCCACATGGCGAGTTGGGTAGGCACCGCGCGCGTGCTGGCGGCGATGAAGGACACGTGGAGCGGAACCGTGATGATGATCGCGCAGCCGGCAGAGGAGATCGTCGCCGGGGCGAAGCTGATGCTCGACGCCGGCCTGTACACCAAGTTCCCCAAGCCCGATTTCGCGCTCGCCCTGCACTCCGACCCGCACTACCCGGCCGGCACGCTCGGCTACAGCGAGGGGCTGGCGCTCGCCAACTCAGACACGCTCGACATTCTGGTGAAGGGCAAGGGCGGGCACGGCGCGGCCCCGCACATGACCATCGACCCCGTCGTGCTGGCGGCGCGCATCATCATCGACCTGCAAACCATCGTCAGCCGCGAGACCGACCCGTTCGACCCGGTCGTCGTTACGGTCGGCTCGATCCACGGCGGTACGAAGCACAACATCATTCCCAACGAAGTGAAGTTGCAACTGACGGTGCGCACGACTACGACCGCGACCCGCGACCGCGTGCTGAAGGCCATCGACCGCATCGCGAAGGCCGCGGCCGTGGGCGCGAACGCCCCGCCCCCTGTGGTGAGGGTGAGCCTCGATGAGTTCACGCCCGCGACCTACAACGACGTGCCGCTTGCCCAAAAGACGGGCGCGGTCTTCCGTGACATCTTGGGCGCGGACGCGGTGCGCCTGCGCCGCCCGATGATGGGCGCGGAGGACTTCGGCCGCTTCTCGGAAGGCAAGGTGCCGATCTTCATGTACTTCATCGGCACGATCACGAAGGAGAAGTACGACGCGGCGCAGAAGCCCGGCGCGGCCCCGCTGCCGGGGATGCACACGGACGCCTACGCCCCCGTGCCCGAACCGAGCATCCGCACCGGCGTCCGCACCATGAGCTTGGCTGCAATGAACCTGATGCGGAAAGAAGGGAAGTGACTGGCGAGCCGCGGGGTTTATCCCCGCGGTGCTTCACCGCGCGAACGACCCCGCGGATAAACCCCGCGGCTCGCCACGCTCTGCGATTTGACTTACCCCATCCGGACGCGCAGAATCTTCCTCCCGAGGCGCACGATCAGACCGTCGGTGACGGGCACGGTGGCTTTCACGTCGGCGGGCTTGGTGCGGTCGGGGCCATAGTTGAACGCCCCTTCCTCGATCTTCCGCCGCGCCTCGCCCTTGCTCGCCGCTAGCTTCGTTTCCGCGATCAGGTCCACCGCGAGCATCGCCCCGTCTTTCACTTTCGCAGCCGAAATGGTCACGTCGTCGATGTTGACGGGGTCGCCACCTTTCGACTTCGTGTCCCAGTCGGCGCGCGTCGCTCGTTCGGCCTCTTCACCGTGGTAGAAGCGCACGATATCCATCGCGAGTTGCTTCTTGGCCTCCAACGGCGTCTTTAGCAACTCGTTCACCTCGTCGTGGGTGCGGTCCGTGAGCAGCATGTACCACTCGGTCAACAGGATATCGGGTATGCTCATCGTCTTGCCGAACATCTCCTTCGCGGGTTCATTCAGGCCGATGTAGTTGCCGAGGCTCTTGCCCATCTTCTTCTCGCCGTCCAGCCCGCGGAGGATCGGCATCGTGAAGCAGACTTGCGGCTCCTGACCGGCGGCGCGCTGGAGGTCGCGGCCGACCATCAGGTTGTAGAGCTGCTCCGTGCCGCCGAGTTCCACGTCGGCGTGAATCTCGACCGAGTCCCAGCCCTGCATGAGCGGGTACAGGCACTCGTGCAGGTAGATCGCGGTGCCGGCCTTGATGCGCTTGCTGAAGTCGTCACGCTCGATCATCCGCTGCACCGTCGTGCTGCCGAGCAGCTTCAGCATTTGCGCGAACGTGAAGGCGTTGAACCACGCGCCGTTCGGCCGCACTTCGGCCTTCGTCACGTCGATCACCTTCGCGATCTGCGTCAGGTACGTCCGCGCGTTCTTGTCGATCTGCTCCGTGGTCAGCCCCTGCCGGCTGGCGTCGCGCCCGCTGGGGTCGCCCACGGCCGCGGTCGCGGTGCCGATGATGAGCACCGCGGTGTGGCCGAGTTCTTGGAACTGGCGCAGCTTGCGCAGCGGGACCGTGTGGCCGAGGTGAACGTCGAACCCGGTCGGGTCGATGCCATACTTGACGCGCAGCGGCTTGCCGGTCTCGCGGCTGCGTTCGAGCTTCTTGCGCAGCTCCTCGCGCGTCTCGACCTGCGCCGCCCCGCGCAGGATCACCGCGAGTTGTTCATCGACCGGGGGGAACGGCATGGCGAATCCTCGCGAGCGGCGCGGCGTCAGCCCGCCGGTGTGAGATCACGTAAAGAACTGGTAGCGGCCGGTGGACTCGAAGGCATGAGGGATGTGCCGGACGGTCGGTTCGCGCGCGCCGTCGGGCCACGCGATCACGAGCACGTCGTACCGCACCGCGATCTTGCCCAACAGCCGGCGCTTGGCGAGGAACCGCGCGGTCGCCTCGGTGATCTTCTTCTGCTTGCGGGCGTCCACGGAGGCCGCGGTCTCGCGGACGGCGTCCGGGCGCGGGCTGGAGGTCGAGCGCACCTCGACGACGACGAGGGTTTGGCCGTCGACGGCGAGCAGGTCGAGTTCGCCCTGCGCGTCGGAGACGTTGGCCGCGAGGAGCCGGTAGCCGAGGCCGCGGAGGAACCGGGCCGCGGCGCGCTCGCTGCGCCGGCCGAACCAGCGCTTCCACCACCGCCAGCGCGAGAAGCCGCCTCCGGGTGGGGGCGGCTTCTCGGGGTCGGGCGTGGGGTGGCGCGTGCCCACGGGTTACTTCTTCTTGGCGGCCTCGGCTTCCTTGCGGGCGCGCTTCTTGGCGGCCGACTTGCTCTCGCCGCCGGCGGCGGTGGCGGCGGCGGCGGCCTCCTGCGCGGCCTTCGCCGCGCTCTCGGCGGCCGTCTTCAGGTTGGCGTCGATCTGGGTCTGGCGCTTCACGTCGTCACGAATCTTGGTCGCCTTGCCGACGCGGTCGCGCAGGTAGTACAGCTTGGCCCGGCGCACGGCCCCGGCCTTCTTCACCACGATCTTGGCGATGCGCGGCGAGTGGATCGGGAAGATGCGCTCGACGCCCTCGCCCTGCACCAACCGGCGCACGGTGACGGTCTCGCGGGCCCCGCCGCTGCTGCGGGCGATCACGTCGCCCTCGAACACCTGCACGCGCTCCTTCGCGCCGTCGAGCAGTTTCTGGTGAACCTCGATGCGGTCCCCGACGCGGAAGTCCGGCACGTCGGCCTTCTTGCTGCCCTCTTCGACGATCTTCATGAAGGCGGAGATCATGTCCCACCTTGTCCTTTCACTTGGCTGCGGCGAGCGGAGGGCGTCAGCCCCCTGATGCACTCGACTCGTCTCGGGTGTCGGCGAGCGGGGGGCGTAAGCCCCCTGTTGCGCTCGCGCTTGTCCTACTGCGCTGTTCGCTCTGCTCGCGCCGCCACTTGGCGACCGCGGCGTGGTTCCCGCTGAGGAGCACGTCGGGCACGTCGAGGCCGCGGAACGCGCGCGGGCGCGTGTACTGCGGGTACTCGAGCCGACCGTCCTCGCTGTGCGATTCGTCGGCGGCGCTCGCCTGATCGCCCAGCACACCGGGGATCAGGCGGATGACGCTATCGATCACCACCATCGCCGGGACTTCGCCGCCGTTGCACACGAAGTCGCCGACGGAAATCTCGGTCGGGTTCAGCAGTTGGCGGATGCGGTCGTCGAACCCCTCGTACCGGCCGCACAGGAGCAGGAGTCGCGGCTCGGTCGCCAGCGCCTCGACCGTTCGCTGCGTCAGCCGCGCCCCGGCGGGCGTGAGCATCACCAACTTGCCCGGCGGTTCGGCCTTCGCCCGCACCGCGGCCACGCAATCGACCACCGGCTGCGCCATCAGCACCATACCGGGTCCGCCCCCGAAGGGCCGGTCGTCCACGCGGTTGTGCTTGTCCTCGGTCCAGTCGCGGATGTTCCACGTGTGAACCTGCACGCGCCCGGCTTGGATCGCGTCTTCGAGGAGGCTCTGCCGAACGTAACTCTCGAAGATGCCGGGGAACAGCGTCAGCACGTCGAATCGCATGGCTCACTCGCGCGCCGGCGGCGCACGGCTATCGGGCGATTAGGCCTTCGGCGCGCCGCCTTCGGCGGCCTTCTTCGCGGCTTCCTCGGCGGCCTTCGCCGCGTTGGTGGCCTCGATCTCTTCCCACTTCTTCATGTGCTTCTTGAAGATCGCGGCGCAGTGCTCGGAGGCGAGAGCGCCGACGCTCTGCCAGTACTTGATGCGCGCCGGGCGCAGGGTGACGCGCTGGCTCTTTTCCTTGACGTGCGGGTCGTAGGTGCCGAGTTCCTCGATCACCTTGCCGTCGCGCGGCTGGCGCGCGTCGATGGCGACAATGCGGTAGTAGTGCCGGTGGGTCCGGCCCATCTGCTTCATTCGGATACGAACTGCCACAGCGAAGCCCCTCGAAGCCACTTTTCGTAGAGAACTGGAATGATAGGGACCGGCGGGGGAAGCGACTACGAATTTTGGCGCACGGGGGGTGTAAGCCCCTTGTTCGTGTGCCATCTCCATGAGAAGAGGGGGCTTGCGCCCCCACGCGCCTTACCGCCGCTTCTTCTTCTTGCGGTCTTCGGCGCGCTCTTTGGCGCTCTTGCGGTGCCCGGTGTCGCCCTTCTTCACGATGCCGTCCATGCCGCCGGGCATGAACGCGCCCATCTTGCCGAGGCCGGTCACCATCTTGAGGCGCTGCCACAGCGACATCTGCGACATCTGCTTCATCAGCGCGCGCACTTGGTCGAACTGCTTGAGGAACTGGTTGACCTCGTGTGGCTCGACGCCCGCGCCCTTCGCGATCCGACGGCGGCGCGGCGTGTCGATGGAGTCCGGGTCGTTCCGCTCCTTCTTCGTCATCGAGTCGATCATGCCCTGCACGCGCTTCAGAGCCACCTCAGGGTCTTCGCCCTCGGGGATCATCTCGCTCATGCCGGGCATGCGCGAGATCATGTCCTTCATACCCATCTTGGCGATCTGCTCGAACTGCTTGCGGAAGTCGTCGAGCGTGAAGTTGCCCTTCTGAATGGCCTCTTGCTGGCGGGCCAGTTCTTCCTGCGACATTTGCTTCTGGATGTTCGCGATCTTTTCGACCACGCCCATCATGTCGCCTTGGCCGAGGATGCGCCCGGCCATGCGCTCCGGCACGAAGTCTTCGAGCTTGTCGACCTTCTCGCCCATACCGACGAACTTGATGGGCACGCCGGTGACGCCCTTGATCGAGAGCGCCGCGCCGCCGCGGGCGTCGCCGTCGAGTTTCGTCAGAATGCAGGCGTTCAGTTCGAGCGCGTCGTTGAAGGCCTTGGCGACGTTCGCGGCCTCTTGGCCGATCATCGCGTCCACGACGAGATAGCACTCGTCGGGCTTCACCAGCTTGTCGATGCGCTTCAGTTCGTCCATCAGCGCGTCGTCGATCTGCAACCGGCCGGCGGTGTCGAGGATCACCACGTCGCACAGCGTCTTCTTCGCCTCGGCCACCGCGTTGCGGCACACGTCGACGGGGCTGGTCGCCTCGCTGTAGACCGGCACGCCGATCTGTTCGCCGAGGGTGCGCAGTTGCTCGACGGCACCGGGGCGCTGCAAGTCGGCCGCCGCCAACATCGGCTTGCGGTTCTGGCTCTTGAGTGTGAGCGCGAGCTTTGCCGCGGTGGTGGTTTTGCCCGAACCTTGCAGGCCGCAGAGCATCAGGATGACGGGGCGGTCGGCGCGCTGGGGAATCTTGTGATCGACCGGCCCCATGAGGGCGCAGAGTTCTTCGTAGACGTTCTTGACGATCTGCTCGGAGGGATCGACCTTCGCGAGCACGTCTTGGCCGAGCGACTTGGCTTCGACGCGGGCGATGAAGTCGTTGGCGACGTTGAAATTCACGTCCGCTTCGAGGAACGCGCGGCGCACCTCGCGCAGCCCGTCCTTGACGTTGTCGGCGGTGAGCCGCCCGCGGCCCCGGAGCTTTTTGAGCGCCTCGCCCAGCGAGCGCGTAATGCCTTCGAACATGGTGCCTCGCCAAAAGTAGTAGGCACACTCCGTGTGCCGTTCTGAAACCCACGGCACACGGAGTGTGCCTATTAGACTCGTTGCGCAATAGGTGTTGGTTCAGTCGCACTTCGGCCAGACGATCCTGTGTGGTCGTTACCCGTACATCCGGTTGTGGAGTCCGGCGACGTTCTTCATCATCACCGTGTGACGACGGGGCG
>VGZJ01000320.1 GCA_016872595.1 Planctomycetota bacterium
CGCAACAAGTCGCCCCGAGCCAGCCGCCACGCCGCGAAACAGAAAGGGGCACACACGTCGGTTCAACGTCGCCGCCAAGCACGAAAGGCCAAGGTGGCGACGTGATACTCAGTTGTGCACAGCACTGGCCTTGATCGCCTCCGGGTAGGCCTTGTCCTTGATCGCCCCGTCGATGATCGGGTTCAGGTGGTCGATGGCGGTCTTGGGCAGCCCCTTGTTGACGGCGGCCTCGACCTTCTTCCACTGCTCGTCGCGCGGCGGCTGGGCCGCGTTCGCGGTGAGGACGAGGGCGACGCCGGTTCCGACGAGCACGAGCGCGAGACCGGCGGCGGAGAGGCGGTGCGACCGTTTCATGGCGGAACCCCGGAGGGCCAGAGAAATAGCTGAACGCGGCGCGCGAGCGCACCGTACATGTTGTAGACGAATCCGGGGGAGCGAAGGATTGGAATCGGGGAACGCCCCAGCCCCCGCGAAGAAACCTAACCCCCCCCGGCCCCCTTCACTTCAGGGAAGGGGGCCGGGGGGGGTAGGTTGCCTTTGTCGGCTTCGCACCTCCGCCTTGACGTATCTCCCCGCGCTGTCGAGAATGCAGGTATCGGCTCCGCACCTTGCCCGCCCCACCCGGCCCTGACGCGGGGCCGTCCGTTCGCCCGTGCTCCCCTGAGATGCACGCATGACGCTCGCACGCCGCCGGCTGTGGTCCGTTCTCCCGCTCGCGCTGGTCGCGGCGTTCGCGCTGGTGCCCGCCGGGTGCGGGACCGAAGACGGCGTGACCAAGACCGACGTGCCCAAGGAACCGGACGAATCCCCCAACCCCAAGCGTGACCCCGCGGGCGGCGCATATCGCATCCTCGGCGCGATGTACCCGGCCGGCGAAGAGGGTTGGTACTGGTACTTCAAGTTCGTCGGGCCGGCTGACATGATCGCGACCAGCGAAGCCGGGTTCGATGAGATGGCGAAGTCGGTGAAACTGCAAGCCGAGCCGGGCAAGGTGCCGACGATGGAGCTACCGAAGGGCTGGGCGCGCTCCGGACCGAAGGTCGTGAACAACGGCGGCATTCAGGTGCGGTTCGACGAGGTGCTGACCGTTGACGGGTTGGAATGCACCGTCAGCTACGTGGGCGGTGGCGCGAAGGGCAACTTGGCGCGCTGGGCGAAACAGGTCGGCGCGCCTGAGGGGGGCGTCGGCAAGGCGACCACCGAGTTCGCCGCCAACGGCGTGAAGGCTCTGCGCGTGGACCTGCGCGGGCCGAAAGACCCGCGCGGCAAGGGCGGCCCGATGATGGGCGGGAAGTCACAGTAGGCAACGCGCGCTGTAGCCGACCTCTGTGAGGCCGGGGCTACACGAGCGGTCAACTTCCGGCCTCACAGAGGCCGGCTACAGAAGACGAACTCTCCGAGGACCAGCGATGAGCACCGCACCCCACGCACCCGGCGAGTTCGGCGAACCGACCCCGCGCGCGACCCCGGCCCGCGGCCCGGCCCACTACGCCCGCCACGCGCTCAAGGCGCTCGCCTCGCTCCAACTCACCGTCGTCCTCTTCTCGCTCGGCATCCTCCTCGTGTTCTTCGGCACGATGGCCCAGCGCGAGGTCGGCATCTGGACCGTCGTCGACAAGTACTTCTACTCGTGGGTCGTGATGGTCCCCACGGAGCTGATCCGCGGGTTCCTCACGGTGTTCTGGAAGGAACAGTTCCCGGACAGCGGCAGCCCGTGGACCGTGTCGTTCCCGTTCCCGGCCGGGAAGCTCATCGGCTGGCTCATGGTCGTGAACCTGCTGGCGGCGCACGCGATCCGGTTCCGCCTGACGTGGAAGCGATCCGGCGTGTTCCTCATTCACGGCGGGCTGATGCTCCTGTTCGCCGGCGAGTTCATCACCCGCGAGTACGCCGTCGAGCAGCGCATCACGCTCGACAAGGGCAAGCGGGTCAGCTTCACCGAGGACTCGCGGTTCGTCGAGTACGTGTTCATCGACCGCTCGCACCCCGACAAGGACGTGGTCGCCACGATCCCGGAGAACCTGCTCCGCAAGGGCGGGCGCATCACCAGCGAGCACCTGCCGGTTGACGTGGAAGTGGTCGGCGAGTTCATGATCAACGCCGACCTCGAACGGCCGCGCCCGGGCGCGGACACCGTCGCGACCACGGGCCACGGCACCGACTGGGTCGCCAAGAAGCGCCGCGAGGTGAACGGCCTCGACGAGAACAAGGAGAACTTCCCCGCGGTGTACCTGAAGTTCGCCCGCAAGGGCACCGGCGAGAACCTCGGCACGCGCCTCGGCTCGCTGATGCTGTACCGGATGCCGATTGCCGGCCCCGAACCGTTCGAACTGGACGGCAAGACCTACGAGGTGGTGCTGCGGTACCGGCGCTACCAGAAGCCGTACACGTTCGTTCTGGACGACAAGAACCACGACACCTACCTCGGCACCGGGAAGGCCAAGAACTTCTCCAGCAACGTGCGCGTCTTCGAGGCGGGGAACCCGAACCCGGTGCGCGAACAGCGCATCTCCATGAACGAGCCCCTCCGCTACAACGGCGAGACGTTCTACCAGCACCAGATGGGCACCAACAGCGTGCTGCAGGTGGTGAAGAACCCCGGCTGGCTGCTGCCGTACATCTCGTGCATCGTGGTCGGGCTGGGCCTGACGGTTCACTTCCTGATCTACCTGATCCAGTTCCTGCGCCGGGTGATCCCGTCCCGTGCCGCGCCCGCGGCGGCGGCCGAACCGACGCTCGACCCGGCCGCGGCGCAGTCGTGGCTGGTGCGCTGGTTCCCGGCGATCATGGTCGGCCTGTGCGTGCTGTTCCTGTTGGGGGTGTCGTCGCGCATGGCCCCGCCGAAGGAGCCGGTGGACCTCGACGCCTTCGGGCGGTTGCAGGTGGTCGAGGGCGGGCGCGCCAAGCCGCTCGACACCGTGGCCCGCGTGAACCTGCGCATCATCAGCGGGCGCGAGGAGTTCGTCGACGAGAAGGGCGACAAGCAACCGGCCATCCTGTGGTACTTGGACTCCGTCGCCGCCGGCGGGCAACTGCGCGGCTCCATCCTCAAGCACAAGTTCATCCGCATCGACAACGAGACCGTTCTGCGCGAGCTGAAACTGGAGAACCGCGAGGGCTTCCGGTACTCGCTCGAAGAAATCGCCCCCAGCGTCATGCTGATCGAACAGCGGGTGCGCGCGGGCCAAGAGAAGGTCAAGAGGGGCGAGAAACTCGACACCGCGGAGACCAAGTTCCGCGAACTGCGCGGCCGGTTGCAGGGCTTCCGCGAACTGGCCTCGTTCGGCGGGCCGCTGCTGCTCCCCCCGCACAACGGCAAGGACTGGACCTCGCTCCACGTCCTGCGCCTTGAGGCGCAAACGAACGCGACGGTCGCGACCATTCAGGAGGCCCAGCGGCTGCTGCGCGAGAGCAAGAAGCTGTACAACCTCACGCCCGAAGAGGAGCGCCTGCTCATCTTCGAGACGACCGGCGTGGACCCCGACAAGAAGAAACTCGACCCCGAGCAGCGCGTGGACGCGCTGGTCAACGGCGTGAAGCAACTGATGTCGGACCCGCGCGAGACGCGGGCCAAGCTCGAAGCCACCTTGACCGAGCGCGGGGCCGAACGCACCGAACTGCTGTCCTTCGTTCTGGAACAGCTCAACGAGATGTCCGCGCTGACGGTGCAGTTCCTGCCGAAGGAGCAGCGGCAAGTTCTGGCCGACGGCGCGCTGGCCCGGTTCAAGCAGGAACTGGCCGTTCACCCGGCCGCGGTGGTGTGGGAGAAGATCGTCACCGCGCACCGCGACAAGCAGCCGGCGGCGTTCGCCGCGGCCGTGCAGGAGTACCGCGACCTCGCGGCCCCGCACATCACCGACCGCAGCCCGACCGACGGGTTCGTGAAGATGGTGCTGAACACGCCGTTCAACGCCATCGGCCGCAACCGCGTCGAGATCAGCTACAACCGCTTCGCCCCGTTCTACCAGTGCATCAAGCTGTACGTGCTGGCGTTCCTGCTCGCGGTGGTCGGGTTCGCGCAGCACGCGGCCCAGCGCCCGCACTGGGGCAACGCCCTGCGCCGCTCGGCCCTGTGGGTGCTGGTGCTCGCGCTCGCGGTCCACTTCCTCGCCATGCTCACGCGCATGTACCTGATGGAGCGCCCGCTGGTGTTCGTGACGAACCTGTACTCCTCGGCCGTGTTCATCGGGTGCGGGTGCGTGGCCCTGTGCCTCGCGCTCGAGTGGATCTTCCCGATGGGCGTGGGCAACGCGGTCGGCGCGCTGTTGGGGCTGGCGACCACCATCGTCGCCCACAACATCGCCAGCAACGACACGCTCGAAATGATGGAAGCGGTACTCGACACGAACTTCTGGCTCGCGACCCACGTGACGACGATCACGTTCGGGTACACGGCCACGTTCGTCGCCGGGTTCCTCGGCGCGCTGTACGTGCAACAACTGCTGGCCGCGGTCGTGCGCGACTCGTTCCGGAGCACCGGCGAGCCGACCGTCGGGCACCTGCTGGCGTTCGGGGCCGCGGCCACCGGCGTGGTCGGCATCCCGCTGTTCACCCTCTGGTTCGCGGTCGCGGCGCTCGACAAGTTCGAGGTGATGCCGTCGTTCCTGCTGCAAACGATCTACTGGCTCACGTTCGGCGTGGCGCTCATGTACGCCGTGGGCCTGATGCTGCTGCGGGTCGCGTCCGAGGGCGTGGACGAACACGGCCGCCCGCGCGCCGGGCAGATCCCGGGTCTCGCCAAGCCCGTCGTCGCGATGGCCCTCACCCCGGAGCGCAGCAAGGTGTTCGGCCAAATGGTGTACGGCGTGATCTGCTTCGCGACGCTGCTCAGTTTCGTCGGCACCGTGCTCGGCGGCATCTGGGCCGACCAGTCGTGGGGCCGGTTCTGGGGCTGGGACCCGAAGGAGAACGGCGCGGTCCTGATCGTACTGTGGAACTCGCTGATCCTGCACGCCCGCTGGTGCGGGCTGGTGAAGGACCGCGGGGTCGCGGTGCTCGCCATCTTCGGGAACGTCATCACCGCGTGGAGCTGGTTCGGCACCAACCAACTGCAGATCGGCCTGCACTCCTACGGGTTCGACACGCGCCTCGCCGACGCCTGCTTCAACTTCTGGATCAGTCAGGTGTTCATCCTGTGCTGGGGGCTGATCCCCAAGCGGTTCTGGTCGAACAGCGCGAAGCCGGCCGCGGCGCAGCAAGCCGCGAGCCAGCCGGTGAACGCGAATGCCAACGCCAACGTGAATGCCAACCCCAACGCGCCGGCCCCCAGCGCGAACGGCCAAACCCACAACGCGAACGCCCGCGTGAACAAGCGCGCCAACAAGCGGCGCTAGCGCGCCGCGGTGTTGGCGAGCGGGGGGCGTAAGCCCCCTGTTCGTTCATCTTGTTCGAGAACAGGGGGCTTCCGCCCCCCGCTCGCCCCTTCGGTCGCCAGTTCGCTCGTCGCCTTCGGGCGGCTCAGAAGCCACGCGGTCGGGGCGATCACCAGCGCCGTGCCCACGAGCGCCGTCGCGTTCACCTCGTGCCCGAACAGCCACACGCTCAGCCCCATCACGAACACGATCTGCGTCAGCCCCACCACGGACACCTTCGCCGGCGCGCCGCGGCCGAACGCCAGCGTCAGGAACACTTGGCCGACGGTGGCCGAAACGCCGATGCCGAGGAGCTTGAGCGCGACGAGCGGTTCGATGACGCGCGCGAGCGGTTCCGTGCGCGGGGTGGTGAGGAACGCGACCACGCAGAACCCGGTGGCGACCGCGGAGAAGTGGACGACCACGGCCCGCGGGTCGATGTCGTGGAGCCGGTGTAGGCCGAGCATGGCGACCGCGGTGAACCCGGCCGAGGCCAGCGCCGCGACCACGGCCCAGTTCCCGGCCTCGATGTGCGGCTGCTCCACCAGCACGACCCCGGCGACGCCCACCAGAACCGCCAGCAGCGTTTTGCCGCCGGGGAAGTGCCGGTACAGCGGCCACGAGATCAGCACGACCCAGATGGGGAACGTGTTCGAGAGCGTGACCACGTCGCGCGAGTCGAGCGCGCTGAAGGCGTAGAACGCGCACACCATGCTGCAACTGCCGGCCACGCTGCGCACCCACAGCCGGGCCGGGCGGAACCAGACCAACTTCACGCCCGCGGCCTTCGCTAGAATCGCGGCGAACAGCGCCACCAGCCCGGCGCGGAACACCGCGACCGTTTGCCAGTCGCACACCGGCGGCGCGCCCGCGGGGCGGCGCGTGAGCGCCTCCGCGAGCACGGCCATGATCGCGAACGAGAACGACCCGCACAGCATCCAGATGTACGGGCGGGCGTCGGGCTGGGTCATGTAGGAACCTTAGCGGACCGGGGCACGCGCGAGAAGGCGAACGGGGATACCGGCCGCGCGCCGCGGGCGTTACAATCCGCTCGTCTATTCAAGAGGGCGCGCCATGTACCCTTCGGGCCGGTGGGACGGGTTCTGGGTTCAGGAACAGTACGGGCGGCAGTCGATGCGCGCGTTCGAGCTGCACTTCTCCGCCGGGCGCGTGACCGGCGCGGGGCGCGACACGGTCGGCCCGTTCACCGTCGACGGCGCGTACGACGCGACCACCGGCGCGGTGCGCCTCGTGAAGCAGTACACCGGCAAGCACGCGGTACTGTACGCCGGGCACCCGGACGGCGAGGGGAGCATCGCCGGGACGTGGACCATCGGCGAGCACCATCGCGGCTCGTTCCTGCTGCGCCCCGTTCTGGCGAAGCCGACCGGCGACGAGCCGATTCAGGAAATCCGCTAGCGGTGCCACGAATCGGCGCGCGGCGCGGTTCTGTCTGGAGTTCACCCAGTGTGGAAGTTACTTGACAGTTGAAACGGAAACGCCTCCCCTACTTGGTGTTGGAGCCAAGGAGGAAGGAGGCGGGACCGATGGCAGGCACAGCGCTCACCACGCCGAT
>VGZJ01000321.1 GCA_016872595.1 Planctomycetota bacterium
CCTTCGCCGCAACAGGGGTCAGTGTGGTCAGGCCGTTGAGATGCAGATCACCGGAACCGTTCTTCCCGGCAATCACTGTGGCGACATTATCGGGTAATGCCGTGAGGCCATCGAGGACCAGTGTGCGATTCGGTCCGACGATTGCTTTGGCAGACTCGACCGAGAGGGCGGTCAACTTCGGCAGATTGCCGCCCAGTTTTCCGCCCACTGCCTTGGCTGCTTCATCCGAGAGCGACGTCAACCCGGGCAGAGAAAGTCCCCCCTGTCGTTTGCCCAGTGCCCGTGCGACATCCTCAGGAAGGGTCTTTATGGCGGGCAGCCGACCATCCCAGTTGTGGCCGTGCGAATCCGCCAGTGCAGCTGCTGCCTCGACTGAAAGCGTTTCCACTCCATCGAGACAAACCTTGTGGGTTGGTCCACCTCCCTTGCGTTGTGCCAGTGCCTTGCCTACCTCCGTTGAAAGCGATTTCACTCCCTTGAGGTAAAGGCGACCACCCGTGTGCTTCGCTAGGGCAACGCCTGTCTCGTCCGAGAGCGACTTCAGCCCGTTGAGGGAGAGATCCCCGTTGTGCCGCGCGAGTGATTTTGCTGCTTCCGGCGAGAGCGCAGTCACCCCGTCAAGGTGGAGCGGTCCCTTGTGCTGGCCGAGCACTTCTGCGGATTCGTTCGACAGCGCCGCCAGCCCGTTGAGCGACAGCCAGCCATCGAACTGGGCCAGTTCCCTGGCCGCCTCGGGCGACAGCATGGTTAGCCGATCGAGCAACAACCGGCCGCTCCTGTCCTGAGCCAATAGCTTGGCTTGCTCGGCGGTAATGGTCGCGCTCTCGTTCTTCGCGTCGGCTTGCGCGAGGGCAGCACCGAGGAGAATGAGACAGCCAAGGCTACCGATCGTTTTTCGCATGACCCCCTCCGAATCGTCTGCCCCGATGAGAAACCCTTGCCTCGTTATGCCAATATCTCCGCCAGCGGCCCGGACGTGTCGATGTTCTTGAGTTCCCGGTCGGGTTCGCCGAACTTCTCGCGTTTGTCGCCAACGGCGTGCAGCAGCGCCAGGAAGAAGTTGGCCATCGTCCGGTGACCGGCCTTGTTGTAACCGGGGAATTGGAGGAACCGGCCGGCCGTCTTCAATCGCCCGCCCAGGTTGCCGACCAGGACCATCGGCCACTGCTGGGCCTGGCCATGGTGCTCCTCGGCGGAGTCGCTCAGGTAGACGATGAGCGAGTTGTCGAGCAGCGTGCCGTTGCCTTCCTTTACGGCGGCCATCCGCTTGGCGAGGTCGGCGATCCGCTCGGCGTAGAAGCGGCGCACCGGCACGGCCGACTGGTTCCGCTTGGGATCGTCGGGATGCGTGTGGCCGATCGCATGGCCGTCAACCGTGACGCCGAGGTCCGTCCAGGTGTGGTAGCCCTGGTAGCCGCAGGCGGTGTCGATCACGACCACGTTCGTCAGCCGCGCCGCGAGGGCTGCCACCGCCACGGAGCACTGAGCCTCGAACCGGCCGGTCGTCCGCTTGCAATCGAACTTGTCAAGGGCGGGCAGGTTGGCCTGCAGGCGGTCCTTGATCTCGCTGAGCTTCTGCTGCCGGGACCGCATCTGCTCGAACGTGTCGAGGTACACGTCGAGCTTCTCGCGGTCCATGGCGGGCAGTTCCTCCCGCACCCGCTTGACGTCCGAGCGGCACCAGTCCAGCAGCATGTTCCGCGCCTGGAACGCCTTCCCCGCGTCCCCCTCCGCCGCGCTGCCGAAGAGCGTGCGGAAGGCCATCTCCGGTTGGCAGATGTATGGCAACGGCCTACCCGGCGCGCTCACCGACAGCCAGTTGGCGAAAACCCTGTCGGCTGAGGCGGGAACACCCAACCCGACGACCGGAAGCACTGCCGGCACTTTCGCTGCGAAAGCGTAGTCGATCGTCTGCGCATGGACGGCCCGCTGCCCGCCTTGACCTTGCGTACAGCAGTTGAACACCCCGTAACCGCCGCCGTGGTTCGGGTTAACGTGTTTGCTCGACAACCCCAACACGACCGACATCCGATCCTTGAGCGCCTCCAGGGGCGCAATCGCTTCGGGTAGTTTGTGGTCCGCGAGTGGCAAGTTGTAAAGTTTGTCCGCCGCGCTGTTCCACCCGTGTTTTCCGTCCGCGCCCAGACCCTTCGGTCGGACGTGAGGCTCCCACAGGCCGTTGGCCTCGACGACGAAGACGAGGCGTGGCGGCGGCGCCTCACCCCGGGCCTCGGCCGCCAGGGCGTTCAAGAACGGCTGGAGCACGACCGCCCCGGCGCCGAGCGTAACGCCCTTGAGCGTCGCCCGGCGGTCCAGTTGATCGGGCGTCACCATCTGCAGAGACCGCGGACCCGCGTTCATGAGTGTTCCGCCTTCGTGAGTGACAGGAGTGCGCAGTTTCGGGTGCCCAACCGGCGCCTTCGCGGCGTCGTCCAGCGGTCCGTCAGCCCCTCCGCCGACAGTCCGCCTTCGCGCCTCGCCACACGGTCGGAAAATAACTGGTCAACACGGCACAACTCCGGACCCGGTTACGCGAGGATCTCCGGCACAAGGTTGCCGCCGTCAACCAACGGCATTGGCCGCCCCTGCCGGTCGGGGACGGACCGCTCGACGTCGATGCCGAGCAGGTGGTAGATCGTGTGGAGGATGTCCTTGGGGTTGACCGGCCGGGTCTTCACGAACGCACCTTGCTTGTCGCTCGACCCGACGACGTTGCCCCGGGCGACCCCGGCCCCGGCGAGCATGATGCTGTAGGCGCCCGACCAGTGGTTCCGGCCGTCCGCCTTGCCCTCGGGTTGCGGGGTGCGGCCGTGCTCGGTGAGGCACACGACGAGCGTCTCGTCGAACAGGCCGCGCTGCTCCAGGTCGTCAAGCAGCGCCGAAACGGTCTGGTCGAGTCCGGGGCACAGCTCGCGGCCCAGGCGCCGCGTCTGGTTGTTGTGCGTGTCCCACCCCGAGTTGTTGGCCGCGAACTCGTCCCACAGCACGGTCACCACGCGCGACCCGGCCTCGATCAGCCGGCGCCCGAGCAGCGCCGACTGGCCGAACAGGTGGTGGCCGTACCGCTCCCGCAACCGGGCCGGCTCCCGGTCGAGGCTCAGCGCGGCCGGGAGCGAAGCGGAGTCGCACAGGGCCAGTCCGATCTGCTGCAGTTCATCGAAGCCGTGAGCCGGAGCCGTTCCGGCGAGTGAGCGGCGCCGGTCGTTGAGCTGGTCGAGCAGGCTGCGGCGGCTCTGGAACCGGTCGAGCGTCACCTGCGGGCCGAGCGCGGTGACCGGGAAGTTGAAGGTGTCGCTTGGGGCGATGCCGCAGTACGGGTTGAACTTCTCGACGCAGTCGGCCACCGTCCCCTTGCCGCGGAACTCGAGCGGCGTCGGGTCGTACCGCGCGCCGAGGAACCCGCCGAAGAACCCGGCACGCTTGTCCGGGGCGTTGGCGCTCTGCCGCCACGGGAGCATGACGTTGCGCGGGATGAGCGGGTTCCCGGCGCGCCCGGCAGCGGTCGTTTCGATGTAGTCGATCACCGACCCGAAGAACGGCCAGTGCCGCGGGTCGCGCTGGTTCAGCTCCATCGGCACGTCGGTGCGGCGGATCCCGGTGACCGTGTTGGCCACATTGTGGATCGGCTCGGGGTGGTTCATGGACCGGACCACCGTCACGCGGTCGAGCCGTCCGGCGATCCGCGGCAGGAGTTCGCCGACCCGCACGCTGGGCAGTTTGGTTGCGACGGTGCCGAACGGCCCGCGGATCTCGGCCGGCGCGTCGGGCTTGGGGTCGAGCGTGTCGATCTGGCTCATGGCCCCGTACAGGTACAGCACCATGACGTTCTTCGCCGCTCCGAAGTTCCGGGGGCGCGCGACCCCGCTCGCGGCGGCGCGCGGGGCCACGAGATCGGCGAGCCCTAGCCCCAGCACGGCGCTGGCCCCGGCCTGGAGCATTTCGCGCCGCGTGACCCCGTCGCACAGGCGCTTCGGCGAACCCAGAATGTTCAGCATCGCGGCACTTTCGAAGATGGGTGAGCGGGTCGGGCGTGTGGCGGGAAGCTAGCGCGGCGGGATCGTCTCGACTCCTCAAGTGGACCATCAGCGGGGGCTCGGTACGCCGACGTCGACTAGGTTCCTGATGCTCACTCCCGCTACCCGATCAGTTCCGGGATGGGTTCGCGGTCTTCGAGGATGTCCATCTTGCGGCCGGCGGTGCTGAGGAACGACTGCGACGGATCGATGCCGAGGCGGTTGTACAGCGTGCCCAGCACCCGCTGCACCGAGTACGCCTTCTCCTTGGGGTATCCGCCGCGGCTGTCGGTGCAGCCGATCACCTGGCCCATCCGCATGCCCCCGCCGAGGACGAGGGCAGACATGACCGGAGCCCAGTGGTCGCGGCCCGCGTTGGACGGGCCGTGGTTGATCTGCGGCGTGCGGCCGAACTCCCCCCAGACGACGACCGAGATCTCCTTGTCCAGGCCGCGCTCGGAGAGGTCGGCGGCTAGGGCGGCGACCCCGCGGTCGAGCGTGGGGAGCGCCGTCGGCAGCTTCTTGAAGATCTCGTAGTGGTGGTCCCAGTAACCGCCGAGCGACAGGGTGACGCACCCCACGCCCGCCTCCACCAGGCGGCGGGCCAGCAGCACCGAATCCGCGCCCTTGAACCGCTCGCGGACCTTGTCCGGTTCCTGGCTGAGATCGAGGGCCTTCCGTACGGCTCCCGAGGCGATCATGTCGAACGCCTGCGCGGTGTACGCGTCGAGCGCCGCCATCGAGCCCGAGGCGTCGAGGTCACGGCGGGCGGTGTCGAAGCGGGTGAGCAGGTCGCGGCGCTCGGCCGCTTGCGCCCCGGACACCCCCTTCGGCAGGCTCAGGTTCTCGCGGGCGGGGCCCTCCGGCGTGAACGGGCGGTGCGCCAGACCTAGGCCCGCCGGTTCGGTGCCGAACCGCGACATGCCCCGCAGACTCACGAAGCCGGGCATGCCGTTCAGGCCGCCCCGGTACTTCGACACCACGGACCCGAAGCACGGGTGCGGGTCGACGCGGTTCACCACCTCGGAGTACCCGGTCATTACGTTGGAGTCCGAGTGCTCGTCGATGGCGGGGACGACCGAGCGCAGCAGCGCGATCTTGTCCATAACCTTCGCCGTTTCCGGCAGCGCCTCGCAGATGTCGATCCCGGGGACGTTGGTCTTGATGGGCTTGTACGGGCCGCGGATCTCCTTGGGGGCGTCGGGCTTGAGGTCGTAGGTGTCCAGCTGCGAGGCCCCGCCGCTCAGGAAGATCATGATCACGCCCTTGTTGCCCGTCGGGCGGGGGGGCGGTTCCGCCGCCTGCGCCCGGAGCCGGAGCATGTCGGCGAGGGTCAGGGTGCCGCCGAGCGCACCGATCCGGAGAAAGTTCCGGCGCGACAGGCCGTCACAGAAGCGCGGGGAGCGAGAACCCGTGAGCGTCAGCATCACAGACTCCTGGCAGGTGGAACGTTTGTCGGGCGGCGTTCGGCTTTCGGAGCCGACCGGCCCCGGTCAGTGGTTGAAGCGGAACTCCGGGCTGTTGATCAGGGCACACACCATCTGCCTCAGCGCGTCCTCGGACCGGGCCTTCCGCTCCGCGAGGTACGCGCCAAGGAGTTCGAGCTCCTCGGCCGTCGCCGGGCGCGACAGGACCGCCCAGACGGTCTCCGCGATCTGCTGCCGGGGGTCCGTCAGCTTGAGCAACGCCTGAACCAGCTTGTCCCCGGTGCCCCCCTTCAGCCCCTCGTCTGCTCGGAAGGTGTGAGCGCTGATGCCGGGTAGATCACTCGGTGGTTATTTCGTTGGCGGTTGAGTCCGAAACCGGGGTGGGAGTACGATACACTTGTTCGCCGCCAGCAAGGCCGCGTTCGCCTTGGAAAGCTCGGTCAATCCGTCGAGCCGAATCGGACGACTGCCCTGGTTCTTCGCGAACACCTGCACCACTTCATCGGAGAGGGTCTGGACTTTGGACAGGTTGAGAAAGCCGTCGTTCGATTTCAACATCGTGGTAGTCAACGGCACGGAGGTCAATTTTGTCAGTCCGTTGAGAAGCATCGTCTGGCTGTGGTGGGATAGCGCCTCGGCGGCTTCGTCGGAAATCTCCGTCAGGCCGAAGAGCGTGAGTTTGCTGCGGTGCTTCGCCAGTTCGATGGCGACTTCGGGCGGAAGGGTGCGAAGCCCATTGAGCGTGAGCTTGCCGCGGAACTGGGCGAGTTCCCTGGCCACTTCCACGGATATCTCTCTCAAGGCATCGAGGGCGAGCATCCCTTTCGGGCGCGTTGCCAGCGCTCTGGCGACTTCCGGCGTGATGGTTGTCAGACCTAGCGAGAGCGTAACCTTCGTTTGAGCCAGAGACTTGGCAACCTCAGGCGTGATTTTCTGGACGCGAGGAAGCCGAAGATCGCTCTTGCTGTACTGACTGAGGATCTGCGCCACTTCCACGTTCAGTTCGGTAACGCTTCGCAGCAATTCGACGTTATTGCCGGCAACGATATCCTTCGCCTGCTCGACGGTGAGCGACATCGGCTTCTGATCCTGCTGGGCGCGAACCGAATGATGCATGCCAAGAAGCATCAAGACCGCCACGGCAAGAGCGAATCGTCTGGTTTTTATTGAGATCATAAGCCGTCCATCCAAGGAAGGAAGGTTGACGTCACTCTTCTTCATGAGCCCGACCTAACTCATTTCACGACCTCGGCGATGGCTCCGGTGCTGTTGTTGAAGCGGTCGATCTTCGCTCCCATCTTCTGGGCCATCGTGAGCAGCAGGTTGCTGTGCGGGGCACGTGGATTGACCGGAACGCGACAAATGCCATCAAATTTTTCGCTCCGGGAACGTTCCTTGTCGAGAGCGTAGCTGAATTCTGGCTTGCCGATTTTGTTGAAGTCGATGTGGCTGCCATGTCGCAGGCCGAGT
>VGZJ01000322.1 GCA_016872595.1 Planctomycetota bacterium
CGCCCCGTCGTCACACGGTGATGATGAAGAACGTCGCCGGACTCCACAACCGGATGTACGGGTAACGACCACACAGGATCGTCTGGCCGAAGTGCGACTGAACCAACACCTATTGCGCAACGAGTCTAATGATGAACCTGTTCAACCTGTCCGGCGAAGTGGCGGCGGTGTTCGGCGGGACGGGCGTGCTCGGCGGGGCGATGGCAGACGCCCTCGCCGCGGCCGGGGCGACCGTCGCTGTGCTGGGTCGCAGCGCCGAGCGCGGCGGCGAACGCGTGAAGGCCATCGAAGCGGCGGGCGGCAAGGCGCTGTTCGTACAGGCCGACGCGATGAGCCCGCAGTCGCTCACCGCGGCGCGCGACACGATCATCTCGAAGTTCGGCAACGTCACGATCCTCATTAACGGCGCGGGCGGGAACAAGCCGGAAGGCACCGTCGCGCCCGGCGGGGACTTCTGCAAGATGGGGCTTGAGGGGTGGAACGCGGTGTTCGACCTGAACCTCGTCGGCGGCACGCTGTTGCCGTGCCAAATCTTCGGCGCGAAGATGGTGGAAGCCAAGAAGGGCAGCATCATAAACATCGCGTCGATGTCGTCTGTGATTCCGCTCTCGCGCGTGGTCGCGTACTCGGCCTCCAAAGCCGCGGTGCTGAACCTGACGATGTGGCTGGCGCGCGAGTGGGCCACGACGGGCGTGCGCGTGAACGCGATCAGCCCCGGTTTCTTCCCAGCCGAGCAGAACCGCCGGATGCTGATGAACGACGACGGCACCTACACCGCCCGCGGCCAAGCCATCGTCGGCCACACCCCGATGGGGCGCTTCGGGCGCGCCGAGGAACTGGCCGGCGCGGTCGTGTGGCTCGCCTCGCAGAAGGCGAGCGGGTTCGTCACGGGGCAGAACATCGTCGTCGATGGGGGGTTCTCGTCGGTGACGATTTGAGAATCGCAAACCCCTCCCCAACCCCTCCCCTGAAGAGAGAAGGGCCAAGAACTGAGTGTCTTAGCCCCTCTCCCTTCAGGGGAGGGGTTTGGGAGGGGTCTTGGTGAAAGGCCATCCCACATGTCTGGTACTCTCTCAAGTCTCCTCGCGCCGTTCGACGCCGACTTGCCGCTTGAGCGCGCGAGAACGATTCCGAACTCGTGGTACACCGCGCCGGAAGTGTACGCGCGGGAGCGCGACGCGATCTTCGCGCGAACGTGGCAGATGGTCGGGCGCGCAGAACAGGTGGCGAAGCCGGGGCAGTATCTCACGGCCGACATCGCCGGCGAGCCGGTGCTGGTGGTGCGGAACGAAGACGGCAAGCTCAACGCCTTCTTCAACGTGTGCCGGCACCGCGCGGCCCGCGTGTGTACCGACGAGTGCGGCACGACCACGAAGCTGCGCTGCCACTACCACGGTTGGACCTACGACCTCAGCGGCAACCTGCGCGGCGTGCCGGAGTTCGACGGCGTGCAGAACTTCCGCCGCGAAGACAACGGCCTGCCGCCGATCAGCGTCGGCGAGTGGGGGCCGTTCGTGTGGGTGTGCCTCACCCCGCCGCGCGAACCACTCTCAACGTTCCTGGGTCCGTTGGTGTCGTGGGCAGAATCAAAGAAGGCGTTCGACGGGTTGAAGTGGTACACGCGCAAGAGCTACGACCTCGCGTGCAACTGGAAGGTGTACGCCGACAACTACCTCGACGGCGGTTACCACGTGAACACGGTTCACCCGGCGCTGGCGGGCGCGCTCGACTACCACGAATACCGTACCGTCTGTGACGGCAACACCGTGTTGCAGAGCGCGCCGACCAAGCCGAGCGACGGCGACGCCGGCCGCACCCGCACCGGCGACGCGGCCTACTGGTGGCTGTACCCGAACTTCATGCTGAACGCCTACAGCGGGGTGATGGACACGAACCTCGTGCTCCCGCTCGGCGTGGACCGCTGCCGCGTCGTGTTCGACTTCTACTTCGCCGACAGCGTACCGGACGACTTCAAGAAGCAGAGCATCGACGTGGCCGAGCAGGTGCAAGCGGAAGACATCGGCGTGTGCGAAGAGGTGCAGCGCAACCTGAACAGCCGGAGCTACACGACCGGCCGCTTCAGCGCCAAGCGCGAAAACGGCGGCCATTGGTTCCACCAGATGTTGGGACGCGCGCTGCAGGGCGAGCGGGGGGCGTAAGCCGCCTGTTCGTGAACAACAAGAAAGAACAGGGGCTTACGCCCCACGCTCGCCAAGACCCACGAGGTTCCTTTCGTGTCCGACGAGTCCGCGTCACACTACCGTTCGGGCCTCGGGTTCGGGCTGATCGCGTACCTGTGGTGGGGGCTGGTGCCGCTGTACTTCGCCGCGCTCAAGGCCGCCGGCGTGCCCGCGTGGGAGATTCTGGCCCACCGCATCGTGTGGTCGCTGCCCGTGGTCGCGCTCATGGTCGTCGTCGCGGCCGGGTGGCGCGACGTGTTCGCCGCGCTCAGCTCGCGCAAGTTGCTACTCGTATTGTTCGCGTCGTCGGCGTTCCTCGCGTTCAACTGGCTCCTGTACATCTACGCGACCGTGACCGGGCGCGTGACCGAGGCCAGCCTCGGCTACTACATGATGCCGCTAGTGAACGCGGCCCTCGCCACCGTGTTCCTCAAAGAGCGCCTGCGCCCTGCGCACTACCCGGCGCTCGCGCTGATCGCCTGCGGGGTGGCGATTCCGTTCGTGTGGATGGGCACGTTCACGTGGATCGCCGCGGCGCTGCCGGTCACGTTCGGCATCTACGGGCTGGTGCGGAAGAAGGCCCCGGTCGGCAGCATGCCCGGCCTCGCGGTCGAAACCTTGCTGATGCTGGTCCCCTCACTCGGCTTCCTGCTGTACTTGTCCACACGGGGCGCGAACCACTTCACCGCGACCGACTGGCGGCTGAATGGGCTGATCGCGTTCAGCGGCATCGTGACCGTCGTACCGCTGTTCACCTACACTCTGGCACTGCGCCGTTTGCCGCTCTTGGCGCTGAGCTTCTTACAGTTCCTCTCGCCGACCGTGCAAATGCTGATCGCCGTGACGTGGCTGGGCGAATCGCTGACGCCGGACCGCATCGCTGCGTTCGCGTGCGTGTGGGCCGCGGTCACGATCTTTGTGGCGGACGCCTTCTTGCAGTCGCGCCAGTTGCGCCGAGTTAGCCGCGAGCCGGAGGCGAGCGCGGAGTCGGACGCGCTCGCCTCCGGCTCGCGGCTAACGATCCCTACACCACAATCTTGAACACCTCGCGCTGGGGTTCGCCGCCCGTTACGTGGACCTTGCTGTTGGCGTCGATGTACACGTCCACCTCGCTGCGGGCACCGAACTCGGGCAGGTAGATGCCCGGTTCGATGCTGAAGCAGGTGCGCGGGATGATGCGGCGGTCGTCGCGCGTTTCCAGCCCGTCGATGTGCGCGCCGTTGCCGTGGACCTCTTGGCCGATGTTGTGGCCGGTGCGGTGCGTGTACTGCTCGCCGTACCCCGCCGCCTCGATCACGGCGCGGGTCGCGTTGTCGATCTCCCAGCCTTGCAGCGCGCGGCCCGCGGCGAAGGCGTCCCGCACGCACTTGATCCCGGCGTCGCGCGCCGCCGCCACCACGTTGAACACCTTCGTGTACTGATCCGGCACCGTCGCCCCGACGTAACACACGCGGGTGTAGTCGGCGTACACGGCGCGCGGGCGCTGCATCTTGGCCCACAGGTCGATCAGCACGAACGAGCCGCGCTCGATGGGGGCGTTGTTCTCGTCGCTGTTGTCGAAGTGCGGGTCGCCGCTGTGCGGGCCGACGCCGACAATCGGCGGGCTGTACGTCGTCATGCCGTTGTCGACGAAGTGCTTCATGATCCGCGCCTGCACCGCGCGCTCCATCACCTTGCCGTGGGCCTTGATCTCGCTCGCGATGAAGTCGAACGCCACGTCGTAGGCGGCGCGGCACAGCGTCGCGGCCTCGAAGTGCGACTTCTCTTGGTCCGCGTCCCACACCGCTTCGAACTGCTGGATCAGGTCGCCGCTGGCAACGATCGCGCAACCGAACGACTTCACCAGCTCGATGGTGCCGGCGTCGACGCGCCCGATGTACGGGTTGGCGTTGCGCTCGCTGTACTCCATCGCCACACGCTTCGCCCCGCTAACGAGCGCGCCGACGCCGGCTTCGAGGTCTTGCCAGCGGCGGTATACGGTCTTGTTCGCGCCCGGCAGGTGGTCGAGCGACGCCGGCTCGATGGCGTGAACGAGCTTGCGCGGCTCGCCGCTGGCGGGCACGAAGTAGAACCAGCGGCGCGACAGCTTCGGCATGACGCCGGCGACGCGCTGGGCCAAGATGTTCTGCCCGCGGAAGTCGTAAAGGAGCCAGCCGTCGCAGCCGACTTCGCGGATCGCGGCTTGGATGGCGGGGAGATCGAACATGGGTCGCCCTCGGGTTCGCCCGGGTCGGTGCCGCGGGCCGGTGGGCGCAGTCTATCGACGCGGGCCGCGCGCGGTCACGGGTTCGCGGTTACGCGCCGGGCGTTGCAGATCATGTTCGCGCCCGCCATAATAGCGCCAAGCCCCGCGCGGCCCGGACGCCGGGCGGGTTCACCCGGTCGCGGTCGTACCGCCGCCGGTCGCCACGGACGGTACCTTCGCCCGTTGACACATACATTGCCGGATCGCCCGTCGCACTTCGGACCCCGCACGAGCGGGCTTTGATATGGACCGCGCGCACCACGTGCGCGCCCGCGCCCGCCTACGCCCCGGCGAGCCGCACCGATGTTCGCGACGGGCCGCCCGGTCGGAGTGGCCCCATCATGGAACCCCTTGCCGTCGGCGGCATCGCCGTCGCCGTGGCGCTATTCAGTGCGGGCGCGGCGTTTCTCATCGCCCGCCGCGCCGCCCCCCCTGCTCCGCCCGCCCGCGACCCCGCGCGCGACGCCGAACTCGACGCCGAGACAGTGCGCCGGGCCGAAGCCCGCGGGAATGACCTGCTCGAGAAGTCGCGCCGCGACGCCGAGCAGATCGTTCGCGAGGCAGAACTTAAGGCCCGCGACGACGCCTTCCGCCGCCGGGAAGAGGTCAGCCGCGAACTCGAAACCGCCCGCAACGAGGTCCGCGAACTCGAGCGCCGCGTCGAGAAACGCGAGGACGCCGTCGAGCGCCAGCAGCAGGATTTGGTTCGCAAGGACAAACAGCTCGATGGGCAGCGCGAGAGGTTGGCCGAGCGCACGGAGGCACTCGAAAAGAAGAGCAAGCAGTTGGACGAGGTGATCGAACAGGAAACCAAGAAGCTGCACCAAATCACCGGGCTGAGCCGCGAGGCGGCACAGGCAATGCTGCTCGACCGCATCACGCGCGAACTGGCCGACGAGGTGGCCGGGAAGATTCGCCAGCACGAGGAGCGCATCAAACAACAAGCCGAGGCCAAGGCGCGCGAGATCGTCACGGTCGCGATCCAGCGCTACGCCGCGGACCAGACCGCGGGCGCGACCGTTAGCACCGTGGACATCCCGTCGGACGACATGAAGGGCCGCATCATCGGCCGCGAGGGGCGGAACATCCGAACCTTCGAGAAACTGACCGGGGTCGATGTGATCGTGGACGACACGCCCGGCGTCGTCATCGTGTCGGCGTTCGACAACGTGCGGCGCGAGACCGCGCGCCTCGCGCTCAACAAGCTCATCCAAGACGGCCGCATTCACCCCAGTCGCATTGAGGAGGTCGTGACCGAGACGCAGGCCGAAATGGAGAAACACATCCAAGAACTCGGCAATCAGGCGGTGCTCGACGCGGACGTTGCGACGCCGCACGAGAAGATCGTGTACCTGCTGGGTCGCCTCCGGTTCCGTACCAGCTACAGCCAAAACGTGCTCGCGCACTCGGTCGAAGTCGCGCACCTGTGCGGCCTGATGGCATCCGAACTCGGCCTGAACCCACAACTTGCACGGCGCTGCGGCCTGCTGCACGACGTTGGCAAAGCCGCCGACCACGAAATGGAGGGCGGGCACCCAAAAGTCGGGGCAGAGTTGGCGAAGCGCTACGGCGAAACGAGCAAGGAGGTGCTGCACGCCATCGCCGGGCACCACGACGACGTGACCGTGGACAACATCTATACTGTGCTCGTGGCCGCGGCCGACGCGATCAGCGCGAGCCGCCCCGGGGCACGGCGCGAGACGCTGGAGAAATACGTGAAGCGGTTGGCCGATCTGGAAGCGGTCGCGTGCGGATTCCCGGAAGTGGATCAGGCGTTCGCGATCCAAGCCGGGCGCGAGCTGCGCGTCATCGCCAACGCCCACCGCACCACCGACGCGGACGCGGTGCGCGTGTGCCGCGACATCGCCCGCGCCATCGAGCAGCAGCTCGACTACCCCGGCGAGATCAAAGTCACCGTGATCCGCGAGAGCCGCGCCACCGACACAGCGAAGTAAGGAGCATCATCCGCAGCTACACAGTTGGACACAGATAAAGGGCGGGAGCGTTGGTGCGTGTAACCCGTTGTGCCTTTTCTCTCTGCCAAACTGTGTATTCTGCGGATCACCCGTCTTTCTCGAACAGCGCGGTGACGAAAGCGTCGGGGTCGAAGTTCTCCATGTCGTCGATCTGCTCGCCCACGCCCACGAACTTGACCGGCAAGCCCATCTTTTGCTTGATCGCGAACACCGAGCCGCCCTTCGCGGTGCCGTCCAGCTTCGACAGCACGATCCCGGTACACTTCACCGACTTCGTGAACTGTTCGGCCTGCACCACGGCGTTCTGCCCGGTGGTCGCGTCGAGAACCATCAGCACCTCGTGCGGCGCGCCCGGGATCTGCCGCGACACGATCCGGTGAATCTTCTCCAGTTCCTTCATCAGGTGCGTCTGCGTGTGGAGCCGCCCTGCGGTGTCCACGATGAGCACGTCGAACCCGCGGGCCTTCGCCTTCTCGCACGCGTCGTGCGCAACCGCCGAC
>VGZJ01000323.1 GCA_016872595.1 Planctomycetota bacterium
GAACCGTTCGACCGTGGTCGGGACCTCATCCGGGTGCGAAAATCGTTGCGGACCACCCTTCGCGGGGGTACTTTGTGGCCGCACGGCCGATTTGCGTTTCCAGAGGCGTTCATCTGGGAAAGATCGGCTCGAGCAGCGCCTTCAGTTCCAGTGGTTGGATCTGGGGAATCATGGGGTTCGGATCTTCGATTGCGGATTGGTGATCGACGAGTGAGGGGCGCGGCTCCCGCCCGCGGCGGTCTCTCGATCGTCAATCATAAATCCGCAATCACAAATCGACTCAAGAAATGTCCGGCAGGCCCAGTTGCGTCAGGTACTGGCGCTCCTTGGCGCGCATGGCGCGCGCGCCGGCGGCGTCGGTGTCGGTGTACCCGCACAGGTGCAGGCACCCGTGAACGACGTACAGCAGCAGTTCGAGGTTCGTGTCGTGGCCGCGGTCGGCGGCGTACTCCTGCGCCACCGCGTGCCCGATCACGACCTCGCCCTCGAGCACCTTCGCCCGCGGTTCGGTGTACGGGAACGTGAGCACGTCGGTGGGTTCGTCGTGGTTGAGGAACTGCTTGTTGAGGCGGTGGATGTGGGGGTTATCGACGAACGCGAGCGTGACCTTGCACGCGCCGACGCCCTCGCCCGCGAGCACGGCGCGGGCCGCGTCCTTGAGCGATTGGAACTCGAGCGGGAACTCGTACGGGTTGGCAACGGAGACGCGCAGCATGGCGTTATGGTAGGGGCCGCGGGCCGCGCGGCACCGCGCCGACAGGGGCGGCGCGCTCGCCGCGCCCCCGAGCGCGCGGTGTCGCGCGGCGCGTCACTCGTTGAGGGGGAGCCACTCGGTGACGTCGTAGCGGGCGTGGGGGGCGGTTTGGGGCGCGGCCAGCGATCCGTAGTACGCGGGCAGGCACGCGCTCAGCAGTCCGGCGACCTCGTCCGGGCGCAGGTTGCCGTGTTCGCGGCAGAACATCAGGTCCGTGGCCGCGCCGTTCACGGCGATCGTGAGCGCGCCGGGGACCGCGCGGCGCACGACCTCGGCGAACGACTTCCCGGCGTCCGTTTCCGGCACCAGCACGAACGTCTGGCCGGTGCCGGGCGCGCCGCACGCCGGGGCCGCGCGGTCGTGGTAGTCCCGCACGCGCGCCGTCACGTCCACCTTGCGCGCCCGCGACGTGGACACTTCCACCTCGGTGACGTCCGTGACCGGGAGCAGGTCGCTCAGCACCGCGGTGGTCTGCTCCACCATCGGGCCGACCAGCGTGCGGCTCATGTCGGCGTTCAGCAGGCACAGCGCCGTGAGGCCGCCGCGCGGTTCGAGCACGAGTTTCTGGAGCGCGACCTCCAAGCGCAGCACGTCCTGCTCCTTCACGGTCTTCACGACCTTCGCCGCGGCGCGCTCGATGTGCGTGTCGCCCGCGGGCAGCACGACGTTCAGCGTGTTGGTGGGGTGGATGGTCTGCTGGAGCGCCTCTTCGGAGAGCGCGACCGGGGTGTCGGTCGTCACGGGGAGGTTCGCGAGCGGCGATTCGAGCGCCGCGATCAGCGTTTCGAGCCGGGTGCGGCAGTACGCCAGTTCGCGCGTCTGGTCCTCGACGCGGGCGCGGAGCGCGCGGTAGAACTTGGCCGTGGCGTCCGCGAGGTCCTCTTGCAACCGGACGCGGGCGAACGCACGCACTTGGTCGAGGAAGTGGCGCATGCTGCGCCCGCTGCGCCCGCCGAAGAAGCTGAACGTGCCGCTCCCCGCTTGGCACACGTCGTGTGCCGACTGCACGTCGCTCTTGGCTTGGCGCGCCTTCACCGCGATCTGTTGGGTGCGGGCGTCGTCGTCGGCGGCCCACTCGCCGCACACCGCGGCCAGCTTCTTGAGCGCGGTGCCGATCGCGCCGAGCCGCCGGCCCGGTTGCACCTCCAGCGGGCGCACGACCTCCGCGAACTCGTTCCCCCACATCTCGGCGACGCGTTTCACCGCGTCTTCGAGCAGCCGGGAGGTGCGGCTCCGGCGCACGGTGCTGTCCTGTTCGCCGGTGGGCCGGGTGCCGATCAGGTCGCGCGCTTGGTCCCAAACGGCGCGCGACCACGCGGCGGCGTCCGGGTGCCGCCCGGCGGCGGCGATCTGCCCTTCGAGGCCGCTGAGCCAGCGCTCGATCTGGTCCGCGGGGCCGCCGTCCGCGCCGCGCACCGCTTCCTCTTCGACCTGTTGGCGCACGGCGTCCGGGGTCAGGCGCGGGTCGGCGACGGCGCGCTCGACAACGTCCTTCACCGCGCTCAGGTCGGTCGGCGCGGCGTCCGTCTTCCACTCCTTCAGCAGGCCGAGGCAGATCTTCTGCGCCGCGGAGCGCAGCAGCAGGCCGCGCGGGAACCAGACGCCGTAGGTGCCGAACGTGCGGAACGGGCTTTTGTCGAACCCGACCGGCTGCGACCGGACCCGCTCCAGCGCCGCGCCCAGCGGCGTGGTCATGTCGTGGGCGACGTAGCTGGCGAGGTGCGAGACCACGTCGCGGAACGCCGCGGGCGAGCGCTCCGGCATGGGCAGCAGGTACGTGGCGCTGAACGGCGGCCCGGTGCTCTCGACCTTCGGGCCTTCCGGCCCGCCGTAGTGCCCGACGAACGCGACTTCGGGGTCGGAATAGTGGTTCAGCTCGGTCACGGCCGCGTACACGTTGGCGAGTTCGGCGTCGGTGGCGTTGGGGTCGGTGGGGGCCGCGGCGTACACGAACGCCGTGACCGGGGCTTCCGTGCTCGTCAGCCGCGCCACCACGCGCCGCACCGCGTACCCCACGTCCACGAGCATCCCGCCGCTGCCGCCGCTGGCGCTGGCGAACACGAACACCTGCGGCGTGGTGTCGCGCACCATCAGCCCGGTTTGGTCGGACGATTGCGCCATCGACTCCGGGTGCGTGGCGATTTGCAACTCGCGGCGCAGCCGGGTGACGAACCGCAGGTAGTTGTCGCAGAACGCGAGCCGGCCGAGCGCGCGGCTGCCGCCCGCGTGCAGGCTCCGTGGGATCGCGTACAGCTTCTCGCGCGGGAGCCAGTCGCTGATCTGGTCGAGCTGCCGGCGGCGGTACTGCGTCACCGGCTGCAGCGGCACCGGGAACACTTCGTCCGTACCCAGCGCCACGTCTGGCGGCGCGCTCACGGCCTTGCCCACCGCGTCCGGGTCGCAGTCCACGTACAGGAACCGGAAGCACGGCGTTTGCAGCACGTCGCCGACGCGGTCGGTGAGCCGGCACCGCAGCTCTTGGAGCGCGCGGCGGCCGAAGCTGCCGATCCCGATCAGGATGGTGGGCCGGAGGACGCCGACTTCCTTTTGCGGGGCGGTGACGGCCAGCAGGTGCTCGTGGTCGATCTCGGCGTGCAGGTCGGGCGCGGGCGTGCGGCGCGCCGGGGCGCTCGCCACGGCGACCGACCCGCCGGCCGCGCTCGCGCCGACCGGGGCGAGGTCCACGTCGTGAACGGTGCGGCCCAGCTTCGCCCACGCTTCCGGCGCGCGCGCGCCGGGGCCGAACCCGCTGCCGCTGCTCCCGCTCGCGTCGCGCGGGCCGCCCAGCGCCCGGACGAACGCCGTGCAGCTCGGCCACCGCTCGTCCGGGTTCTTCGCCAGCGCCCGGCCCACGACCGCCCGGTCCGGTTCCGGCAACATGCTCAGGTCCGGCGGCTCCGTCATGTGTTGGAGCGCGAGCTGCCGGATGTTCTTCCCCGCGAACGGCCGCTGCCCGGTCAGCAGTTCGACGTACACCACCGCGAGGCTGTACTGATCGGAGTGCTTGCTGATCTTGTTCTGGAACGTTTCCGGCGCGGCGTACACGGGCGTGACCCCGCCCAGCAGCCCGGACGAACTGGACCGCTCCAGTTGCTTAACGAGGCCGAAGTCCGCGACCTTGACGCGGTCCGCGACCGTGAACAGGTTCCGCGGCTTCACGTCGAGGTGCTGGAGGTTGTGCTTCTCGATCAGGTGGTCGAGGCCGACGGCGGCGTCGTCGAGGAACCCCAGCAGGATGTCGCGCGGGATGCCGGGCCGCCCGGCCTCTTGGTACTCGACGAGCACCTCGTGCAGGTTCCGGTCGGCCAGTTCCATCACGATGACGAGTTCGCCGGCGACGTCCTGAATCTGCTCGATGGAGACGACGAACGGGTGCCGGACCTGCTTGACGCGCTCCAGCGCCTTCATCTCTTGGACGGCGCGGGCGTCGTCGCCGTCGAGGGCGTTGAGGTTGCCGTAGACGAACTTGATGGCCTTGTGGATGCCGCCGGGGGCGACGCACTTCCACACCTCCCCGAACCCGCCGGTGCCGATGGGTTCGAGGAGCCGGTACCCCGGCAGCGGTTCGGCGTCAGGCTCGCGGAGCCAGTTCATAAGCGAGTAACCTGTACGGGCGGCGGACGCGGCCGACCGGGTGCGAGTTCCGAGAAATTGCCGAATGAACCGTAGGTCGCGCGGCGCGCGAAGTCCAACGCGGCGCGCCAGTTGAGGCGACGGCGCAACGGGTTGAGAACGGGCACGAAGATTCCGCCCCGCGAACCGTTGACCGTGCGTTCACCGCGCGAGATACTGTGCCTGTTTTCACCTCCCCCCTTGAGGGGGAGGTCGCCGCCCGGCTTTGCGGGCGGCGGGTGGGGGGTGAGCGCCTTCTGATGAGCCGCTCAAGCGTTTCCATCCAACCGGAGTCAACCGTGACCGCCCCGCACCCGCAGCCGCCGAAGTTGCTCGACCGCGTGCGCCACGCCTGCCGCGTGCGGCACTACAGCATCCGCACCGAGGACGCATACGCGGCGTGGATCGAGCGGTTCATCCGGTTCCACAACATTCGCCACCCCGACACGATGGCCGAACCGGAGGTGAACGCCTTCCTCACACATCTGGCGGTCGAGGGCAACGTCGCGGCCAGCACACAGAACCAAGCGCTGTGCGCGCTCTTGTTCCTGTACGAACACGTTCTGGAGCGCCCGCTGAACCGGATCGAGGGCGTGATTCGCGCGAACCGGCCGAAGCGGTTGCCGGTGGTGCTGACGCGCGAGGAAGTGCGCCGACTTCTGGCGAAGCTCGACGACCCGTACCGGCTGATGGGGCAACTGATGTACGGCAGCGGGTTGCGGTTGCTGGAGTGCCTTCGGCTGCGCGTCAAGGACATCGACTTCGCGCGCGGCGAGATCACCGTTCGTGAGGGGAAGGGGAACAAGGATCGCGTCACGATGCTCCCGGTCGCAGTCCACCCGCGGCTGCGCGACCAGCTCGACACGGTTCGCCTTCAGCACGACAAGGACCTGCGCGCCGGATTCGGGCGCGTGTATCTGCCTCACGCACTGGACCGGAAACTGCCCGCGGCGGCGTCCGAATTTCGCTGGCAGTACGTCTTCCCATCGGCTAAACTTTCCCTCGACCCTCGGAGCGGGGCGAAGCGTCGGCACCACGCGCACGAGTCGGCCATCTCGAAGGCCGTCACCGACGCAGTGCGGGCCGCGGAACTGGACAAGCGGGCAACGAGTCACTCGTTGCGGCACAGTTTCGCGACGCACTTGTTGGAAGGCGGCTCGGACATCCGCACGGTTCAAGAGCTGCTGGGGCACGCGGATGTGAGCACGACGATGATCTACACACACGTTCTGAACAAGGGCGGTCACGGGGTGACAAGCCCACTGGACGCGGTGTGAGGGCCGGCCTGAAATCGGGGTTCATTAGGGTGATAGGTTGATTCGGATTCGCGGGTTCCCCTCGCCGTAAGTTGCCCCCCCAAGGCGTGCAACTTACGGCGATTCGCACCGGCCGAGGGGCGGTCGGTGATAGGTTGAATGGAATCAATCTAATTACAAGTTCGGCGTTAAACCCCAGCCCGGGGTTTCGCATATCCGTGATCTCGCGTGGAGGTACATCTCGATGAGACATCTGCTCGGCACCGCGGCCCTCGCGGTTGCCATCGTCGCCTGCACAGGCGATGAAGCGTCTGCGTTCGGACGGAGGGGTGTTCGCGGCTCCTCGGCTTGCTGCGCTCCCACGGTGTGGTATTACTCGCAGCCGGCCTGCCCGTGCCTGCCGTACACCCCCGCTCCGCCGGCACCGCCGCAAAAGGACACCGACCCAGACCCGATGGGGCCGCCCCCGCCGCCTCCGAAGACGAACGAGTAAACAAGACACCAAACCACATCCTAAATCAGGAGGGCAGCCCGTGCGAGTCATGATCTCCATCGTCACCCTGTCGGCGTGCCTCGTCGCCGTCCCCTCGCCAAGCACCGCTGCGGCGAAGGCCGAAGCCCGCCAGTACTACTCGAACGGCAAGACGGTCGGCCGGTGGCAGCACTACCCGCAGCAGAAGGCATACGGCATGTACTACAAGTACAAGTCGTCGGCCAACGCCACCGGCTACAAGTACCATTGGGCGTACTACTACCCGAGCCGGCCGAAGTATGTGTACTACTACAACCCGGAAACCAAGAAGTACTGGGGACGCTGCCCGCTCAACCCGACGAAGCAGAACCCTTACCAGATTCTGGACTACCCCGACCGCCACGGCGACTTGGACAAGATTCCCGAAGAGAAGTTCAAGCCCCTGCCGTTCGAACTGACTCCGCCGGACAAGAAGAACAAGCAGAAGTTCGCCGGTCCGATGCCGCCTATTCCCGGATCGGACGACGACGAGCAGATGGAGCCGCCGCCGCCGCCGCCGAGCGAGTGAGTGGCACTCGCCGCCCGAGGAACTTCCTCTGAGGCTGACGGATCGTAGGTCGGGCTGAGTCTGCGCGGGCGCGTACCTCCGACGCGGGCCGCCAGTGGATCGAGACGACGGCGAGATACCCGCGGGCGCGTGCCCCGCGGGAACGAGCGATCCCGTGTTGGTGTGCGAGGCTTCGCACACTAGACTCGTTGCGCAATAGCGA
>VGZJ01000324.1 GCA_016872595.1 Planctomycetota bacterium
CGACGCGCGCGCCGGCGAACTGTGGGAGAAGTACCGCACCACCGGCGACCCGAACACGTTCAACGTTCTGTGGCTCTGGATCGGCAATCGCGTGTACCCCGTGTTGCGCGGGCTGCTGCGAACCGACGACGCCACCGAGGACGGTGTTCAAGCCGTGATGGTCGAACTGCTGGCGAAGCGCGACACCATGCCAACTTTCGATAAGGCGAAAGCGTGGCTGCGTGCGGTCGCGACCAACATCGCGGGTGCGAAGCATCGTGCCGGTGGTCGGCGCGAGGCGCGCGAGCAGCGCGTTGCGAAACCCGATGTCGCCCCCGACGATCACACCGCGCGAATCATCGATCAACAGGCGGTGCGCGACGCGCTGAGCCAACTCGACAGTGCGGACCGTGAGATCATCACCCTGATCCACTTCGAGCGGCTGACCAAGGAACAAGCCGCGGCCGAGGTGGGGTGCGACCCGAAGACGTTCGCGAATCGCCTGACCGCGGCCGAATCGCGCCTGAAGGAACTGCTAACGGGGGTAGGCGTAGCAGTCGGCACGCTGACATGTGCGGACGCTGTGGGCGTCCCCTTGCGAATCGCACTCGACCCGGAGCGCGTCGCGGAGATGTTGTCCCGCGCGTGGGACGCTACCGCGTCCGGCGCGACCGGGTGGTCGAAGCCGTTGCTCGCCACCGTGGGCCTGCTGCTGTGCGGCGGCCTCGCCCTCGGCGGCTGGGTACGGTTGAGGGAACCGGAGAAGCCGCCGGAACAGCGCCCGATCGGTCCGGACCCGGTGCCCGTCGTCCGCGAGTCCGTGCCCGAACGGTCCCTTCGCATATTCGAACGCGATGTGCGCCCGAAGGCCGAAGCCGCACTCAAGAAGCTTGCGGCCGGCGACGGCGATGCAAAATTGGAATCAGTGGAAGTCTTCGATTGTCGCGTCCTCGCTGAGTTTACCGTTGCGCATCGTCCACAGGGGACAGTGCCGTGGCAATCGCGGGTGCGTGTACTTCACACTCCCGAAGGGCGCAACGGACCGCTGGTGAACAAGGTGTGGGTGTCGCTCAACGGCCGATCAAGGGACTTCCAACAAGTCTACCTTGATCGCCCGATCGTCCTCGCTCAGATGTTTGGTCGTGAGCTCGTTCTTCAGGCTGAACCGCTCCGCGAGTGTCTGGCCGCGTTTGAAGCGCTCCCGCGCGACACCGAAACAGCGCGAGAATGGAGTGAGCTCCACAAGAAGCTCGTGGCCGCGCTCCGGCCACACGCCGGCGACTGGTATCAGAACGGAAACCCGAAGCAACCTTGGCGCATGGTGCTTCTCGGCACGAACGGCGAGATCGGCTTACTGGGCCGCATACCAGACGTTGGCGGCGCTCACCCCCCCGGACCGGGAGGCGTATGGATGTGGTATCTGAACACCGCGGGCGAGCTCCGCGGTATCGGCTTCGCGAACAACCGCATCAGGTTCGCCGGCGACAAGATCGAGTTCGTTGATAGCGGCGATGTGCTGGTGCGTACCCCGGCCGAAAAGCGATGAAGAGCTTGTGCCTCGCCGATTAGGTGCCATAACCGGGAACTTCGATGAACGCGACGCGCGACCACCGCGGGAGGGAAATACCGCCCGACACCCGCAACTTTTTCGCCCCCCCGCCCAAAGGGTTCGGCGAAGTCGTGAGCGGCTGGTCAACCCTTCGGCACGGCAAGAAGCCGATGCCGCGCGACACCGCCGGCATGTTCGCCATGTTCGGCGCGGCGGTCGGTGCTGGTGTGGGGGCCGGCGTCGCGTTCTGGTTTGGTGCGGGTGGGTATTGGCTATTCGTGTGGCCCACACTCGGCGCGCTGGCCGGCGGCTTCGGCACCTACAACGCGGTCGCCGACTTCTCGCACACGGTCAGCTACGTGTGTGAATCCGGCACGTATTCCAGCACCTGCTCGGGCTCGTTCGAGAATGCCCGCGGGCGATTTCGGATGGATTTCGCCGACGTAGGCAGTGCGTTCTTCGTGGTCGTGGCCGAGTACAAGAAGGAGGGCGGCACGACCGAGTACGACCACAGTTGGTGGCGGCTGGTGTGGCACCTCCGGTCGGGCGGCTCTGAGAAGTGGGAAGGGCGGTTCGAGAGTCGCACCAACGAACCGCCCGACGACGACGAGTACTGGTTCGCTCGTGCGTGCGCGCGGCGATGGGCGCAGTACAAGGCGGACGAATACATCGGACACCTGTCCGATCACGGCGCGGCCATTTTGCACCTGAGCGGCAACACGAAAGTGTCCCTTTCACCGACAGCTATTACATTCACCCAGCGCGGATACGAGCGCACGATGCCCTTCGCCGATATCGGTGAGGCCTGGATTCGGGACGGTCGCGTGTGCTTGGGTAAGCGGGGCGACACGGCCAACCCGTTCGCCAACCTCGACAACCGCGGTGACGTGTTCGCCATCCCGTTTGGCGATCTGGTCGAGGGCGACATTCTCGTCCGTGTACTTTGCGACGTTGCGCCGGGCGTGGCCGGCGCGTTCTTCGATTTGTAGCTCCGGGCGCGTATTTTGCTGCGGCGTGGAGGGGTCATGAGTTTGGCAGACGAGTTGGCGAAGCTCAAGGAACTGCACGAAGCTGGTCACCTCACCGCAGACGAGTACGCCGCCGCGAAGCGGAAACTACTGGCCGAGGAACCGCTCGAACTCGACGAGTGTGAGTCGGCTCCGAACCCGGTGGTGCTTCCCCCGTCTCCGTGGGACGAGGTCGGGCGCGACGCGCCCGACTTGGTGCCGGTCAGGAAGCACCGGCACCGCCGCAACACCGGAATGATCCACATCCTTTTGTGGCTGCTCATTCTTGTGCGGTGCGTTGGCTGCGTGGCTGCTGCCGAGTCGCGGTTGGTTTCGCTCATCTCGTTGGTCCTCACCGTGCCGCTGCTCGTCTGCGCCGTCGAGTCTTTCTACCGACCTGCTTCCAGCGCCCGAGTTGCCGCCCGCATCCTCATTTTGGAAGGTGTACTGGGTTCGCTTGGCTTGCTTGCCGTCACTTACGGCGACTTCGCCACTTTGCGCGAGCTGCACGAGTCGGCGAGCGCGCGAGGGTCGAAATCGGACTCGGGTATGTTGGAGGAACGATACCAATCCGAACGGGCGTATGCGTCCGAAAAGCTGTTCACGTCGCTGTTCTTACTGTGGCTGTTTCGTGGGATTTGGATTCTGTTCCTACTCGCCTACGCGCGAGACCTCCGCTGGAGGGACAAGCATCGGGCCATGCCTTACGCGTAAGATCGCGATCCGCGCGCCGGTCGGGTTTCACTTTGGTTCCTACTGCCGCACCTCCGGCGCGGCAACCGGACGTTCCAGTCTCGGCCGGATGAGCCGCGGAGAAGCGGTGCCAGCCGCCACTTCGTTTCGCTCACTGCAACGGCTGTGCGGTTGGCGGAAACTCGGCCTCTGGCAAACGTGGACCACACGACCCACGAGAGCCGTCCCGTGACACCAGCACTCTTCTCTGGTCACCGCGGCGCTCGCGCGGCTGGTTCTCTCCGCCGGGCGCGCGCCCACCCGCGACGAGGACGACACCAAGTAACCCGGCACGTCACTTCGCTTGCTCTTTGAGTTTCTCGAACCGCTGTTTCATCTCCGCGAGCTGCTTGGCGCGGGTCGGGTCCGCGATCAGCGTTTTCTGCTCCTGTGGGTCGGTCTTCAGGTCGAAGAACTCTTCGTGCTTGAAGTCGGGCCAGTAGATGTACTTCGCGTCGTGCCGCACCAGCGCCTGCGACGCGGGGATGCGGTCCTTGTTGCCGATGATCGCGTGCTCGTAGAAGAATTCGTCGCGCCACGGTGGATCGGGTTTGTTGGCGTCGCGGTACAGCGGGGCGAAGTCGCGGCCCTGCATCGTCTTCGGCGCGGCGATGTTGGTCGCGTTCAGGATCGTCGGGGCGATGTCCACGTTCAGCACGAAGTCGCCGTTGGTCTTGCCCTTCGATGCGAGTGGGGCGCGCGGGTCGCGGACGATCAGCGGCACGCGAATGCTCTCCTCGTAGGGGTACCACTTGTCGGCGAGGCCGCGCTCGCCGTGGAAGTAGCCGTTGTCGCAGGTAAAGATCACGAGCGTGTTGTCGAGGACGCCCTGCGCCTTCAGCGCCGCCAGCACCTTGCCGCAGGTCGAGTCCACCTCGGTGCAGAGCCGGTAGTAGTTTTTCATCATCGTCTGGTACTTTTCGGGCGTGTCGAACCGCCACGCCCAGCGCTTGCGGCCCTCGTTCGCGGGCAGTTGGAGGAACGGCGGGAGCCGCTTCAGCGCCTCGTCGGTGGCGAGCGCGGGAACCGGAATCGTGTCCTTCGCGTACAACTCCGCGCTGCCCGGTTGCGGCAGGAACTGCTTCGGATTGCCGTCCTCGGCGTGCGCCGCGAAGAACGCCACCGTCAGGCAGAACGGCTTGTCCTTCGGCCGCTTGTCGAGGAACTCCAAGGCGTCGCGCTCGTTCAGCTCGGTGACGTGAACCGGCTCGTCTTTGCCGCGCTTGATCCAGTGCGTGCCGGCGTAGCTGCGGCCGAAGTCGTAGCGGTCTTTGGGGAACGGGCCGTTGTGCCACTTGCCGACGTGCCCGACCCAGTAGCCGTTTGCCTGTAGCAGTCCGGGGAACGTCTCGGCCCACGGGGTCTTGAACATCGCGAACGCCGGGTTGCCGTGGCGCGACATCCACTGGCCCGTGAGCAGCGATGCCCGGCTGACGCCGCAGATCGAGGTGGTGACGCACGCCCGCGTAAAGCGGTAGCCGTCCTTCGCGAGCGCGTCGAGGTTGGGCGTTTTCAGGACCGGGTGCCCGGCGCAGCCGAGGGTGTCGTGCCGCCAGTCGTCGGCGTGCAGCACGAGTACGTTCATCGGCTTGGGCGCGTCGGCCGCGCGCGCCACCGGCGCGAGCAACAGAAGCGCGAGGAGCGCGTATCGGGTCGGCATCGCGTGTACCCTCACTTCTTCGCGGGCGGGGCGTCCCAGATGTGCGCCATCAGTTCGTAAATGTCCGGCTCGCTCTCCTTCAGTTCGGCCCGGTTGAACGGGAAGAAGTCGTTCGTGCCGAAGTAGCTCTCCGTCATCTCGGCGAAGAACTCCTTGTGGTTGGTCAGTCCGTAGTGCTTCACGCGGTTGCCGGTGTACAGCAGCGCCTTCTCGCCGCGCCCGCTCTTCTTGTACTTCTCGAACGCCTCCTTCACGCGCGGTTCGTCGAACCCCAACACCTGATCGTGGTAGGCGTGGGCCAGTTCGTGCAGGATCACCCACGGCTGCTCGCGGACGTTGCGCTTGGTCGCCACGTCCGCGGCGCGCGGCAGGTGAACGCACTTCGCGAGGTCCGGCGAGTAGCCGTTGGCCTTGAGCCAGTCCGCGCCGGGGTGGTACTGCATCGGCCCCAAGTTGCCGTGCGTCAGGTCGAGCACGATCGTCACGGCCTGCAGCTTCTTCAGCTTGTCCGCCGGCACCACGACCTTGATGTCGGCGAGCTTGCCTTCCAAGAATCTCAGGGCCCGCGCGCCCAACTCGTCGTTCGGGGCCTTCAGCAGTCGGTCGTCGACGCGCACCGTCCAGCCCTCGACGGTCTTGTTCGTGTGCGAGGTGGGCTTGGCCGGCTCCGGTTTCTCCTTCGGTTTGTCCTTCGGCTTGTCCTGCCTCTCTTTCGCCGGTGCGTCCTTCGGCTTCTCCGGCGGTTGCGGGGCGAGCAGTTTCACCATCGCCTTGCCGAGCGAGTCGCCGACGAGGAAGTACGTTTCGGCGTTACCGAACTCGTGGTGCCCGTGCGTCGGGTTGGGCGACTCCTTCGCGGGGCGCACGAAGTCGTGCGTCGGTACGAACAGCACGTTCCCCCAGAACTCGGGCAGCGCGGCGGCGGCGCGCTGGGCGGTTCGCAGCCGCTGCCAGTCGTCGGGCGCGTTCACCCACGGCCCGGTCAACTCGCCGACCACGACCGGCAGCTTCGGAGCCTTGAACTCCTTGCGCACGTCCTTGATGAGGTTGATGAGGTTCTGCTCGTACTCGGGCACGGCCTTCTTCGGATCGACGCCGTCGTTCCAGCCGTGGTACCAGACGAAGCCCGTCAACTCGTACCCCTGATCGGCGTAACCCGGGAACTCGGTCTTGAGGTTGTTGAGCGCCGCGCGTACCTCGGCGATCATCTTCGTGTAGTATGGCCCGACCTCGCCGCCCGAACTCGGCGGGCGGAAGTCCTTGTACAGGCTCTTGCCGCCCCACGCGGTCTTGATGAGCAGCACCTGCTCGGTGAAGTGGTCGCCGACGACGTGGCCGAACTGCAACTCCGGCCCGAAGTGGTGCTTCCCGCCGTACACGGCGAACCCGATCGTGAGCGGGCCGGCGAGCAACGGTTGCTTCTCGCGCTGGTAGCGGACCCACACGTCGTCGCGCACGGTCCACTTGCCCTTGTCGTCGCGCAGGTGCTTGACGAGCGGGGCCTTCGCGGGGTCGTTCAGCAGCGCCTTGAGGGTGCCCTTGCCGCCGTTGTAGTCCTTGCCCTCAAGGTCCGCGACCGCCTGCCCCTCCATGTTCGACTGCCCGGCGAGGATGAACACCTTCACCGGTTTGGGCGTGTCGGCCGCGCGCGCGGACGGGGATGGTGCGAACGACAACACGGCGCACAGGATCGCGACGCGAGAGATCGGCATAATGGTGGGTCGGCAGAAGGGGAGGGGGCGAAGGCTCATTGTGCGCGACGCGCGAGGCGCGTGCAACTGTGAAGCTCACTAGAGTTCACCCAGTGTTGGTTGTGAGTTTGGGGTGCGGGTGCAGGAGCTTGCGGAGCATGGTGGCGATCCAATCGAACAGGTAGGTGACGGCTTTCTTGAGCCGCCACGGGTGGTTCATGAGCGCCTCGCGCAGTGG
>VGZJ01000325.1 GCA_016872595.1 Planctomycetota bacterium
ACCTTGTCGAACTCGTCGGCCGAGAGCCCCGTGAACATGCGGAACAACAACGGCTTCCGACGCAATTTCTCGTAATTCGTCATAACCCTATGAATAGGCCATCGATCGCTATTGCGCAACGAGTCTACTCCCACCGCGGTCCTCGGCTCGGTCGTGCCGGTCGCGGTCGGGGTGATCGGCCTCGGGGTGACGTTCGCGCTGTGGGCCGCGCTCAACGCCGAACAGAGCCAGCGCATCAGACGACAGGTGCAGTTCGAATCGGCGCACGTCCGGCAGACGGCCGACGACCGCGTACCGGAAGAGGCGGCGAAGGTGCGCGGGCTGGCCGAAGGTTGGGCGCGCGACCTGCCGGATCGCGCGCGCGACAGCATCGATTCGTATGTGGGACAAACGCCCGCGTGCATCGGCGTGGCCCGGCTCGACGCGAACGCGGCGGCCTCGTGGGTGACGACGCGCGGCCCGAGCGCGCAGGCCCGTTCCGAGTTTGGCGCGCCGGAACTGGCGGCCGCGGCCCGCGCCGGGCAGCCGGCGCTGGTGCGCCCGCCGCGCTCCCAGTGGGGCGGCGCGCGCGTGCTGCTCGTGTTCGCCCCGCACCGCCCCGGCGAACCCGGCGGCCTCGTGTCCGTGGTCCGGCTCCACGAGTTGTTCGACACGACCCTGAACGCCAACGTCGCCCCGGGGTACGCGGTCGCGATCACCGAGGGTGAGGACCTGATCTTCGGCCGGTACGCGACCGACCACACGCACAACGTGCGCTGGAGGCAGACGCTGCCGCTGGGCAGCACCGGCGCGGGGTGGCGCGTGGCCGTGTGGCCGACCGTGGACGTGCTGGCCCGCGAGAGCCTGTCGCTGCCCAAGCTGTCGCTCATGTTCGGGTTGCTCACGACGGGGCTGTTGGCCCTCGCGGCCCACTTGGCCCAGACCTCGCGGCGGCGCACCGCGGCCCTCGAGAACGAGGTGCGCGAGCGCGAGCAGGCGCAAGGGGCGCTGACGCAGAGCGAGCAGAAGTACCGCACCCTGATTGAGAACATCGGGCAAGGCATCTTCTTGCAGGACGGCGCGTGCCGGTACGTCGCGGCCAACGCCCCGTTCTGTCGCAGTGTCGGTCGCCCCGAGGCCGAGATCGTTGGGGCGACCGACGCGGACCTTTACGACGCGGCCCGCGCGGCCCGGCACGCGCACGAGGTGCGCGCGGTGCTGACCGCGGGCACGACCGTCGAGAGCGAGGAGGAGATCGGGGCGGCGGGCGCGCGGACCAGCGTGCGCCGCGTGCTGACCCCGGTGCGCGACGCCGCGGGTCACGTCACCGGCGTACTCGGCATGTGCTGGGACGTGACCGAGCAGCGCCGGCTCGAGGCCCACGTCCACCAAGCCAGCAAGATGGACGCCATCGGCCAACTGGCCGGCGGCATCGCCCACGACTTCAACAACCTGCTGACCGCGATCCTCGGCAACCTCGAGTTGCTGTTGATGCGCGCGGCCGCCGGCGCGGACCGCGACCTCGTGGCCGCGGCGCAGTCGGCCGCGGTCCGCGCCGGCGGCCTCACGCAGCGGCTCCTCGGGTTCTCGCGCCGCCACCAACTCGACTGGCGGCCCACCGACTTGAACGCCCTGACCGGCGAAGTGGTGGCGCTGCTCGGGCGCACCATCGACCCGCTGATCCGCATCGAGACGCACCTCGCCCCGGACGTGGGGCCGGTGCTCGCGGACCCGACGCAGTTGAATCAGGTGCTGATGAACCTGTGCCTGAACGCCCGCGACGCCATCAACGGGCCGGGGCTGATCACCATCGAGACCACGCGGGCGAGCGGCGCGGACGTGCGCGCCGCGAACCGCGCCGGCGAGTTCGTCCGGCTCCGCGTCTCCGACACCGGGGCCGGGATGCCCGCCGAGGTGAAGGCCCGGATCTACGAACCGTTCTTCACCACCAAGGAGGTCGGCAAGGGGACCGGCCTCGGCCTCGCGATGGTGTTCGCCATCGTGCGCCAGCACAAGGGGTGGATCGAGTGCGCGTCCGAACCGGGCGCGGGCACGCGGTTCGACGTGTTCCTGCCGCGCACGGAGTCCCCGAGGGCGGTCCCGACCGCCACGGCCGCGACCCCGTCTCGCGTCGGTCAAGAAACGGTCCTCGTCGTGGACGACGAGGAACTGATCCGCGACCTCGCCGCCCTGACGCTCGAGGGGCGCGGGTACCGCGTGCTCCGCGCCGCCGACGGCCAGCAGGCCGTGGACGTATACGCCGCGAACAAGGACTGCATCGACCTCGTGCTGCTCGACCTGACGATGCCCGTGCTGTCCGGGCACGAGGCGTTCCGCCGGATCGTCGAACTGAACCCGCGCGCCCAAGTGTTGTTCGCCAGCGGGTACGCGGTCGAACAGCTCACGGAACTGGAAAAGGAACTGATGGCCGGGTTCGTGAAGAAACCGTACCGGCCGAACGAGTTGCTCCTCGCGGTGGAAGTCGCGCTCCAGCGCCGCCCGGCCGCGCCGCGGGGGCCGGACGCGCCGACCCCGCTGCCGGGGTCCGCGCCCCGACTCCGCGTGTCGGCGACGGTGAGCTGAGGTTCGTCTTGTCGGGCGCGCGCCGCGCGGGTCTAATGCCGACCCCCCACCCGGCACGGAGGTCGGCCATGCGCGTCGCCATCGTCATTCCGGCCCGGTTCGCGTCGTCGCGGTTGCCCGGCAAGCCGCTGTTGCGCGAAACGGGCAAGTACCTGATTCAGCACGTTTGGGAGCAGGCGCGCAAGGCGACCTGCGCCGCAGATGTGATCGTCGCCACCGACGACGACCGCATTTTCGCCGCGGTCCGCGAGTTTGGCGGGCGGCCCGTCATAACGCGCGCCGACCACGTTTCCGGCACGGATCGCGTGGCCGAGGTTGCGGCGCACTTGAGCGCCGACGTGATCGTGAACGTGCAGGGCGACGAGCCTCAACTCGACCCGGCCGACATCGACCTGCTCGCGAGCCTGATGCGCACGCCCGGCACCGACATGGCGACGCTCGCGGTGCCCATCACGAGCGCCGAAAACTACCTCAGCCCGAACGTGGTGAAGGTGGTGTGCGACGACCGCGGGCGCGCGCTGTACTTCTCGCGCAGCCCGATCCCGATGGTGCGTGACGGCGCGCCGGACTTCGCCGCGCGGCCCTCGCGGTTCCTACAACACCTCGGCGTGTACGCCTACCGGCGCGAGTTCCTGCTGAAGGTCGCGGGCGCGCCGCCCCACCCACTGGAAGAATCGGAAAAACTGGAGCAGTTGCGCGTACTCGGTACGGGCGGCACCATCGCCGTGGGCACGGTGGCCCGCGCGCACCGCGGGATCGACACCCCGGCCGATTACGCCGACTTCGTGCGCGCGTGCGGGGCGGGCGGGACGCGCCGGGCCGCGTGAAGCGGCCTTCACACGACCCGGCAAGCTACGCTGATTGTTCGTCGCGCGAACGGCGATATAGTGAGGGTGGAAGTACTCGCCACCAGCAAGGACAGTCGCGCGATGACGAAACACATCTTCGTTACCGGCGGCGTGGTCAGTTCCCTCGGCAAAGGGCTGACCTCCGCCTCCATCGGGTTGTTGTTGGAGAAGCGCGGCCTCCGCGTTCGACTGCAGAAACTCGACCCGTATTTGAACGTCGATCCGGGCACAATGTCGCCCTACCAGCACGGCGAGGTGTACGTACTCGACGACGGCACCGAAACCGACCTCGACCTCGGCCACTACGAGCGGTTCACGCACGCCGTTCTGAACAAGGACTGCAACTACACCACCGGGAAGATTTACCTCGCGGTCATCGACAAGGAGCGCCGCGGCGACTACCGCGGCAAGACCGTTCAAGTGATCCCGCACGTCACCGACGAGATCAAGAACTGCATCCGCAAGATGGTCGCGCCCGATGTGGACGTGGTCATCACCGAGATCGGCGGCACCGTGGGCGACATCGAGGGGATGCCGTACTACGAGGCGATCCGCCAGTTCGCGCTCGACGTCGGCAAGCGCAACTGCCTGTTCGTTCACCTCACGCTGGTGCCGTACCTGAAGGCCGCGGGCGAGCTGAAGACCAAGCCGACGCAGCGCAGCGTCCGCGACCTGCGCGAGATCGGGATCCAGCCGGACGTACTCATCTGCCGCACCGAGCGCGACATCCCGAAGGACGAGTGCGAGAAGATCGCCCTGTTCTGCAACGTCGAGCGCGACGCCGTCATCGAAGAGAAGGACAAAGAGTTCAGTATTTACGAGGTGCCGCTGTCGCTCGCGGACCACAAACTCGACGAACTGATCGTGGACAAGCTGTCGCTCACGGACGCGAAGCCGCTGGACATGACCGACTGGCGGGCGATGCTGGACCGGATGCGGACCCCGGCGCACGAGGTCACCATCGGGTTCGTCGGCAAGTACGTGAAGCACCGCGACGCCTACAAGAGCGTGTACGAGTCGCTCGACCACGCCGGTATCGCCAACCACGCGAAGGTGAAGGTGGTGCGCATCGAGTCCGACAAGCTCGCGGCGGAAGGCGCGGAGCAGGCGCTGGCGAACGTGGACGGGTTGCTCGTGCCCGGCGGGTTCGACAAGCGCGGCATCGAGGGGAAGATCGACGCCATCCGCTACGCTCGCGAGAGCGGGATGCCGTTCTTCGGCATCTGCCTCGGCCTCCAGTGCGCGACCATCGAGTTCGCGCGCAACGTGGCCGGTCTCGATGGCGCGAACAGCACCGAGTTCGACGCGGCCAGCCCGCACCCGGTGGTGTGCCTGCTCGAAGAACAACAGGGCGTTACGAACATCGGCGGCACGCAGCGGTTGGGGGCGTACCCGTGCCACCTCGCCCCCGGCACGAAGGCCCGCGCCGCCTACGGTGCCGACGTGGTGAGCGAGCGCCACCGGCACCGCTACGAGGTGAACAACGCCTACCGCGACCGGCTCGCGGCCCGCGGCATGGTCTTTTCCGGCACGTCGCCGAGCGGCGACCTCGTCGAAGCGATTGAACTGAGGGACCACCCGTGGTTCGTTGCGGTACAGTCGCACCCGGAGTTCCAGTCTAAGCCGACGAAGGCGCACCCGCTGTTCCGCGACTTCATCACCGCGAGCCTGCGGCACCGCATCGTGAAGCGCACCGAGGGACGCATCGCGGTCGCAGCCGGGAGCTGATAGCGAGGTTTCACTCAGAGCCGCGACGGCGCAAAGAAGGCAAGAGAAGGCAGAAGTGTTTTCGACCGGATCACAGGATACAACAGGATTGATTCAGAACAGCGCGGTGTTGCAACTGCCCTGTATTGAATCACTGTTCATCCTGTGATCCGGTCGAAAACGCTTCTGCCTTCTCTTGCCTTCTTTGCGCCGTCGCGGCTCTGAGTGAAACCGTCTCCGCCCTTACCCCTTGGGGCTAACGTCGAACTCGGTGGGCTTCATCTCCATCGTCGGCCCCTTGATCTCGATCGGCTCGCCGAAGCGCCCCTTCGCGCCGCCCTTCACGCCGTTCTCGTGCCAGTACACGATGCGGTACTTGCCCGCGGGCGCGTTCTTGATCTCGAACTTGCCGTCCTCGTCCGTCACCGCGTAGTACGGGTGATCGAACACGCGGACGTAACCCGTCATCCACCCGTGGATCGTACACTTGTACTGGATCGGCGGGTTCTCCTTCACCAGCGCCGCGGGCATCTTCCATTGCTCCATCTTGGGCACGGTGACGTTGTGCGCGCCGTTGTTGCCGCTGTCCCAGAAGAAGTTGTGCGCGACCGGGGCCGAGTTCTTCACGACCAGCGTGTCGCCGACGCGCGCGACGGTGACGCGGGCCACGAACATGCAGCACGGCTGGTCGATGGCGACGTCCGCGGCCTTGCGCTTCTTGTCGTCCGGGTGAATCTTGTCCTTGGGGAAGTCCGAGCCGGCCTTCTCGTCGTCCGGGCGCAGGAACACGACCACGTTCTTGATGCCCTTGTTCGCGGCCTTGATGATCACCGACTCGTCGAGGATGTCGCCCTTCGAGAGGCAGTGGTCCTTGTCTTGGGTGACGTTCAGCTTGCCGCGCTCGGGCAACTTCTTGTCGGCGGGGAACACGACTTGGCCCTTGATGGTGGCCCACTCGTCGGCGGCGCGGGCCTCCGCGCCGACAACGAGTGCGCCGAGGGCGGCGAGCGCGGAGTACAGGAGGGAACGCATGTGGAGAAGCTCCGAGGGAAGAGAGAACCGGGGCGGGCGGGCGGTACAGGTATTGTTTCGGTGGAGTGTCCGGTCGGCAACCGTCCGGCCCGGTTTCGTTGCCGCGGGTCGGGCGCGTCCGTAGCCATGCGCCCACCCCCCACGAGGCGCGCGCCGTGAAAACGAAGGGCGAACTAGAGGCCGACATCAGCGGCGCGGTAATGCGGTTCAAGCGCGAGTATATGGGTCGCGGGCCGCAGGACGTGCGCACGTTCCTGATCGACGACATGGTGCTGGTGCGGCTCCGCGGGGTACTCACGCCCGCGGAACAGCGGCTCGCGCAGGTCGAGGACCCGCACCGCGGGCGCGACCTCATAAAGCAGATCCGGTTGGAACTGATCGAACACGGGCGCGAGCTGTTGGAAGTGGCGGTCCGCGACATCTTGGGCGTCCCGGTCGTGAGTGTCCACACCGACATCAGCACGCGGACCGGCGAGAGCATCATCCTGTTCACACTCGAGTCGAAACCCCCGTACAAGCCGACCTGAGCGCGGGCGAGATCGGGTACGGGGCGCGCCGCCGCTGTTGACTTCGGCCCGGCGCGCGGCTCGCGCTGGAGCGCGCCGACCACCTCGCCACCGAGTACGTGACCGCGCGCAAGGCCCACTTCCGTGTCGTGTGGCGGCAGACCGTGTTCGCCCTCGCCCTACAAGTCGTCGCCGGG
>VGZJ01000326.1 GCA_016872595.1 Planctomycetota bacterium
GACCGCGCGAAGGTGTCGGTCATGCACCACGAACTGGAACACGCGGCCGAGGGCGTCCACCGCTTCGCCGAGCGCGAGCTGTTGCCGCTGCTCGCCGGGTGCCGCGACTGGGGCGGCGTCGCCGTCGAGGTGGGCGCGATCCGCTTCGGCGTGCAGCGGGCCGAGATCGATCTGCTCGCCCCGAGTTTGGGCCGCGTACCCTTCGTGCTGGCGCTGGAGAACGTCGGCGGGCAGATCGAGGGTGGCATCCCGCAACCCGGCTGGGCGGACGCGTTGACCGACGCGCAGCGGGCGGTGTTCGTGTTCGCGCTTCGCGGCCTGCTCGACATGGGCGCGGCGACGCGCTACGACGGCCGCGCGCGGGCCGAGGACGCCGAGGTTGCGCCCGGCTACGGCGCGCTCGCGCGGCGCGTCACGTGGGACGAGTGGGTTCAGTTCTGGGAAAAGTAGGACAGGCCTCTGGCCTGTCTCGAATCATGGACAGGCCAGAGGCCTGTCCTACTACTTCGGCATTTCCGGCAGCAGGCGCACGCGCTCTTTGCCCGCGGGAACGACGCCCACGAACCCGAACAGCATCTCGTTCGTCGTCTGCTCGCCGAACGTCACCAGCTTCGGTGGGGTGTTGGGGTTGTGTGGGTTCTTCGCCGAGTTGTCGAAGATCGCCTCGATCTCGAACCGCGCCCCGGCCTTCGCCGCGATGGGCTTCGCCAGCCAGTAGCTCTCCTGCCAGTTGTAATCCCAGTGCTTGATGTCCACGAGCACCACGGGGTCGCCGCCGGGCGGGGTCATGGTGATCTTCACGCTCTTGCCAAGCAGGTGCATGTGCGGCAGGACGCTGTGAACGGTCGCGTCGCCGCTCAGGTAGCCGCCGCCCTTTTGCAGGTGGTCGGCCTTGTTCGCGGGGATCATCGACAGCGGCGACATGCCGGCGATGACCAGCGTGTTCCACGGCTTCTCGACCGGCTTCTTGGCGAAGTACAGGCCGATCTTCGTGCGGTCCTTTTCGGCCTTGCCGGTGCGGTGGAAGTGGACCTGCATCACGATGTCGGAGTCCTTCGGCAGCAGCGTGCCGGAGCCCTCGGGGAACCGCACCCCGAACTGGCCCGGTGCCCAGCCGCCCAGCCCGCCGACCGCGGGCACGCCGGGCCGCGACGCGTCCGACGGGAGCGGGATGAACCCGATGCCCATTGCGACCGTGTAGCCCGGCCCGCGGTCCGCTTCCTCCTTACCCTTCGAGCGATCCTTCTCGGCCAGTTCGAGCTTCTTTGCCTTGCCGGTCGTGTCGAAGTAGTTGAGCGTGTGGTGAACGACACTCGCGTTGCCCGGGCGCACCTCGTAAGCGACGACGTACTTGTCTTCGGACAGGCCGGTGGGCATGACGAAGCAGCGGAACAGGTCTTTGCCGGACGCGCCGACGTGGAAGTCGTCCGGCACGGTCAGCACGAGGTCCGGCTCGCCGAGTTGCCAGCCGTTGGGGAACTTCCGGGCCGGCGGCGCGTCCTTCGCGTCCCCCTCGGGGCACCCGGCCTTCTCCCACGCGGCCAGCGTGTCCAGTTCGCGGATCGTCAGCGCGCGCGAGTTCGACAACTCGACGCCGCCGGTCGGCTTCCACGGCGGCATGTCGCGGGTCTGCGTGTAGTGAACGATGTCGGCCGACCAGTTCACGGCTTGCTTGTAAGTCATCAGCGCGAACGGCCCGACCTCGCCCGGCCGGTGGCAGCTCTGGCAGTGCTTCTGAAGGATCGGCAGCACGTCGCGGTGGTAGGTGACGTTCTCCGACGTGACTTTGCGCTCCTTCGCCTCGATGTGGCACCCGATGGCACGGGTCGCGGTGGTGGCGATCTCCTTCCCCGCGATGAGCGCGTCGAGCGCGGCCTTGAGGTCGTGCTCCGTCACCTGCGGGTTCTTCTTCAGGCGACCGTAGTACTGGTTGTCGATGCGCCCGCGGTAGCGCATCACGAGGTTGCTATCGAGGACGAACGCTTCCGGGGTGACGGTAGCCTTGAACGCCTCGGCCGCGGCCCGGTTGCTATCGCTCACAACCGGGAACGGGTACTTGAACTCGGTCGCTTTCTTGGCAACGGTCGCGGGCACGTCGTCGGTGGGCACGAACGCGAGGAACCCAACGCCCTTCGCTTTGTAGGTCTTGTGCAGGTCCGCGAGTGTGGCCGCGTAGCTGTTCGAGACGGGGCAATCGAACGACAGGAACACAACGACCGTGGCCGACTTGCCGGCGTAGGCCTTCAGCGAGGACGTGTCGCCTTCGAGGTCCGTGACCTTGACGTTGTCGATGGTCTTGTTGAGGCGATCCGTGCTGGGCGCGGGATCGGCCGCGGAACCGGGAACCGCGACGAGCGTACCGACCAGACCGACCAGCGCGAGCGCGCGAACGAACCGGGACATGCGAACCCTCCGAACGCGGGGCGCGAACGGCGAACCCCCGCACACGGTTATTATACCGGCCGCGGGCGACCGCGGTTTCGCGTTCTTCTGGCCGCGCGTCAGGCGCGCGACAAGCCGCGCGGGGCGGGTTGCGGCGGCGGGTTGGGGTGGTACATATCGAAGTAGAGCGTGCAGGGGAACTCGCCACCCTCGCAGGTCAGCTCGTAAGCGTCCACGATGCACGCCTCCGCGGGGTCGGCGTCGGCCGACGGGAACAGCGCCGCGTGGTGCCTCGGGTCGGTACACTTCCCCGCCATCGAGCCGCGCCGCGGGTCGCCGAGCCGGTGCCCGTGGGGGCAGCGCAGGGTGGCGATGTACAGGCGCTCGCCGACGAGCTGGTCGCACAGGATCGGGTCGTCGGCCGAAACGCCGTAGGTCTCGCGCACCGGGGCCGCGTCGGTCGGCGGCGCGACGGGCGGCGCGGCGGCGCTCCCCGCGAGGAACGCATCCACCGCCCGGCGCTCGGCCGCGTCGGTCGCGCTCGGCCCGAACAGCCGCGCCTTGAGCCTGCTCCAAAAACCCATACCAGCCCTCACTTCTTCAGCGGGTGAATCTCCCACTTGCGCACGAACAGCTCGAAGCCTTCGGTTTGCATCAGGATCTTCCCGGCGGCGGGGGTCGCGTCGTAGGCGTGGTTCACCTTCACCCCGTTTACGAACACCGTGATCCTCGCGCCGTCGCACACGCACTCCACCTTCGTCCACTCGCCGAGTTTGCTTTCCACGTCGTCCTTGCCGTAGGTGTCGAGCAGTTCCTTGAAGTCCGGGTCGTGCTTGTTCCACCACAGTTGCCGGCCGGTGAACGCGGTCTTCGTGCCGCCCTCCTTCCACCGGGGGCGCTTGTCGGGGCCGAACACAACGTCGCTGGTGATCGAAACCGGGACCGTCGCGCCCTTGTCGTCCTTGCCGCGAATCACGATCAAGTCGCCACAGCAGCCCTGCGCGAGTTGGCACTCGACGCACGACATCCACGTTCCGTTGCCCGCGCCGCCGTGCGGCCCGGTCGCGTGCAGCAGCAGCCCGGAGTTGCGGACGTACTTGCCGCCGTCGGTCTTCTTGCCCCACTTGTACTCGACCACGACGCGGTAGTCCTTGTACGCGGTGTTCGTGGCGATGTAGCCGAAGCCGTCGCCGCTGATGTGCAGTTGCCCGTCGGCGACGCGAAACACCTTCTTCGGGTCGTCGTGCTTGCTGTCCTTGAGCCACGTCGTCAACCCGTCGAGGTTCTTGCCGTTGAACAGCGGGGCCGACTCCTTCGGCGCGACCGGCTCGTCGGCCGCGCGCACCGGCGCGGCCACAACCACAAGCGCGAGCAGCGTGCGGAGCATGTGCGTTCCTCCCCAAAGTAGTAGGCACACTCCGTGTGCCGTCGCTACAGAGCGCGTCGGCACACGAGGGCGGTCGCAATCCTGATCGCGCGGTTCGCCGACGGCACACGGAGTGTGCCTACTACTTTACAAGTAGCCGGGGTATCATCTCCTGCACTCCCCTGCCCCGTTGGTATCCGCTCATGCGCTTCGCGACCCTCACCCTCGCGCTGCTTCTGCCGACCGCGGCGCGCGGCGCGCTGGACTTCGACAGGGACGTGGTGCCGGTATTGGTGTCGCATTGCGTCGAGTGCCACTCCGGAACCGAACCGAAGGGCAAACTCGACCTGACGCGCAAGGACGCCGCGAAGCTTGCCCCGGAGATCTGGAAGCGCGTCGAGGCGGGCGAGATGCCGCCCAAGAAAAAACTGCCCGACGCGGAGCGCAAGGCACTGAAAGAGTGGATCGACGGCGGCGCGAAGTGGGGCACCGACCCCATCGACCCGTTCGCCGTGACCACGAAGACGCGCGCCGGGCGCGACTGGTGGAGTCTGCAACCAATCAAGAAACCCGTCGTGCCGCTACCCTCAAGCCCGAACCCGCGCGCGCAGCCGAACCCCATTGACGTCCTCATCGGCCAGAAACTCGCGGAGAAGAAATGGCACCGGGCACCGGAGGCCGACCGGCGCACACTGATTCGCCGCGTCTATTACGACCTGCTCGGCCTGCCGCCGACGTTCGCGCAGGTCGAAGCGTTCGCCGCCGACACGGACGTGAACGCCTACGAGAAGCTGATCGACACGCTGCTCGCGTCGCCGCAGTACGGCGAGCGCTGGGGCCGCTACTGGCTCGACGTGGCGCGATACGCGGAGACGTGCGGCTACGAGCGCGATCAGGTGAAGCCCGACGTGTGGAAGTACCGCGACTGGGTCATCAAGGCGTTCAACGACGACATGCCGTACGACCGCTTCGTGCTTGAGCAGCTCGCGGGCGACGAGTTACCGAACGCCACCGCCGCGACCGTCGTTGCGACGGGCTTCATCCGCCTCGGCACGTGGAACGATGAGCCGAACGACGCGAACGAGTACAAGTACGACCGGCTCGAAGACATGGTCGGCGCGACTAGCACCGCGTTCCTCGCGCTCACGGTCAAGTGCGCGCGCTGCCACGACCACAAGTTCGACGCGATCCGCCAGACCGACTACTACCGCATGGCGGGCGCGTTCTGGGCCGGGTACGTCGCGCCCGGCCCGCGCGAGCACCTCGGTGGCCCGGACGCGAAGGCGCTCGGTCACGCCGGCGTGTTCGGCTGGACCGACCGCGGGCGCGAGGCCGCGCCCATCAAGCTCTTGAAGAAGGGCGACCCCAATAGGCCCGGTGAGATCGTCGAACCCGGCCACCTGTCCGCGATCCCGGCGCTCGATAAGCCACTGCGCGCGCCGCCCGCGGACGCCAAGACCACCACGCGCCGCCTACAGCTCGCGCAGTGGATCGTCGATCCGATGAACCCGCTCACGGCGCGCGTGTGGGCGAATCGCGTGTGGCAGTACCACTTCGGCGCGGGCCTCGTGCGCACCCCGGACAACTTCGGCTTCACCGGCGAGAAGCCGACGCACCCCGAACTGCTCGACTGGCTCGCGAGCGAACTCGTTCAAGGCGGTTGGAAGACCAAACGCCTGCACAAGCTCATCCTGACGAGCGCGGCGTACAAGCAGAGCTCGCTGCACCCGAAACAGGACGAGTACGCGAAGGCCGACGCCGGGAACCGCCTGTGGTGGCGCGCCGAGCGCCGCCGGCTCGACGCCGAGGCGCTGCGCGACTCGCTACTGGCCGCGGGCGGAAACCTGACGCTCGATAAGGCCGGCGGGCCGAGCTTCGCCCCGGTCATCCCCGCGGACGCGCTCGAAGGGCTGTCCACGAAGAGCGCCGCGTGGAAGGCCTCGCCCGCTTCGGAACAGGGTCGGCGCAGCGTGTACATCTTCGCCAAGCGCGGGTTGCTGCCGCCGCTGCTCACCACCTTCGATCTGCCCGACACGACGCTGCCGAGTTGCCAGCGCGACGTGACCACGGTGCCGACGCAGGCGCTCGCCCTGCTGAACAACCCGTTCGTTCACGAGCAGAGCGCCGCGCTCGCGAAGCGCATCGGCACGAAACTCGACCGCAACGAACAGGTGGTTCGCGCGTGGCGGCTGGCGCTGGGCCGCGACCCGCGCGACGCCGAGGCGAAGGCCGCGCTCGTACACTTGGAGAAACAAGCGGCGCGGTTCGCGATGAGTCCCGACCCGACCCTCGACGCGCTGGCCTCGCTGTGCCACGTGCTGCTGAATACCAACGAGTTCATCTACGTCGATTGAGGGCAGATTGGTGTCGGTCGCGGTCGAGCAAAGCCCGACGACCGGAGCCACGATACCCCGGCCGTTGGCCGGGGCTGAGCTGTCCCACCCCTTCGGGGTGAAGACCGCGTTCGGTAGATACGATGTACGCGCCGACTTCAGCTTCTGAAGTCGCCGGCCTCACTGAGGCCGGGGCTACTTCTGGAACCGGCCTCAGCGAGGCCGGGGCTACCCCCGCGGTTCAGCTACAACGCGCGCCGCCAACCGGACCTCGCGGTTGACCCCGGCCTCACTGAGGCCGGCTCCAGAAGGAGCACGCGGGATACACTTGGTCGCACGAACGACAACGTAACCGGAACCTCAAATATGCCGGACGGAAAGTGGATCGCGGGACTGACGCCGGGTCTGCCGGTCGCGGGCGCGGCGAAGGTCGCGCTGGCGGCGCGGTTCGCGGTCGTGGCGCACTACCTGCCGCTCGCGGCCGAGAAGCCGTACGAGGACGCGGAGCACGTTCACCAGTTGCGCGTCGGCACGCGCCGGGCGGGCGCGGCCCTGCGGGTGTTCGGCGGCGCGCTACCGCGCAAGCACCTCAAGGACGCGAAGCGCGTGCTGAAAGCCCTGCGCCGCGCGGCCGCCGACGCACGCGACTGGGACGTGTTCCGCGCGGCCCTGCCCGGTGCCAAGGCGCTGACCGGAGCGCCGGCGAAGCCGGCCCTCGACTTCCTCGCCGGGTACGCCTTCGGCGAGCGCGCCGCGGCGCAGGCCCGG
>VGZJ01000327.1 GCA_016872595.1 Planctomycetota bacterium
AAGTGCCGGTATCGGTGGTCACAGATGTGCATCAGACGCCCGCAGAAGGGGCAATCCCGATCGAGAACGTCGAGTTCCAGGAGGGCGAAATCGGTATCCTTGGGCCAGTGGTAAGGCATCCTGCCGACCTCCACGTTTGAGCCGCCTCCAGCGAAAAGATGATCACGCAAGAGTTTACACACAGAATACGCTACCTTCTAGCCCTCTCGCGGATCGTTGTTTCTATTTACGCGGTCGGCGAGGCCGCGGGGCTGTCGTACATCGCCATGCCCGTGCTGCGCGGGCAGACGCTCGGCGCGGCGCTGAAGCTGCGCCCGAAGCCGCCGCTGGTGCAACTCGCCCGCATCGGCCGCGAGATCGCGCTGGCCCTCGCCGCGGCGCACGCTAAGGGTCTCGTCCACCGCGACATCAAGCCCGGCAACGTGTGGCTCGAAACCGAAACCGGGCGCGTGAAGGTGCTCGACTTCGGCCTCGCGCGCGAGTTCGAGGTGAAGGACAAGGAGCTCACGTCGGTCGGGAAGGTCGTGGGCACGCCCGCGTACATGAGCCCGGAACAGGCCCGCGGGGTCGCCGTCGATCACCGCACCGACCTGTTCAGCCTCGGCATCGTGCTGTACCAGATGGCGACCGGGGAGAAGCCGTTCGACGGGGAGACGAGTTTCGACGTGATGGCCGCGATCATCACCGAGACGCCGAAGCCGGTGGCCGCGCGCGCGCCGGACCTCCCGCCGCGGTTGGTCGCGCTCGTCAACCAGTTACTCAAGAAAGACCCGGCGGCGCGCCCGCGTAACGCGGCACACGTGGCCGCGGAACTGGGCGCGATCGAACACGAACTGCTGAACCCGCCCGCGCCGCCGCCCCCTCCGCCGCCGCTCGCCCCAGTGGCCGTCGCGGTCCCGGTGCCCGAACCCGTGCCGCTCGTGCCGGTCGCGCCCGCGCCGGCGCAGAACGTGTTCGCCGCGATGCAGACCGAAACCCCCGCGCCCGCACCGGTCGCCAAATCCGGGCGGCACGCCAAGCCCAAGGCGCGCGACGACGAGGACGACGACGAGGACGATTACGACCGCCCGCGCCGGCGCGAGAAGCACCGCGAGCCGGACCCGCCGCGCGTGAGGGGGTGGGTGTTCGCCGCCGGCGGCGCGGCCCTGTTGCTGCTGGCCGGGGCCGTGTGGGGGTTGATCGCGGTCCTGTCGCCCAAGCCCAAAACCGACACCGCGGAGCAGAAGGACACCAAGCCGCCGCCCAAAAAGGACGACAAGAAGAAGGACGACAAAAAGGACGACAAGAAAGACCCAATCGGGCTGCCGGTTCACGAGAACGACCGCGCCGCGGCGGTCGAGTTGGTGAAGCACGCGAAACTGAAGCTGCTCATCAACGGCGGGCCGGAACAGATCGAGGTTCCCGTCAACAGCGTGCTGCCGCAGGCCAACAAGCTCACCATCGTGGAGATGGACTTCGAAGACGCGCGCGGGCTGAACCCGCTGTTCGTGTCGAACGTGTTCATCCCGAACGTCTCGACGCTGAAGTCGCTGGCGCAGGTGCGCATGAAGCGGTGGCAGATCGAACTGAACGCCGGGCAACTGGCGCTGATGGCGAACATGCCGCTGGCGAACACACTGGTGCGCCTCGACGCGCAGCTCGAACTGACCGCGACCGGGATCGCCGACCTGAAGAAGTTCAAGGTGCTCGATGACGTGACGCTGTTCGTGGCCGCGCCCAGCGACGCGCTGTGGGAGCAAATCGCGGCGGAGATGCCGCGGCTGCAAGCGGTCACGCTGCTCGACTTGCCCGCGCCGGCGGCGCTGACCTCGAAGGGATGGGAAGCGCTGGCGAAGATGCCGCGACTGGGGTTCTTCTCGCTGGTGCGGTGCAAGTGCGCCGGCGACGCCTTCACGGTGTTCACCACGAAGGGCGCGACCGCGGAACCGGGCCTGCCGGGGTTGGAGTTTCAGGGCGGCACCGGGATCACCGACGAGGCCCTGCGCGCCATGGCCGAGCGCGGCACCGACATCAAAGCGCTGAGTTTCCGTAACGACATCACCGACATCGGCCTCGCCCACCTGCACGCGGTCAAGAGCCTGCGCCGGGTCGTCCTGAACGAGACGAAGGCGACCGAAGACGGCGTGCAGAAGTTGCAGGCGGCCGTGCCCACGGTCGAAGTACAACTCGACGGCAAGGTGTACCCCGCGAAGAAGAAGCCGTAGCGCGGCACATTTTACCTTCCCGCCGCGCGCGGGCACGCTATCTTGTAACATCACACGTTGCGGAGCCTCCCCGCCATGCCCCTCAAGGGACTCATCGAGCGCCTGCGCCCGAAGCACTACGTCCGCCGGCAGCCGTTGGTCCTCATCAACGGCCTGGCCGAGCAAGCGGAGTCGTGGTACCGGAACCGCAAGTTCTGGTCCCGCTATTTCGACGTGTTCGCGCCGAACATTCTCGCCTACGAGGGCGAGGCACTGCACCGGAAGATCGTGGCCAAAGAGCCGATCACGGTGGATTACCTCGTGACCCAGCTCCACACGTACCTCGATCAGTTCGTGCAGCTCGCGCCGTACAACCTCGTGTCCAGCAGCCTCGGGGGGAAGGTCGCCGTCGAGTTCGCGGCCAAGTACCCGCAGTTGGTCAACCGGGTGGTTCTCATCTGCCCGTCCGGGATGGGCGACGTGGAACAGCTGCCGATCATGGCCGGGGTGAAGGCCCAAGACGCCTACGCGATGGTGCGGAGCGTGTTCCACAGGCCCCGCAAGGCCGACGGAGAACTGCTGCGATACTACAAGGCCAAGTTCGCCAGCCGCCCGTGGAAGCGGGGGTTCCTGCGCACCGTGAACGGCACGCTCGATCACTCCGTGCGCGCGCGGCTCAAAGACCTCGCGTGCCCGACGCTGCTGGTGTCGGCCGCGAACGACAAGGTGTGCTGCCCCAAGACCGCGGAACAGGCGGCCCGCGAGCTGACCCGCGGGCACTTCCGCATGATCGAGAAGTGCGGGCACGCCCCGCAGATCGAGAAGCACTGGCTGATTAACCGGCTGGTCGTAGATTTTCTCAGTTCCCCGAACCCGACCGCACACCCGTCGCTGACCAAACTCATTCTGGCGAAGCCCACACGAGCGACCAAATGACGCCACCCACCGTGACCCCGCACTACCCGGCGACGACGCCCGTCGCTCCCCACGGCGCGCCCGAAGCAAAGGCCGAAGTGAAGACCGCCGAGAAGACGAACCCGAACCCGCCGGCCCCGGCGAAGGCCCCGAAGGGGCCGGACTGGTGGCTGATGATGAAGGCGTTCCTCACGCAGGGGAAGCGGATCGCCTCGTTCGCGCCCAGCTCACGGTTCATGGCCCGCAAGATCATCGACGGGATCGACTGGGCCACGGCCAAGAACATCGTCGAACTGGGCGCGGGCACCGGGCCGATCACGGCCGAGATGGTGAAGCGCGCGCGCCCCGAAACCAAGATCGTCGTCATCGAACTGGACCCGGTCCTGTGCGGCCGGCTCCAAGACCGCTTCCGCGGCACCCCGAACGTGGAGGTGATCCTCGGCGACGCCACCAAGTTCGGCGAACTGCTGCTCGCGCGCGGCATCCCGAAGGTGGACCACGTGCTGAGCGGGCTGCCGCTGCCGTCGTTCCCCGCGGCGGCACGCGACGCGGTGCTCGAAACGGCCGCGAAGACCATCGCCGAGGGCGGCACGTTCCGCCAACTCACCGTGATGCCGCTGATCTATTACAAGCTGTACCGGCGGTACTTCGAGAGCGTGCGGTTCCGGTTCGTGCCGTTCAACCTGCCGCCCGGCGGCGTCTACGTGTGCCGCGGCTACCGCGGCCTCCCGACCAAGTAAGACCAAGAAGACCTCACCACAAAGGCACAAAGGTCACACAAAGGAACACAAAGAAGGTAGGAGTCAGAGTTAAAGAAGCAGTCTTCTTTTGAACTCTCTTCGGTCTTCTTTGTGCCCCTTTGTGTGACCTTTTCCCCCGCGCGCGGGGACCCTCTTTGTGGTGAAACCCCGCAGGTTCGACATGCTCAGTACGGCGATTCTGGCCCCGCTCGCGCGCACCGGGCTCGTGCGGCGCGCAGCCGACGCGGTGTTCCTCCGCTACGCCCACCACCGCACCGTCGCGCTCGACAACCTCGACGTCGCCGCGACCCAGCGCAACACCCTCATGCGGCTCGTGCGCAAGGCCAAGCGCACGCGGTTCGGCCGCGACCACGAGTTCGCGCGCGTCGGCTCTGTCGCCGACTATCAGGCCCGCGTGCCCGTGCGCGATTACGAGTGGTTCTGGAACACATACTGGAAGGACGCCTACCCGCGGCTCGACGGCGTCACGTGGCCGGGCAAGGTGCCGTACTACGCGCTCTCCAGCGGCACCACGAGCGGCGCGACCAAGTACATTCCGGTCACGTGGGAGATGGTGAAGTCGAACCGCAAGGCCGGGTTCACCACGACGGCCTTCTTCCGGCACGCCTACCCACAGGCGAAGCTGTTCACCGGCAAGTTCTTCTTCCTCGGCGGGAGCACCGAACTGCGCAAGCAGGACGACGGCAGTTCGGCCGGCGACCTGAGCGGCATCGCCGCCACCGAGATGCCCGACGTGCTGCGCGAGTACACGTTCCCGCCCTACGACCTCGCGCTCATCGCCAACTGGGAAGAGAAGCTAACGCGGTTTGCGGAGCTGAGCGCGAAAGAGCGGGTCACCGCGATCAGCGGCGTGCCGGCGTGGATGCAGCGCCTGTTCCACCGCGTCAAGCAAGTGACCGGCAAGAGCACGGTCGCGGACGTGTGGCCCGACCTGCGCATGGTCGTCCACGGCGGTACCAAGTTCGACCCGTTCCGCGACCTGTTCGTGAAGGAGATCGGCAGCGACGCGGTGAAGTTTTGCGAAGTGTACCCGTGCTCGGAAGGGTTCATCGCGACCGAAGACCCGCGGTACAACTTGCTCCGCGTCGTGCCCGATCACGACATCTTCTTCGAGTTCGTGCCGGTCGAAGACTTGGGCAAGGAGCGCCCCGCGCGGCACACGCTGGCGAACGTCGAAGTCGGCGTGCAGTACGCCGTCGTGCTGACGAGCTGCGCCGGCGTGTGGTCGTACTTGGTGGGCGATACGGTGGCGTTCGAGCGCCGCGATCCGCCGCTGATCCGCTTCACCGGGCGCACGAAGTACTTCCTCTCGGCGTTTGGCGAGCACCTGATTAGCGAAGAGGTCGAGAAGGCGGTGGCGCACGCCTGCCGGGTGTGCGGCGTGTACCAGAGCGACTTCCACGTCGGCCCGGTGTTCTCGGCCGACCCGCACAAGCCCGGCCACCACATGTACCTGATCGAGTTCGCCGGCCCGACGCCGGACGCGCAACGGTTCGCGCAAGAGATCGATGCCGAGTTGACGCGCATCAACGAGGACTACGGCCCGCACCGCGTCGGCGACACCGCCATGCTGATGCCGGAGGTGCGCGTGGTGAAGCCCGGCGGGTTCGACGAGTGGATGAAGGCCCGCGGCAAGTACGGCGGGCAGAACAAGGTGCCGCGCATGGACAACAGCGGCAACATGACCAAGGACATGGCGGGCTGGTTCGAGAAGAACGGGTGGCTCAGTTGAAGCCGCTCGCGGCTTCGCACGTGTCGCACATCAATACAGAATCACTATGCCCCCACATTCCCCCTTCGTCGGCCTCGTGCCCGCCGTGCTCACGCCGTTCGACGCGTGCGGCGAGTTGAACCCGCGCGCCGTCGAACCGCACGCGGACCTGCTCGCGCGCGACGGCGTCGCCGGCGTGTTCGTCGGCGGCACAACGGGCGAGTTCAGTTCGCTCACCTTCGAGGAGCGGCTCGCGCTCGCGGCGCGGTGGGCCGCGGTCGTGAAGGGCACGGCCCTTCGGCTCGTCGTCCACGTGGGGGCGAACTGCCTGCCGGACGCGAAGCACCTCGCGGCGCACGCCCAGACCCTCGGCGCGGCGGCCATTGCCGCGGTCGCGCCCAGCTACTTCAAGCCGAAGTCGCTCGACGTGCTGATCCAGTGGTGTGCGGAGCTGGCGTCCGCCGCGCCGCACACGCCGTTCTATTTCTACGACATCCCGGTGCTGACCGGCGTGGCGCTCCCGATGGCGGACTTCATCGAGCAGGCCCCGGCGCGGGTGCCGACGCTCGCCGGGGTGAAGTTCACCAACCCGGACCTGATGACCTTCCAGCGGCTCCTGCGCGCCGGCGGCGGGCGGTTCGATGTGCTGTTCGGCATGGACGAGCAGTTGCTCGCGGCCGTCGTATTGGGCGCGCGCGGCGCGGTCGGCAGCGGGTACAACTTCGCCGCGCCGCTCTACAACCGCGTGCTGACCGCGGCGCGCGCCAACGACTTCGCCACCGCACGTGCGGAGCAGTACCGCGGGGTCGAACTGGTCGCGCTCTTGATGCGGTACGGCTACCTGCCGGCCGCGAAGGAGCTGATGCGCACGCGCGGCGTGGACCTCGGCGGCGTGCGCCTCCCGCACACGGCGCTGACCGCGGAGCAGACCGCCGCGTTCCGCCACGATCTGGCCGCACTCGGCGCGCTCTAAAATATCCCCCGCGCCCGTTGCCGTTTGGCACCGCCGCTGCTTATACTGTTAGTGGGCGGGATAACTGACACGGATTGAATGGGCGACGATCCGCGGCAGGCTATCCCGCCCTCTTTCTTTTTCTGCGGTCACATTCGCGCCGCACTCGCGCGCATCCAATCGGTCGAATAATAGACTCGTTGCGCAATAGGTGTTGGTTCAGTCGCACTTCGGCCAGACGATCCTGTGTGGTCGTTACCCGTACATCCGGTTGTGGAGTCCGGCGACGTTCTTCATCATCACCGTGTGACGACGGGGCG
>VGZJ01000328.1 GCA_016872595.1 Planctomycetota bacterium
GAACATGCGGAACAACAACGGCTTCCGACGCAATTTCTCGTAATTCGTCATAACCCTATGAATAGGCCATCGATCGCTATTGCGCAACGAGTCTATTAAATGGTCCGTCGTCGGGGCGTTCGTGGCCGCGGCGCTGTACGTCCACTTCCGCGGGCGCGCGCGGTTCAAGTTCTTCCGCCAGCTCACGGACCACTCCACGCTGCTCGCCCCGCTGAACGCGCTGTTCTACCTCAGCTCGAAGGTGCGGGCGCGCCCGTACGTCGCCACCGAGCAGTTCCCCGAGCTCGCGCCGCTGGCCGCGAACTGGGAGACGATCCGCGACGAGTGCATGGCCCTGATGAGCGAGGGCGCGATCACGAAGGCGACCGGGTACAACGACGCCGGGTTCAACTCGTTCTTCCGCAGCGGGTGGAAGCGGTTCTACCTGTGCTGGTACGGCACCCCGCACAAGTCGGCGCTGGAGCGGTGCCCGAAGACGATGGAGCTGCTGCGCGCGATCCCGAACGTGAAGGCGGCGATGTTCGCTCTGCTCCCGCCCGGCTCGCACCTCGTGCGCCACCGCGACCCCTACGCCGGCTCGTTGCGGTACCACTTGGGCCTCGCGACGCTGAACTCGGACGACTGCTACATCGAGGTGGACGGCGAGAAGAAGTCGTGGCGCGACGGCGAAGCCATCATGTTCGACGAGACGTTCATCCACACGGCGCACAACAACACCGACAAGCACCGCTTGATCCTGTTCTGCGACGTGCGCCGCCCGCTGAACAACCCGGTGGCGAAGGTGGTGGACAAAGTGTTCAGCAGTTGCATGATGCGGGCCGCGGCAACGGAGAACGTGCCCGGCGAGAAGGTGGGCTGGATCAACCGCCTGTTCGCGGGCCTGTACCGCGTCCGGCTGCTGGGCAAAGCGCTGAAGGCCCGCAGCAAGCCCGCGTACTACGCCCTCAAGTTCGCCTCCCTCGGCGGCCTGCTCTACTGGGCGCTCATCGCGTGACTGTCAGGCCGATTGCGGCTTCGCGAGCGGTGCTAACTCCCGGTCGCTGGCGCGGGTGCGAGCGCATCGGCTCGCGCCGCGGCTTGTACGACTTCCGCGAAGGACCGGGACGCCAAGTATTCGTCGAGCGTGAGGGCGCGCCCTTCGTTGTCGGAATAGATCGTGCAGCCGAGTTGCGTGTGCAGATACGCGACGAACCCGATCGCGCTCTCGATGAAGTGCGTCGTCAGGTACGGGCACGACAGCACGCCGGCATTCAGCACAATGGGGTAGCCCTCGGCGGACGCAACCACGATACCACGGGCCGCGCTCCCACGAGGTGGCTCTTCGGGCTGAATGCGCAGGTCCGCGGGCGCGATGGCGTTGTAGCGGTCAATGGCGTCCGCGCACTCCGACACTTCGAGCTTGCGGCCCTCGTGTTCGTCGAGTGGCGGGCCGAAGAAGCCCACGCGGGTAACGTGCAGGAAGCTATCGTCGAAGCCTCACGTCGGGGCGGAATCGTCTGTCGCTCGCCGACGGGCAGCGGTTTGAAGCGAGAACATGATTTGTGTGGGTTAGACTGGTACCGTGGTTTCAACCAGTATCTTCGTTGTTGCAGGTTAGATTTCGACTCGTGAACAGATTGTCTGCACTAATTTGGCTAGTCCAACACATGTAATTCAAGGTTGGCAATTTGGTTAGCGCTTCAAGATCATCGTTAGTCTCGTACGAAGCTCGATAGCCGTGCTTTGTACGCTTGAGTCGACTCCGAATCTCAGAAGATCGCAGCATGAAGAAACGGATAGTGTTTGTCCGATACTCTACTGCGATGTGAACGCATACAGGCTCAAGATTGAACCGTGCCGCGAAACGGTCTAGAGTTTCGAGTTCGTGATCTTTGCAGATCCAAGCCATACTTTCCTCATCTTCGTCTTGATCTCCTAATCGGCATTCACCATACCGTCGTGCTTTGACAGAGATGGCGATTTGGTGTGCGTAGTTGCGCGCGATCAGATCGGCTCCAACATGATCTGCGCGTACTACTTCGTAGCCCCAAACGAGTAGTGCGTAGCAGGCCAAGTATTCGCCGAAATTGCCAACGATTCGGGCTTCGGCCTTCTCAAGGTCATTCTCATGCATATCCACAGGATAATCTCCGCTCGGACGTAATTAGATCGTACACGCCCATCGTTTACACCCCCGCGACCAGCGCCGCGGTTCGGGCCACTTCCTCCGGCAGCGGGGTGCGCTTGTAGCGGTAGACGCCGTTGCCGAAGGTCACTTCGTCGGCCTCGTCGGCGCGCATGGCCTCGGACACGCACAGCACGAACTTGCCCGGTGCGCCCTTCGACAGGTTCTTGTAGTGCGTTTCGATGTCGCCCTTGCGCCAGAACCCGAAGACCTCGACGTAGACCTCCTTGCCGGTCTTGGTGTGCGTCAGCGTGAAGTCGGGAACCCACACGCCGCTCGCGAGGTTGATCGGGTGCGGGTCGGTGTCGAGCGTCCAGCCCTTCACCTTTGTCGCGAAGGTGTCCGCGAACATCTGCAGTTCCGGCGGCGTGTAGACGCCGAAGTCCGCGGTGTGCGACTTCAGCCCGTCGAGGCCGGAAAGCTGGAACAGTTTGTCCTTCCGCTCCGCGCCCCAGCGGATGTTCGCGCGCAGGTCGAACGCCTTGCAGTGCAACAGCGTCGGGAGGAACATCGCGAGTTGCAGGCCGTACTTGTTGGTGGACGAGAACAGCGACAGCGGGCCGTCGAGCGTGAGCTTGTAGCTGTTGTTGGGCGTTTCCTGAATGGTGCAGATGAGGCGGTGGAACTTCACCGCGCGGAACAGTTGTCGGAACCGGGCCGGCGACTCGGCGTACACGCGCACTTCCATCAGCGAACAGCGCAGCAGGATCGCCTGCGCCAGCGACACGTTGTAGCGGTGCAGCAGGTTCTCCGCGGTGATGTCGTCGAACGAGATGACGCGCTGCTCGTCCTTCAGGTCGGCGAACAGGCTGCGGTCGATCTGCTCCGGTGTGACGGTGAGCGACAACCCCTCGGCCGCTTCGCGCAGCACCGCGTCGCGGTCGAACGGCTGCATGTCGCGCGCGGCGGCGCGGGCGGTCGCGGCGGCCTTGAACACGGCTTCGCGCAGCTCGTCCGGCGGGTGATCGGACGCGACCTCGAACTCGCACCGGTCCTCGCACAGCTTCGCGAGTCCGCCGGGCAGCAGCCCGCGCGGCCCTTCGGGGATGTAGTCGTGCAGGTCGTCGTCGATCTCGCCGCGCGTGCGCCCCGGCGCGTTGCGGTACGCCAACAAGATTTGCTCCGCCAACCCCTGTAGCGCCTCGTCGTTGGGCGATACATACAGCGGCGTGATCTTGTGCTTCACGACTTTGACGCGAACGAGTTTGCCGGTCAGCATGGGAATAAGATTGGCCCGCTGATTTCGCAGAGAAGACGCAGATGAAATCCAGATCAGACAGAACAGAGAGTTTGAAAGCACTGCCTTCTGTCTTGATCGGATTTCATCTGCGTCTTCTCTGCGAAATCAGCGGGCCATTCTTCCTTATTGGAAGGCGCGGTGTTGGCGGCGGCGGTCGCTGACGAACTCTTCGGCCGTGTTCTTCGCGATGATTTCGTACAGCACCGCTTGCTTGTCGTTGTGCTTGCGCAGGATGCGGCCGAGGCGCTGGACGTTCTCGGTCGCGCTGCCGGTGCCGCCCATCACGATGCCGACGCCGGCCGAGGGCACGTCGACGCCTTCGTTGAGAACCTGACAAGTGACGACCGCGTTGTAATCGCCGGCGTGGAACTTCGCGAGGATCGACTTCCGCTCCTTCGGCTTGGTCTGGTTGGTCATCGCCGGGATCAAGTAGCGGCGGGCGATTTCGTACACGGTCGCGTTGTCCGCGGTGAAGATCAGCGACCGATCCGCCGCGTGCTGCGCCAGCAGCTTTTCGAGCGCCTTGAACTTGCCGCTTGCGGACTGCACGATCCGCTTCTGCTCGCGGAACGCCTTCATCGCACTCCAACCTTCGGCCGTCTTGCTCGCTTCGAAGAGGAACCGGCGGAACCCGTCCATGCCGCTCATGTTGATCCCGCGATCCGCGGCGAACCGCTTGTACTCCTCGCGGCAGCTCTTGTACGTTTCCGCTTCTTCCGCGGTGAGGTCCACGTAGATGCGGCGCGTCTCGTAAGGCGCGAGGTGGTCGCCGGCGTCGTTGATGTCGAGCCGGAAGGCGATGGGGCCGATGAGTTGCGGAAACATCATCTCGCCGCCGTCGGCGCGCTCCGGGGTCGCGGTCAGGCCGAGGCGGAACGGCGCGAGGCTGGCGTTCGCCGACTCGCTGAACGTCGCGCCGGGCAGGTGGTGGCACTCGTCGAAGATCACGAGCCCGTAGCGGTTGGCCCAGCGCTCGAGGTGGATGTACGCGGAGTCGTAGGTGGTGACCGTGAGTGGCTTGTAGTTGAACTCGCCCGCGCCCACCATGCCCACTTCGACGCCGAACGACTGTTCCAGCTCGCGCGCCCACTGCACCATCAGGTCGATCTTCGGGGTGACGACGAGCGTGGGCCGACCGACTTTCTCGATGCACAGGAACGACATGAACGTCTTGCCGGTGCCGGTCGGCATGACCACGACGCCGCGCCGCCCGCACTTGAGCCAGTCGTTCACTGCGGCGGTCTGGTAGTCGCGGGCGGTGCGCTCGGCGTTGATCTTCCACCCGGCCGGTTCGTTCGGCCAGCCGCGTGCCGTGTCCTCGTACTTGATCTTCTCTTTGATGAGCTGTTCGACAATCGCGCGGTAGAACCGGCCCTGCGCGCGGTGCGCGCTGGTGCGCGGGTCGAAGATGACGCCGGGCAACGTGGAGAACACGAACCCCGGCGGCCCGCCGGTCACGGTCACGGTGCCGCGGTCGTACCCAAGCAATACGGGCATGTCGCTCATGCCCGCGATTATGACGTAAGTCGCGCAGGTTGGCTAGGAGAGATGAGAAAGCCGCTCGCGGCTTCGCACATGTGGTCGCTCGAGAAGCCGCAAGAATTCGCGCGACGCGCCGCCGTTGTGCGGAGAGTATAACGGTGGGACCGAGGCCCGCCATGAGTGCGACGCGCACCGCCGACATCCTGCGCCAGTTGGAAATGCCCGGCCCGCCGGACGCGCACCTACTCGCGCGCTTCGCCGACACGCGGGACGCACCCGCGTTCGCGGAACTGGTGCGCCGGCACGGGGCGCTGGTGCTGGGCGTGTGCCGGCGCGTGACCGGGCACGCGCAAGAGGCCGAAGACGCCTTCCAAGCGACGTTCCTTGTGCTGGCGCAGAAGGCCGGTTCGCTCCGCACGCCGGCGCTGCTGGGGAACTGGCTGTACGGGGTCGCGTACCGGGTCGCGCGGCGCGCGCGCAGATCGACCGCGCGCCGCCGGAAGCGGGAGGTTCTGGTGGCCGCACTGCCCGAACCCGCCGCGCCGGTGCCGGGGGCGCGCAGCCCGAACTGGGGCCGATCCTCGACGAAGAGTTGGCGGCACTCCCGGCGTGCTACCGCGAAGCCATCGTGCTGTGCGACTTGCGCGGCGCGTCGCGCGAAGAGGCCGCGGTCGCGCTGGGCGTGCCCGAAGGGACGCTATCGAGCCGGTTGGCGAACGGGCGGAAGAAACTCGCGGCCCGGCTCACGAAGCGCGGGGTCGCGCTCTCGGTCGCGGCGCTGCCGCTCGCTGTGGCGCAGGTTCAGGCCGCGGTGTCGGTTCCGAACGGTTTGCTCTCAACAACGTGCGGGCTGGTGGCGGACGTCGCGGCCGGTGGTGCCGCGCCGGGCGCGCTGGCCCGCCTCGCCGACGGAGGGTTCGCGATGCGCAAGGTGCTCGTGCTCGGTGCGGCCATGGCGCTGGGCGTCGCCGGTATGGTGCTGGCCGCGCAGCCGCGCGAAGCGCCGCCGGTCGATCCGCCGAAACCGCCCGCGCTGGCGGAGGGGTTCGAACCGGCACCGCAACCGAAGGGCGATCCGAACGCGACGGACAAGCCGCTTGCGTACACGACCGCCCCGCGACTCACTGCGGGGTGGGACGTTCCGATTACAGATGTGGTGAACGTGGTGTGGAGTCCCGACGGGGCGACCCTTGCGGTCGTCGGCTGGGAAAATGTCGACAAAGGCAGCCGGGTCTTCCACCTGCTGAAGTATCCGAGCGACGCCGCACCGAAAGTCCGCGTCGCCACCGTGCTGCCAAATAACGTGAACCTCGTCGGCTTCACGCCAGACGGCAAGCATGTCGTCACCGATCAGCGCGAGCACCGACTCCTCAGCGGGCATCACAAGCTGCACTGGTGGAACCCGGCAAAGGCCGACACACCTCCGGGCGGGCTGTGGCCGCGGCCTGATGTCCTCACACTCGTGAACGAGGCAAAGGTACGGAGCATCGACTTCGACGGGGAACTGGTCGGGTACGCCTTTCCCCCCGACAGTAAGACCTTTCGGACGCTGCGATTCGAGCAACTCGGCGCGGAACGCAAGGTTCAAGTCATGGAAGTGGACGCGACGACCGGCAAAACGGCAAAATCGCTCATGACGCTCGGGGACGCCCCGTTCATCGTCCCCGCCGATGCCCACCACATCCTCACACGCGACGGGAAACGGCTGGCGGTTCTCGACAACGAGGTAACGAAAGTCACCGTGTACGACGTGGACCGCGCGGCGAAGGTGTCCGAGTACGCGTTCCCCGACGAGTACCTCAAGTCGCGCCCGTCGACTGTCACCCGATCTTTCCCAGATGAACGCCTCTGGAAACGCAAATCGGCCGTGCGGCCACAAAGTACCCCCGCGAAGGGTGGTCCGCAACGATTTTCGCACCCGGATGAGGTCCCGACCACGGTCGAACGG
>VGZJ01000329.1 GCA_016872595.1 Planctomycetota bacterium
GAACCGTTCGACCGTGGTCGGGACCTCATCCGGGTGCGAAAATCGTTGCGGACCACCCTTCGCGGGGGTACTTTGTGGCCGCACGGCCGATTTGCGTTTCCAGAGGCGTTCATCTGGGAAAGATCGGTTGGTAGGGCGCGAGTTTGCGTTCCGGTCGGCGCTTGACGCGGGCCGAACCGCTACTTATCTTCTCCGTAACTCTCGCACCACGGGCACCCTGTGTTCGCGCGACCCACTACCTACCTCCGACCCGCGCTCGCGGTCTTGGCCCTTCTGGGCCAACTGACTCCGGTAGCGGCGTTGCCGGCGGCCCGGGCCTCGAACCTCACCACGCTGCCTACTGCAGGGGCGTGTGCGTCGGTCTCGTGCGCCTGTTTGCCGGTCGAGCGCGCCGCGTCCGCGTGCTGCTGCACTAAGAAACCTGAAGCGCTTGCCCCTAAGCCGAAAGCCAAACCGAGTTGCTGTGCGAGCCTTGAGGAGCCTGACCAACCCAAACTCTGTTGCGCGGCTGCGCCGGAACCGGCCGCGCCGAAGACTGGACCGACGATCACCGCGGTTGGCACCTGCAAGTGCGACAAGCCGGTGCCCACGGTGACCGCAGAGCCGGCGGTCGCGCCCGGTGCGCCGCCAGCCATAGCGGTCGCTGAGGATTTGCAACCATTGTACACGAGCTGGCTCGCCCCCGTTGGGGTGTCCTTGCTCGCCCCACCCGCACCACCGCCCCGCGGCTGACGTTCCCGCGCGAACCGCGCGCGGGTTCTCGTGAATATCCCCCGCACGGCTCGCGTCTCAACCGGCGAGAGGCCGGCGTTCACGACCGCTATCGGCGCGCCCGCGCCGCGAGAGGTGATTCTGTGAGAGGAACCCCACGCTCTCGGTGATTGGTAACGATCCGGCCGGGCACACGGCTGCGGTCCAGTCGGCCGCGGGTTCGATTCCCGCCACGAGCCACTGACCGGCAAAAGGTAGCAACGAGGCGACCGGGCGCGTCCGCGCGGCCCGCTCGCGGGATTCTGGGTTCGGCTCTTCGCCCCTCGTGGGCACGAGTATAGTCCGCTGGTCGCGCGTATGACGGTCATGCGCGCGGCCTGCGGTCTGGTTTCGAGTTGAGGAGTTGTTCGATGCGGAAGATGCTGAAAGTGACGCTCGCGGCGTCGCTCGGCCTGCTCGCGGTGGTCTTCGCCGTCGGCGGGTCCACCACCACGGCGGCCGAAGACAAGACGCCTGCAGTCAGCGAGATCATGAAGAAGAGCTTCGGCAAGGGCGGCTTCAAGTCCGCGATCCCGGCCGCTGCTAAGGACGGCAAGTGGGACGACGCCCAGAAGTTGGCGAAGGAGTGGAACGACCTCGGCAAGGTCATCGGCAAGAACAAGCCGCCCAAGGGCGAAGACGCCTCGTGGAAGGAACAGTGCGCCAAGTTCGGCGACGCGACCAAGGCCATCTTGAAGGCGACCGAAGACAAGGACGCCAAGGCCGTGAACAAGAGCGTCGGCGGGTTCAACTGCGGCGCGTGCCACAAGGCCCACAAGCCGTAACCGGTGGCGCGTGACTTGCGCCTTCGACCGCCCGGCGAGCACCGGGCGGTTTTTTTGCGCGCCCGTGAACACGAAGCGCGCTTCGCGCGGCCGAATCGCCCCCAAATCGCGCGTCGGATCGCGTATGATGGGTGAGCCACAGCAGACCGGAGGGGCCACGGTGCCGACGCAGGAGCGACCCATGTTCGACCCGGCCGATGACGCGCCCGACCACAAACCCGCGGCCGGGCGCGCGCGCAAACCCCGCGCCCGCCGCCCGGCCGCGATTCTCCCCGACGACGGCGCGGCCCTGTTCCTAGGATGGGACGGTACCACGCACAAGCCGGCCCTCGGGTTCGGACCGGCGTCCACGACCGTGGCCCCGGCCCGCGCCCCCCTCACCTACGGCGGCGACGGCCACTTGCTCACCGTCGCGCCAACGGGCGCGGGCAAGGGTGTCGGCGCGATCATCCCCGCACTGCTCACGTACCCCGGCTCGGTCATCGTCACCGACATCAAGGGCGAGAACTATCAAGTCACAGCGCGCCGCCGCCGCGAGATGGGCCAGCGCGTCGTCGTGCTCGACCCGTTCGGGCTCGTGACTCCGAAGGACAAGAGCGACCGGCTGAACCCGTTCGACCTGTTCGACATCCCCGGCTCGGACGCCGAGTCCGACGCCGAGATGCTGGCCGCGCAGCTCGCCGTCGGCCACGAGTTCACCACCGACCGCTACTGGGACGACACCGGACGCGGGCTGGTGGCCGGGCTGATCGCGGACGTGGCGACCAGTTGTCCCCCGGAGAAGCGCACCCTCGTCACCCTGCGCGAGCGCCTTTACGACGACGACCTCGACTACACCCTCGCGGTCGCGCTCGACACGCGCAAGAAGACCATGTCGCCGCTCGCACGGGACGAGTTCGTCGCGTACCTCGCGGCCCCGTCCGACAAGACGCGCCCGTGCATTCGCACCACCGCGACCACGTTCGTGAAGTGCCTCGGCAGCACGGCCGTGTCGCGGTGCCTCGAGCGCTCGACGTTCGCCCTCACCGACCTGCTGAACAACAAGCCGCTGACGATCTACATGGTGCTGCCGCCGGAGAAGCTGCACAGCCACCGCGGGCTGCTGCGCCTCTGGGTGGTTACGCTACTGACCGCGGTAATGCGGCGCACTCGGCTCCCGAAGCAGCGCACGCTCTTCCTGTTGGACGAGGCCGCACAACTCGGCTCGCTGGACCTGCTCCCGCAAGCGGTGTCGCTGCTCCGCGGTTACGGGCTGCAACTGTGGACGTTCTGGCAGGACCTGAGCCAGATGATGAAGCTGTACCCGAGCAACTGGGAATCGCTGGTGAACAACGCCGCGGTGCTGCAAGCGTTCGGCGTGCCCGGCCACGCCTCCCGCCACAGTTGGCGCGTGATCCTCGGCGAGCACGACGCGCAACTCGCGTCCGAGTTGCACCCGGAGGAAATGCTGGTCGCCATCGCGGGCAAGCCGATCGCGCGCCACACCCGCGCGAACTACCTCACGGACAAAGCCTTCGCCAAGCGCTTCGACGCCAACCAACGGTTCTTGGGGATCGAGAAGTAAGCCAAGCGCGTAAGCCGCGAGCCGCAGGCGGGCGCGGTAAGAAACACGCATCGAGCGGCGACCGGCACGGAGCGGGCCAGCCCCTTTTGGCGAAGGTGGCTAACCCGCTCCGTGCCGGTCGCCGCTCGATGCGTGACGGGCTAACAGCGGGAGCATTTTCGGACTGATTGGAGGAGGCGCTGAGCCATGAGTGTAGATTTCGATTCCCTGCTCACGACTATTCGTCGCGTCTTTCCACTCTCTCGATTGGAACCACTCGCCGAGCCAGAATTGGCCACGATCCGCAGCCGGCATCTTGGCGTACCGGAACACTACTTCGCGTTTCTTCGTGAAGTTGGGTGGGGCTCGCTGAGTGGTAGTACCCTCATGATCTACATTGGCCTTTGTGAGCCTACTGAAATCTTCGACCCGGAAACTGCAGCGAGTCTTGACGGCTGCCTCCTCTTTGGAGACGACTTCTCCGGTTGGATGGTGGGCTTTGACACGCGCGACAGGTAGCGACTCGTTGGAATTGATAGCAGTAACCCCAAGCCGATTCCCGAGGATGCCCAGACAGTCGCAGAGTTTTTGTCCCAATGGATCGCGACCTCGGTATCGGATTGGGAGTGAGAGCCGTTCGGACCTGTGACCATATGACCATTGCAGAGAGGTAGCCATGCTCTTTGCCGAGTTCGACTTGAACCAAGTACTCATCAAAGGGCGAATCGTGGGTGTAGTCGGCGGGTTGGTCGGGCTGTTCATCTGGATCGGCCAGAAAGCGTCCGGCAACAACAAGCGCAAACGCGATGACGAGGACGACGAATGACGCCTGCCCGCGGCGCGAACACAATCGGCGATTCCTCCCCGCTGGGTTCACGCAATGCGCGCGCCGTTTGCAGTCGCTTGCACCACTCTCGCTCTCGTAGCGACCCCATCCGCTTTCGGCGCTGAGCCAGTTGCGGCCGTGTCCGGGCGCGTGCTGCTCGACTCCAACGGCAACGGCAAGATCGACGCCGGCGACAAGGGACTCGCCGACGTGTACGTCAGCGACGGCGTCGCGTTCGCGCGCACCGCGGCCGACGGTTCGTACGCACTCAACTTCGCCGACGATCCGCTCGTGCCGTACAAGCCGGCGCAGGTGCTCGCGGTGAACTGGCCCAGCGGGACGTGGCCCGTCGGCCGGCGCTACTGGGTGCGCCGATCGGACATCAAGGCCGGTGAGAACGTCGATTTCCTGCTTCACGAGATGAAGCAATCGCTGCCGTTCACCTTCGCCCACGGGACCGACCCGCACGACAACGTGTGCGGAGGCGACGGGTTCCGCGACGATATCGCCCGCATGGGCGACCCGGTGAAGTTCTGCGTGATGACCGGCGACCTCGGCTACGCCACGCGCGACGGCGCGGAGAAGATGTTTACCTCGCTCCGCGACGCGACTCAGAAGTTCCCCGTTCCGCTGCTGCACGCGCCCGGCAACCACGACATCTGCGACATCCACACGACCAAATGGACCGAGCAAGACCCGCTCGCGGGGTACGGGCCGTACACGAAGTACCTCGGCCCGCTGCGGTACTCGTTCACCTACGCCGGCGTTCACTTCGTGTCGCTCGACTGGGCGCGCATTAACGAGAAGGGCGAGTTGCAAACGGGCACACCGGACACGGTGATCGAGTGGGTCAAGCGCGACCTCGCGAACCAGAAGCCCGGTACGCGGACGTTCGTGTTCATGCACCACGACTTCCGCCACGGCGACGACACCTTCTGGGACGCGCTGCTCAAACATAAGGTGGAACTGGTGATCGCCGGGCACTCGCACCGCAACAAGGAGGAGACGCGCCGCGACATCATGCGGATGACGACGCAAAACCTGTGCGGCCCGTACCGGCTCATCACGGTGCGCGATGCTGGGCACGACATCGTGAACCGCTGTTTCACGGGCACGGAGGCGGAGCACCGGCACTCGTACGCCGGGCAGTGCAAGATGGCGCTGCCGTTCGCCCCCCTTGCGGCCCGGCGCGGGGCGCGCGCGGAACTGACCCACAAGGAGGTGAAGGACGTGCTCGCGCTCGAAGGGTTCAAGGCGCGCGCGTTCGACCTGATCGCCGAGATTGAACCGGGAACGGCGAAGCGGTTCGGCGTGCGCGTCGGTGCGGGCAAGGACGCGCGCGAGCTCGCCCTGACGCGCGCCGGCGAGTTCGAGTTCGGTGGCGTGCGGTCGTTCGCTGCCCGCGCCCGTGCCGACAAGACGTACCGCGTCCGCGTGGTGCTCGACGGCGGCAAGGTGTTGGCGCAGGTCAACAACCGCTTCGAGTACGAAGGCGCGCTCGCGCCGACGGAACCCGGCCCGGTGATGCTGTTCGCCGAGGGCGGCGCGGTCACGCTCAAGCGGGTGGAGGCGTGGGAACTGAAGCCGGCGAAGTGACCCGGTTGCGGCGCGCGGCCCTGTCGCATATCCTTGTTCGGAAGTTTTTTGCGGAGCGGTGCGAGCGCGATGAACACGGACATTCCGTTGCCAGAAGTCGGATCACTGGTGCGCGGCCGGGTCGTGCGCCTGACCGAGCGCGGAGCCATGATCGAACTGACGAGCGGCCTGAAGGGGCTGATCCACTGTTCGCTGGTGTCGTGGACCGAGCGCCGGGCCGACGTGCGCGACACGTTCAAACTGGGCGACGAGGCCGAAGCGGTCGTGGTCGAGGTCAAGCGCTCCAAGAAGACCGGCAACGTGTTCATGACCCTCGGCTATCGGCAGTTGCACGCGAACCCGTGGGCCGGGGTTACGGCCGCGCACCCGGTCGGGAGCCGGGCCGCGGCGCGCGTCGTCGAGTTCCTGACCATCGGTGCGATCATCCAGTTCGAGAGCGGGTTCCGCGGCCTCGTCCACAACAACGAGGTATCGTGGACCGAGCGGAAGCCACGCGCGATCGACTTCCTGCGCGTCGGGCAGTTCATCGAGGTTGTGGTCACGTTCACGGACCCGGAGCGCCGGCGCATCCACGCGAGCTACCGCCAGACGCAACCGAACCCGTGGGACACGTTTCTCGAGCAACACCCGATTGGTTCGGTGACCCGTGGGCGCGTTGACCTCGTTCGGCCGTTCGGAGTATTCGTGATGCTACCCAACGGGTGCGTCGGCCTGCTCCACAACACGCAATTCCCACCGGGTGTGACGGAACTGCTCGTCGGCGAGGCCGTGATGGTCAACGTACTGGCATTCGACCGCGAGAAACAGCGTATCATGTTGAGTGCTCGACCCACAGCGGGTTCGTGATGAATCTCGTCGTGTGGGCCGTGCTCGAGACCGGTACCCCCGCGCCCCATTCGAGTATGAGCACCCGTCGCGGGGCTCGGACCCGTCCCTGACGGTAACCGTGGGCAAGACACTAGCGATCGGAGGGCCGCTCTTCGACTGCCAGCACATCGCAGCATTGGCCGGGACGCGGACCCGCACCGCAGTAAGTACGAGTGCTTGCCGCTGGGTGCGAACGCGCGAGCGACAGGTTCACGGTCCGGTCAGACGCAATAGAGTCGCTGCATAATAGCGGTTGGGCCGCATAGGTTGTGCGTATGAGCCACACGAGCCGTTTGAAGCGTGTGCCGGACACGTTCCGGCAACTCACTGGGATCACGCCCGCGGCGTTCGAC
>VGZJ01000330.1 GCA_016872595.1 Planctomycetota bacterium
GCCCTCGCCGATGCCGATGCCCACCAGCACGAGCGGGGCGCCGGACGCGCCGGAGAAGTCGACCGCCAGGTGCTTGTCGCCCGCCGCGACGGTGCCGGACCCGTCCTTCCCGGGTGCGAAGTTGGCCGGCTTCGCGGCGGTGAAGTTGCCGAACTCGTACCGCGCGCCCAGCCCCCACACGACCACCGGGCCGAACTTCGGCTTGTACCCGTCCTTCGGGCCGTACCCGAGCAGCGCGGTGACGACGATGTCGTCGGCGTCCTTCCACCGGTTGCGGAAGCAGTAGTATCCGTGCACCTTGTCCTCGATCGCCTGCGGCAGAACCCCGGCCGGGTTCTTCGCCTCGACCCCGACGGGCCAGTTCACGAACGCCGCGACCGCCTTCCACGGCGAGACGAGCGCGTCGAAGCTCTTCTCGTTCTTTCCTAAGAATCCCTTCTCGGCCACCCACGCTTCCTTCGGCGTCAGCTTCTGTTCGGCGGGTTCCACGAAGTTCTGGTACACCCACAGGAGCGCGGGCTTGTGCTTGTCGTCGATGACCCCGAACCCTTGGGCGAACTGCCCGCCGTGCGACCAGTCGCCGGCGCGGGTGAACTCGTGCGTCCCATAGCTCGGGCCGCCGTTGGTGAGCCGGTTGGGGAACTGCGGGCGGCCGTCCTGCGGCACGATCTCCATCGCCCAGCGGAGCGCGATGTACTGGGCGTTCGGCCGCGGGGTGACGAAGTCTTTCCCGCACGCGACCCGCGCGGCCCTGATCCAGAGCTGCAACCCGGTGTCGGACGAGACGTGGCTCGGCCCTTGGCTCTCGGCATACCAGCCGTAGTCGCCGAACCCTTGGGTGAGCATCGCGGACAGGTTCTTGTAAGCGTCCGGGAGCCACTCCTCCCAGATCTTCGCCCCTTCCGTGCCCGGGTCGCCGGCGAGCGCCGCGGCCGCGACCGCGCCACAGATGATCCCGCCGGTGTGGTTCTTCGCGGGCTTGTACTTCGGCCGGCGGACCACCTTCTCGAGGTTGAACCCCTGGTCGTCCTTGATCGACAGGAACGCCTTCGCCACCCGCACCCGGTCTGCCTCGGGCCAGCCGTCGTAGCACAGGTCGTAGCCGAGCGCCGCGACCGCCCACGACGAGCCGGCCCGCAGCTCGCCGTTGGGGTTGGTGAACGAGTAGCGGCCGTCACGGTCGGCCTCACCCTTGATCATGCGGTCGAAGCACTGGAGCCCGAGGTCGGCGTACTTCTTCTCCCCGGTGAGCTGGTAGAGCAGCCCGTACCCGGCGGCGTGGCCGATCGTGAAGGCGCCAACAGTGTGCTCGGGCTGGCCCGGCGGCAAGAGCGTGTCGCCGTTCTTCCCGTCGAGCAGGAACCGCAACCGCTTGACGATGGCCCTGCCCTCGGGCGTCTCGGCCCGCTTCCGGATGTCGGGCACGTCGCCCTTGCGGAAGAGCAGCCGCGGGTGCTCGCCCGGTTCCGGTTTCTTCCAGTCCTTCACGTCGGCGGGCCAAGGCGAATCCGCTGCGGAAGCGGCGAGCGGGAGCGCGAGGCACACGGTCGCGAGGCCGAGTCGGAGAGCGTCTGTCATGTGCTGCCGTGCGCAGGAGGTTTGGGTAGGCCCCAACTGAACCCCGCCTGTCGGCTTCCTCAGACAGCCGCGAGCGTCTGCGCCCACGGTCCGGCGGGGTTCGACTGGCGGTAGCCTCCTTCGCGCGGGTCCGGCCCAAATGCTCCGTTTACATACCCTCGCCTCCCTCTTCGCGATCACCGTACCGGCCCTCGGCGCGGAGCCGGACGCCGCGCCTTCGGGCGTGTACACGGCGGAAGTGGTCGAGGGCAGCCCGAAGATGACCGCGGCCGGTATGGTGTGGTGGAAGGACCGGCTCGTCATTGCCGACCGCGGCGGGAAGCGGCTCGTCGCGTTCACCCCGCCGGACAAGTTCGAGACGCTCCGCGAGGTGCCGACCCCGGTCGGGCTGGCGGTCGATCCCGACGGTGACCTTGTCCTCACCGAGCGAGATCCGAACCGGGTCGTGCGCATCAAGGCGGACGGCACCAGTTCCGTTCTCGCGGAGAAGGACGTCGGCACGCCGCAGTTCGTGACCGTTCACAAGTCCGGCCGGGTGTTCTGGTCCGGCTTCCCGGACGGCGGCACCCGGAGCGTCGTACCCGGCGGCGCGGTCGAGGTGCTCGCCCCGAAGATCGGCCACACCTACGGAATCGGCATCAGCCCGAAGCAGGACTGGCTATTCGTCGCGTCGAAACTGCCGAACGCCGACGGCCGGGCCGTTTGGCGGTTCCCGCTCGACGCGGACGGAAAGCCGGGGAAGGGCGAGGTGTTCTTCAGAGTTCAGGACCTCAAGCCGCAACTGGAGAAGCTCCCCGCGGCGAAGGACAAAGGGGAGACGCTGCTGGGCTGGGTCGGGCGGTTGCAGGGGCTGGCGGTAGACCGGCTCGGGAACGTGTACGTCGCCGGGGCCGAGTCGCACACCTCGGGCGAGGCCGTCGCGGTCATTTCTCCCGACGGCAAGAAGGTCGTGGCCATGATTCTCGGCGTGCCGCGGAACGTCTCGGGGCTGGCGTTCGGCGGGAAAGACGGCCGCACGCTCTACATCACCGGGGCCGGAGAGTACCGGCCGCACCGGGTCCGGTTGCCGGCCGCCGGCGCGGGGTGGTGAGCCGCCTGTCTGGCACGTCGTCGGTCGGGGTTCGGTGACGTGGTACAGTGACGGAATGCCCCCACCAGCCTTCCCGCCCCGAGCCGTTCCCCATGACCCGATCTGAAACCCACCCGGCCGAGTGTCGCCGCGCCGATCACCACCTGTCCCGCCGGTTGTTCCTTCAGGGGGCGGGTGCCGCCGCGCTCGGCGGGTTCGGCCGCCTGTTCGCCGCCGACAATGCGGAGAAGGCCGCGAAGCAACAGAAGCACGTCATCCTCGTGTTCATGTCCGGCGGGCCGAGCCAGTTCGAGACGTGGGACCCGAAGACCGGACGGCCGACCGGCGGGCCGCACATGAACACCCAGACCACCGTTCCCGGCATTCGGTTCGACGAGTACATGCCGAACCTCGCCCGGCTCGCCGACAGGATGGCCGTGATCCGCTCCATGACGAGCGACCTCGGCGATCACATGGAAGCGCACTACCTCGCCCAGACCGGGCACAAGCCCACCAACGTCGTCGCCACCGCGCCGCACTGGCTGTCGATGTGCGCGCGGCAGCGGCCCGCCGCGAACGGGCTGCCGTCGTATGTCGTGCTCGGCGCGGAGGGCGGCGGGAACATGGCGGTGCCGGGGCCGGGCTTCCTCGGGGCCGGGTATCAGGGGCTGTACTGCCCCGGCAAGGGGCAGGGGCCGGAAGACCTCCCGGCCGCGGGCGCGAAGGATCTCGACGACTACCGGCGCCGGGCCGCGCTCCGCACCCAACTGGGCGAGGGCTACTCGACCGGCCGCACCTCCTCCGCCGCCGACAGCCACGACGCGGCGTTCGGGTCGGTCGAGCGACTGCTCCGCAACCGCGACCTGTTCGACCTCGCGAAGGAGCCGCCGAAGCGGGTCGAGAAGTACGGTCCCACCGCTCTCGGTAAGGACTGCCTTCTCGCCGCCCGGCTCGTCGAGAAGGGCGTGCCGTTCGTCCGGGTGCAGCACCAAGGCGGGCTGGCGTGGGACAAGCACCGGCGGGCGTTCGACAGCCAGCGGCACCTCACCCGCGAGTTCGACGTCGCGACAGGTGCGTTGATCGACGACTTGAGGGAACGCGAGCTGTGGGACAAGACGCTCGTCATCCTCATGGGCGAGTTCGGCCGCACCCCGGAGATCCTCGGGCAGGGATCGCCGGGCCGCAACCACTGGACGAAGTCGTGGTCACTGTCACTCGGCGGGTGCGGGGTGAAGCCGGGCGTCGTGGTCGGCAGCACCAACGAGGACGGCACCGCGGTGAAGGACCGGCCGGTCACCATCCCCGACCTGTTCGCCACCTTCTACACGCTCCTCGGCATCGACTACCGCACCGAGCTGGAGTTCGAGGGCCGGCCCGTGCCCCTCACCGAGAACAGCAAGGGCACCCCGGTGAAGGAGGTACTGTGACCATGCCCCCGACCAAACTCACCAAACTGAAGACCTACCACGTCGACGACGGCGCGAAACGCGGGCCGATGACGATGTCGCAGGTGCGGTTCCACCCGACGGAACGGGTACTGTTCGCGGCGTGTGCGGAACGCCGCGTCGCCGTGTGGAACCTCGACGACAAGGAAACGACCGTCAAGAACCTGACCGCGGTACCGGGGGCGTTCGCGTGCCCTCACGAGACCGGCTGGGTGCGGTGTCTGGACGTGTCGCCGGACGGCAAGTGGCTCGCCACCGGCGGCTCGGATCGCCGACTGAAGCTCTGGGCGTTCGCCGGCGGCAAGCCGGCCGACAAGCCGACCCACGACACCGAGGCGCACGCCGGCTGGGTGGAAGGGCTGGCGTTCTCACCGGACGGCAAGCTCCTCGTGACCGGCGGGGCCGACCTCGCGGTGAAGGTGTGGAACGCCGCCGACCTGACCCCGGTGAAGTCCCTGACCGGGCACACCGGGTTCCTGCGGGACGCGGCCTGGCTGCCGGACGGCTCGGCGTTCGTGACCGGAGCCGAGGACGGCAAGTTGCTGGTGTGGGATGCGAAGGCGCTGTCGCTCGTCCGCACGATCACGTTCGGCGGGGCGAACGAGCAGTTCGGCCAGAACCCGTCGCTCAGCGGCGTCCACCGGCTGCACGTCAGCCGCGACGGGAAGTGGGTCGCCGCCGCGGGCGGCAAGACGCTGACCGCCTTCGACCTCGCCACCGGCACACCGGTCGCCGAAGACAAGTCGGACGCGCAGGTGTGCTTCTCGCCGAAGGACGACCTGCTGGCCACCGGGTCGAACAACGCGAAGGTCGTCGCCTACGACTCGACCAAGTTCGTTCCCGCGAAAGCCGACAAGAACGGCAAGCTCGGGAACCCCGGCCCGCTACCCGGCAAGGAACTGGCGCAGATCAAGCTCGGCGATTTCTCCCTCGGGATGCGGTTCTCCGCCGATGGCAAGTTGCTCGGCCTCGGCCGCGCCGACGGCAAGGTCGAAGTGTGGGAGGTGGTGTGATGCGTCTTGCGTTTCTCATCGCCGTTCTCGTTTTGGCGGGCACCCCTCCGGTTCGCGCGGCCGACGCCCGCGACCTGAGCAAGACCATCGACGCCCGCATCGCCGCGCCTCATAAGGCCGCTGGGATCATGCCCGCCCCGCGTGCCGAGCAGCACGAGCTCCTGCGCCGCATCTACCTCGATGTGCTCGGCCGCATTCCGACACCGGACGAAGCCGCCGCATACCTGAAGGACACTGATCCCGACAAGCACCACAAGCTCATCGACGCGCTGCTCGCCCACCCGGAGATGCCGGTGCACTGGCGCGGCGTGTTCCACCACTGGCTGAACGGCACGCTGGAGGAGAAACGTCCGGGTGAGGCCGAGTTCCTCGACTTCCTCGAAAAGCGGCTGGGCGAGAACGTCGGGTGGGACAAGATTGCCCGCGAACTGCTCGACCCGAAGGAGAGCGACCCCGTCGGGGCGAACGCTGCGTTCTTCCTGGCCAGCCGGCTCGCGGGCGGCGACCGCGCGGCGCAACTCGACTCGATGACCGTCGCGGTGTCGAGTGTGTTCTTCGGCGTGCAGATGCAGTGCGCGAAGTGCCACGACCACCCGGTTGTCGGCGACTGGAAACAGGAGAACTACTACGGTCTCGCGGCGTTCCTCGGCCGCACCTTCACGACCAAGGGCAAGAACAACCTGCCCGCTCTGACCGAGAAAGCCGACGGCGAGGTCAAATTCAGCGGCCGCAAGACCGGCGAGCAGACCGCCCGGCTGCTGTTCCTCGACGGCCAGGTGATCGACGCGAAGACGGATCGTCGGAAAGCACTGATCGCTGCCGGCGTGACCGCGGAAAGCCCGTACTTCAAGCGGGCGATGGCGAACCGCGTGTGGAGGCAACTGCTAGGCGTCGGGCTGGTCGAACCGGTCGATCAGATCCACGACGGGAACCCGGCGTCACACCCGGAACTGCTCGACGACCTCGCCGCGGACTTCGCGAAGCACGGCTTCGACCTCCGGCGGCTCATGGGTGGCATCCTGCACAGCGAGGCGTACCAGCGGTCGAGCCGGTGGACCGGGACGGGCCCGCGGCCCGCCGACAAGATCTATGCGGTCGGGGCGATCAAGCCGCTGTCGCCGCCGCAACTGGCGGTCGCGCTGGCCCAGGCCACCGGGTACGCCGACACCCTGCGGGCCAAGTACGAGCGGGAGAAGGTGAAACTGAAGGTGGACGCGGTGACGTTCGCGGTCGTGCGGAAGCAGTTCGAGCGGGAGCGGGAGTACGCGACGCTCCTCACTCGCTTCAAGCAGGAGGGCGAGGCGTTTCAGGCGAACGCTTCGCACGCGCTGTACCTGACGTACAACCCGACGGTGCGGACGATGCTGGCACCGGGCGGGCTGGTCGGCAAGCTCACCAAACTGTCAGACGCGGCAGAGGTCGCGCGCACCGCGTACCTGACGGTACTCTCTCGCCCGCCGACAACCGAGGAGGCTGCGGCGGTCTCGAAGTACCTCGCCACGCTCGGTGTGTCGCGTGAGGAGTTGTGCCGCGACGTGGTCTGGGCCTTGATCGCCGGGGCCGAGTTCCG
>VGZJ01000331.1 GCA_016872595.1 Planctomycetota bacterium
GCCGGGGTCGCGCTCCTGTACCTCGCGGCCCGCGGCGTGCTCGCCGGCGGGTTCACGGCCGCGGGGCTCGCGGTCATGGCCGTGGCGCTGGTATCGCTGCTCGAACCCATCGCCGCCGCGCTCGACTGGCGCGCCCGCGCCCGCCGCGGGCACGAGGCCGCCGCCGCGCTGTTCGAGTTCCTCGACCGCAAGGGCGAAGCGGCCGAGGCCGCCGACGCCGAGTTCCTCCCCGGGCTCACCACGCGCGTGGAGTTCCGCGACGTAACCGTTCACGACCCGGCCACCGGCGCGCGGCTGCTCGACAAGGTCTCGTTCGCGATCCCGGCGCGCTCGAAGGTCGCCGTCGTCGGCCCGAGCGCGGCCGAGAAGCACGCGCTCGTGTACCTGATCCCGCGGTTCCTCGACCCGTCCGCGGGCGAGGTCCGCATCGAAGACAAGAACATCCGCTGGGTGACGCACGAGTCGCTGCGCGCGCAGGTCGCGCTCGTGATGCAAGACGACCTGACGTTCACCGACACCGTGGCGAACAACATCGGCGTCGGGAACCCGGAGTACGAGTTGCCGCAGATCATTGAGGCCGCGAAGTTGGCCCACGCGCACCAGTTCATCGAGCGCCTGCCCTACGGGTACGAGACGCTCATCGGCAGCGGCGGCGTGTCGCTCACCCCCGGCGAGCGGTTCCGCCTCGCGCTGGCCCGCGCGCTGTTGCGCGACCCGTCGGTCCTCGTGATCGAAGAGCCGACCGGCCCCATCGACGAGGACACGCTCGCCCTGCTCGACGACACGCTCGCGCGCGTGTCGCCGGGGCGCACGATCATCGTCCTCGCGCAGCGGCTCTCGACCCTACGCCGCGTGGACCGCGTGTTCCTCATCAAGAACGGCCACGTCGAGGCGTCCGGGGCTCACGGCGACCTGTGGCGCGACAACGACGACTACCGCCGGTTGCAAGTGCTGGCCGACGCGCCGTCGACCGAACACGCCGCCCTGAAGGACGACAGCGAATGACCGAGTACGCCCCGGAACTGGCCGCGGCGCGCGAGGCCGCGGCCCGCGCGAGCGCCTACCTGCGCGCCGAGTACGCGACCTTCACCGCGATCCCCGACGCGCCCGTCACCATCAGCACGCACGCCGACAAAGGCTCGCAAGAACTGATCCTCGCGTTCCTGCACGAGCAGTTCCCGGCCGACGCGCTGTGCGCCGAAGAGTCAACGCCGAACTTCGACGCGGTGCCGAAGACCGGCCGCCGCGCGTGGGTGGTCGATCCCATCGACGGCACGCGCGGGTTCGCCAAAAAGACCGGCCAGTTCTCCACCATGATCGGCCTGCTTGTGGACGGCGTGCCGGTGGTCGGTGTGGTCGCGGAGCCGGCGCTGGACCGCGTCACGTTCGCCTCGCGCGGCGGCGGGTGCTGGGTACAGATCGGCGGCGCGGGGCCGGTGCGGTGTCGCGTGTCCGCGCGCGGGTTCGCCGACCTCGTGCTGACGCAGAGCTGGGCGAAAACCGGCATGTCGCCGAAACCGGTTCAGGCACTGACCCCGGCGCGCGTGATCGAGACGTACTCCGGCGGGATCAAGCTCGCGCTGGTCGCGCGCGGCGAGGCCGACGTGTACGCCAACACCTACGAAACCTTCCGCGACTGGGACATCTGCGCCGGCCACCTGCTCGTGACCGAGGCCGGCGGCACCGTGACCGACCTCGGCGGCAACCCCATCACCTACCAGAACGAGGCCTTCGCACAAACCCGCGGGCTGATCGCCACCAACGGCCCGATCCACCCCGAAGCCGTCATGCGCCTCGCCGGGTTGTAGCCGAGAAGAGAAAAGACAGAATTGCCACAAAAAGGCACAGAACACACAAAAGAAGGCAGCAGAGAAAGCAGAAGACCGGGCGATAACGCACACGCCGTTTCCCGTTGTCTTCTGTCTTCTGACCTTCGCTCTCTGCCCTTTGCCTCTGGTCTTCTTTTGTGGCTTTTGTGCCTTTTTGTGGCCAATCAATCTTCGTCCCCCGCGGGCCAGTCCTATGCACACGCGCTCAGAAATCCTCGCCCGGTTTCGCAAGCAAGTTGCCGCGGGCGTGCCCATCGTGGGCGGCGGGGCCGGCACCGGGCTTTCCGCCAAGTGCGCCGAGATGGGCGGCATCGACCTCATCATCATCTACAACTCCGGCCGGTTCCGCATGGCGGGCCGCGGGTCGCTCGCCGGCATGCTGCCCTACGGTGACGCCAACGCCATCGTCATGGACATGGCGCGTGAAGTGTTGCCCGTCGTTCAGCGCACGCCGGTACTGGCGGGCGTGTGCGGTACCGACCCGTTCCGCGTGATGAAGCGGTTCCTCCTCGACGTGAAGGACGCCGGGTTCGCGGGCGTGCAGAACTTCCCCACGGTCGGCCTGTTCGACGGCACTATCCGCGTCGGTCTCGAAGAAACCGGCATGGGCTACGGCCTCGAAGTGGACATGATCGCCGCCGCACGAGACCTCGACCTGCTGACGTGCCCGTACGTGTTCACGCCCGACGAAGCGACCGCGATGGCGCGGGCCGGCGCAGACATTCTGATCCCGCACATGGGCCTAACCACGAAAGGCGCGATCGGAGCGAAGACCGCGCTCACGCTAGACGAGAGCGCGAAGCGCGTGCAAGCGATGGCGTACGCGGCGAAGGCGGTGAACCCCGACGTGCTGGTGCTGTGCCACGGCGGGCCGATCTCCGAACCGGCCGACGTGCGCTACATCCTCGACCACACGACGGGCATCGTCGGCTTCTTCGGCGCGTCGAGCATCGAGCGCCTGCCGACCGAAATCGCCATCACCGGCTGCGTGAAAGAATTCAAGGGCTTAGCGTTGAAGCGATAGTTCTCACCTCCCCCTTGCGGGGAGTCTGGTGAACGGGACGCGGTGCGGCTCGGCCTCCGCACCTCACGGACACTACTCCTCGTAATCGACGCGCCCCTCGCGCTTGCGGCCGAGCGCGTCCACTTGCCAGTAGCGCCCGGAGATGGCGTCGAGGCACGTGAGCCAACCGCCGCCGTGGGCGTAGGTGTCGATGCACACCGCGCCCGGCACCACCTTTGGCACCCCGCCCTTCTGAGACGTGTGCCCGCAGATCACCGTCTTGCCCGAATAGTGCATCATCTGATCGCCGAGAAACTCCCAGAAGAGCGCGTTGTGGGGTTGCTCGTCCATCTTGTCCGAGTACGTAAGCCCGGCGTGGACGAAGATGAACAGGTCGCTCTCGTGGTAATCGACCAGTTCGGTTTGCAGGAACGTCCAGTGTTCCGGCGGCACGTCGCTGAGCGCGCCGCTCTTGCCGGGCGCGCTGCCGTAGGAGCCGAGCGCCTGCACGCCGCCGACGCCGAGCCACATCTTCTGCTCGCTGCGCCCGCCGCGCCACGCGTCGAGCATCATGATTTCGTGGTTCCCGCGCAGGCAGATCAGCGGGCGAGTCTTTTTCAGCTCGATGAGCCGGTTCAGCACGCCGCGCGTGTCCGGCCCGCGATCCACGTAGTCGCCCAGTGTGATGAGCACATCGTCCGGTTCGGGGCGGACCCACGCGAGCAGGTCGTCGAGGTGGGTCAGGCAGCCGTGGATGTCGCCGATGGCGAGGACGCGCATAGCGGTTCTCCGCGAAGAGTGGTCAGTATAACAGCCCCATGCCGATCATTCTCTTCGACATCGACGGAACGCTGGTGCGCAGCGGGGGCGCGGGCAAAGCGGCGATGGAAGCGGGCCTCGTAGCCGCGTTCGCCGTGAAGGAACTGCGCGACGAGGTGCCGTACAGCGGGCGCACCGACACCGCGATCACCCGCGACCTGCTGCGCGTTCACGGCATCGACCCCACCCCCGTGAACCAACTCAAGCTGCGCGAGTCGTACCTCGCGCAGTTGCCGGGCAGTTTGAAGGCGAAGGGCGGGACGATCTGCCCCGGCGTGTCGGAACTGCTCGCGGCGCTGGCCGGCAAGCCCAACGTGGTGCTGGGCCTGCTCACCGGGAACGTGCGGGTCGGCGCGCGCACCAAGCTCGGCCACTTCGGGCTGTGGGACCACTTCGCCTTCGGCGGGTTCGGCGACGAGCACTTCGAGCGCGACGACGTGGCCCGGTCCGCGCTGGCGTCGGCGCGCGCCCACGTCGGGCGCGACGTGGACCCCACCGACGTGTGGGTGATCGGCGACACGCCCCTCGACGTGAGCTGCGCCCGCGCCATCGGCGCGAAGGCGGTCGCCGTGGCGACCGGCTGGCACCCGGTCGAAGAACTCGCCGGCCACAACCCCGACCTGCTCTTCACCGACCTGTCCGACCATTCGCGCTTGCTGCAAGCGTGGGGCTGAAGCGCGCGCGGCCCGGCGTCAGCCCGCGGGTCGCTACGCAACTAAGATGCGCTAACCGTGTCTGCGCTCTGCAGCGACCGGCGAGCGGACGCCGCCCGCGCGCTCTTGGTGCGTACAATTCCCACACGATTCCCCTGACCTCAGTTGGAGCCGGCCCATGCCGTTTGATGCCGCGAAGCTCGCCGAAGACACGGAAGCGTTCTGCACGGAGCTGCGCCCGCACGAAGAGGTGTGCTATGCCGAGCGCCGCAAGAACGAGTACGTCAAGCCGCTCGCGGCCAAGCACAACCTGCTGGGAATGAACATCGCCGAGGAGTACGGCGGGCGCGGCGCGGACAACGTCAACTACTTCAAGGCGCTCACGCGCATCGGGCGCGAGGGCACGCCCGTCCGCACGTTCTTCTCCGGGCACCTCAGCATCGGCGCGTACCCCATTCAGACGTGGGGCGGCGCGGCGGCCAAGCGCAAGTACCTGACCGCCGCGGCGAAGGGCGACAAGGTGCTCGCGTTCGGCCTGACCGAACCCGAAGCCGGTAGCAACCCGCGCGAGATGACCTCGACATACGAGAAGAAGGGCGGCAACTTCGTTCTCAACGGCGTCAAGTATCTCATCTCGAATGGCGGGGTCGCGGACGCAATCGTCGTGTTCGCGTACCCCGCGGGCGCGCTCGACGACCCGAAGAAGCGCATGAGCGCGTTCGTGCTCGACACCGACCAAGCCGGATTCGAGGCCGAGAGCTTCGCCCCCGAAGCGAAGATGGGCATGCCCACGTCCGATACCGCGATGTTCCAGATGGAGGACTGCGCGGTGCCCGCGGAGAACCTGCTCGGCACGGAAGGCGACGGGTTCCGCATCGCGATGGGCACGCTCGTCAGCGGGCGTCTGAGCGTCGCGGCCGGGTGTCTGGGCGTCATCGAGGACTGCCTCGCGGAAGCGGCGCGGTACGCGAAGGAGCGCAAGCAGCACGGCAAGGAGATCGCGCGGCACCAGCTCGTTCAGGAGCACGTCGCGATGATCGAGATGGACCGCGTCGCATCTGACGCGCTGGTGACGCGCGCGGCCGAAGCGAAGGACCGCGCCGCGGCGGCCCCGGACGACAAGGAACTGGCCCGCCAAGCGGACCTGCTCGCGGCGCAGGCCAAGTTCTTCGCCAGCAACGCCGCGTGGGACGCGGCCGACCGCGCCGTGCAGGTGTGGGGCGGCAAGGGCTGGAGCCCCCTGTACCGCCCGGCCCGGCACCTGATGGACTCGCGCGTGTGCCGCATCTACGAGGGCACGGATGAAATCCTGAAGCTGAAGATCGCGGCCAGCGTGCTGGGCAAGGAGTGGGAGGCGTTCAAGTAGCCGGCGCGCGCCGGACTAGTTGGCGTCCACGTCGAGCCACTGGGTCACGTCGGTGCGGCAGTGGGCGGTGCCGAGGCCGGCGTCGGGCACGGCGCTGTAGGCCGCCGCCGCCGCCGGGCCGAGGTGCGGGAGCGCGGCCAGCGGCACGTCGGGCCACTCGCGGTAGATGGTCAGGTCGTCGCGGCTGTCCACGACGGGCAACCCGGCGACCGGCAGCGCGCGGCGTGCGACCTCGCGGAGCGGCTCGCCCCCGGCCCCGCCGGGGCACGCCACCACGGTCACTTCCGCGCCGGCCCACGGGCCGTGCCCCACCCACGCGGGTTCCGCTTCCTGATAGGCCTGTTCGATGGCGCGCTCCGCGTGCTGGGCCGTGCGGAACCGCTCCGCGAACATGGCCGCCAGCCCGACCTCGCCGAGCCGCGCGTCGAGGTGCGCCCGCGCCTCCTCGAACACGGTCGCCACCACCCCGGCCACGCCCCCGGTGCCGAGGCACACGCGCAGCAGGCCGCCCGCTTCCGGCTCCAGTGCCGCCGCGACGCGGCGGTCGATCTCGGTCAGGTCGGCGTCGGTCAGCACCTTCACGAACCGCGCGACCGCGTCGCCCACGGTGGCGCACCCGGCGGGCATGAGCTTCCGCAGCGGCACCGGCGCGGTGTCCGGCTCCTCTTCGGGCACCGAGTTCGCGACGGTCGCCATGCGCTGCCGCGCGACGGCCACGTCCGCCAGTTGCGACCCGAGCGCCTCGCGCACCGCTTGGTACACGGTCACGAGGTTGCGGAACGTGAGCGCTTGGAACCGCGCCCGCGGGTACTGGCGCAGCGCGTCCGTCAGTTCGCCCGCGGCCGGCTTGCGCATGCCCTTCTGGAAGTGCGTATGGTGGACCCCATTGTCCAGACCAAAATCGGGCGTACCGCGAAGTGGGTCTGCCCTTGAGCCTGCGCTCGTGTTTCTTACTTCTCCGGAGGTCTTCGGCTTTCTGACCGATGCACCTCGGCGGG
>VGZJ01000332.1 GCA_016872595.1 Planctomycetota bacterium
CGCCCCGTCGTCACACGGTGATGATGAAGAACGTCGCCGGACTCCACAACCGGATGTACGGGTAACGACCACACAGGATCGTCTGGCCGAAGTGCGACTGAACCAACACCTATTGCGCAACGAGTCTATTGTGAAGAACCGGGACGCAGTCCGACAGGTTCACCAGTGCCGCCCGGCAGGCGGCACCTACCCAGACAGCGTCCCATCGTGCAGCGCGGAGGCTACGAGTACGCCGGTCGCGCCGGCTTCGCCCAAGCGCTCCACATCGGCCCATGTGCGCACGCCGCCGCCGGCCAGCAGGTCTACCTCGGGCCACGTGGCGCGGATCGCGCGCAACAACTCTTCGGTGCCGGTGCCGCTCCCGGTGCCCACACGCGCCAGATCGAGCACGATCAGCGTCTTCGCGCCGGCGGTGATCGCGGTGCGGGCGACGGCGAGCGCGTCGCGGTCGTGGGCCGCGCCCCAATCCGCCCAGCGCCCGAGCAACTGACCGGCCTTCAGATCGAGCGAAACCGCGCCGCGCGCGTCGGCGTCCGCGGGCGCGGCGGTTTCGAGCGCGACCACCGGGCGCACGTTCGCGCCAACAGGCAGTATGGCGGGCGGGCGGTGCGGGCCGATCCCCGCGTCGAGCCACACCGCGCAGTTCAACTCGCGCACGAGCCGCGCGACCGCGGACGACACCGCGGACCCGCCGCGAATCGCATCCAAGTCGGCAACGTACAGTTCGTGCGCGCCGGTGCGGTCGAGCAGCGCCAGCGCCACGTTAATCGGGTGCGCCGAGACCGTCAGCTTACTTTCGACCGGCTTGTAATGGTCCCTTCGACCCGCCACCGCGCGCACAACATGGCCGTTCATCACGTCCAGCACGGGAATCAGGCGCGGTAGCGGCATGGCACGAAGAACTGGTGGGGTGGGTTGGACGTTCTAACCGTGCGCTTTATACTACCAGTCTTCTTGCCCCAGAAACCGTGTTGGGGGCATCCCTTGGTCGTTTGGAGGCAGTGCCTCGTCATGCCCATTTCGCGCGTGATCGGTGCCAAGCCCTCGAAGGAGTTCCCGTGGCGCTAGTCGATGTGAAAGTCCTGCTCGAAGCGGGCGTCCACTACGGGCACCGGGCCAGCCGGTGGAACCCGAAGATGCGGCCGTACATCTACGGCAAGCGCAACCTGATTCACATCATCGACCTGCGCGAGACCGTCCGCGGGCTGCTGCGCGCCTACCGCTACCTGTCGCAGGTCGTCAGCCGCGGCGGGCTGGTCATGTTCGTCGGCACCAAGCGCCAAGCGAAGGAGATCGTCGAGAAGGAAGCCCAACGGTGCTTCATGCCGTTCGTCAGCGAGCGCTGGCTGGGCGGTACCCTCACGAACTACCGCACGATCCGCAACCGCCTCAAGCGGCTCCAAGAACTGGAAGCCATGTGGCTCCCGGTCGGCGAGAACGTGAACAAGGTGGACCTGAACGCGCACATCGCCAGCATGATGACGGACGCGGGCAAGCTGGACCCGGCGAAGGCCCCGGACACGTCGGACATCCGCACGCACTCCAAGAAGATGATCTCGTCGCTGAGCCGCGAGTTGCTGAAGATCCGCCGCAACCTGATGGGCATCCGCGACATGATCAAGCCGCCGGACGCGCTGGTCATCGTCGGGCCGAACAAGGAGCACATCGCGGTCAAGGAAGCCAAGCGGATGGGCATCACGACCATCGCGCTGATCGACACCGACAGCGACCCGGACCCGGTGGACCTGCCGATCCCCGGCAACGACGACAGCATCCGCTCCATCGAAGTGGTGCTGGCGAAACTAGCCGACGCGTGCCTTGAGGGGCGCGCCGCCTTGCCGCCGGAACAGCAGGGCAAGGGCCGCCCGCAGCAGCCGAAGCCGCCGGCCGCGCCCGCCCCGGCCCCCGCCGCCGACCCGAACCCGGCCCCGGCCGGCGCGGTCTAACACAAGTTCCCAGTGGGCAGTGGACGGTGAGCAGAGAAGACGAGGCTTCGTCTGGTTTGCCGCTGTCTTCACTGCCCACTGCCTACTGCCCACTGAATAACTGGAGAGAGCTATGCCGGCCGTGACCCCGCAACTGGTGAAGCAACTGCGCGACCGCACCGACCAGCCGATGGGCCTGTGTAAGCAGGCGCTGGACCAGAGCGGCGGCGACATGGACGCGGCCATCCTGTGGCTGCAACAGCAGAACTCGAAGATGACGGCGAAGCGCGAGGGCAACGAGACCGCGGAGGGGCGCATCGGCGTGTCCTTCGACAACGCGGCGAAGGTCGCGGGCATCGTCGAGGTGCGGTGCGAGAGCGCGCCGTCGGCCAAGAGCACGCAGTTCGTCGCGCTCGCCGCCGACCTCGCCAAGCACGTCGCCACCAGCGCCGGCGCGACCGTCGCCGCGATCCTCGCCGAGCCGTGCGGGTCCGGCACCGTACAGACCCGCATCGACGACGTGGTCGGCGTGATCCGCGAGAAGATGGTGCTGCACAAGTTCCAGCGCGCCAGCGGTAACGTGTACGGCGGGTACGTCCACCACGACGGCTCCGTGGGCGTGCTGGTCGAGTGCAAGGGCACCGCCGCGAACGACGAGTTGCTGCGCGACGTGGCCGCGCACGTGGCCGCGCTGAACCCGCCCTACGCCACCGCCGCCGACGTGCCCGCGGACGTCATCGAGAAGGAAAAGGGGCTGGTGAAGGCCGACATGGACGCCGACCCCAAGAACGCCGGCAAGCCCGCGAACATCCTCGAAAAGATCGCCGAGGGCAAGCTCCGCACGCGCCTCGCCGAGGTGGTGCTGACCGAGCAGCCGATGGCGAACGCCGGCAAGTACCCGAACACCAGCGTCGGCGCGGCCCTGAAAAAGGCCGGCCTCGAACCCGTGCGGTTCATCCGCTTCAAGGTCGGCGCGGTGACGTTCTAACCCTTACCGCGCTCCCCTTGCGGGTCGCGGCTACACAAGACACCCATACTTTCCCACAGGTACCGACAGATGCCTCACACACCCAGCGCGTGGAAGCGGCTCCGCAAGGCCGAGAAGCGCCGCCGCCAGAACCGCGCCGCGGCCAAGAAGATCAAGGGCCAGCGGCGCGAGGTCGCCGAGACCCTGAGCGCCATCACCACGGCGAAGGCCGACATCGCCGCGGCCAAGCCCGACGCGGACACCACGAAGGCGAAGGCGGACCTCGCGGCCGCGACCGCGAAGGCCCCGGCCGACCTGAAGAAGACGCAGGAGATGCTCGACCGCGCCGCCACGAAGGGGTACATCCACCCCAACAAGGCCGCCCGGCTCAAGTCGCGCCTCGTGAAGCGCGCCCGCGCCGCCACCAAGTAACCGTGACGAGTTTCATCCGCAGATTACGCAGATGGACACAGATTGAAGACGGGCGAGTGAGTACACTCGAGCCTGTCTTCAATCTGTGTCCATCTGCGTAATCTGCGGATGAAAACTTGGAACAGTGCCGCGCCGCGGGCCGACCGTTTTGCCGGGTGCCTGCTCGGGCTGGCGGTCGGCGACGCGCTGGCCGCGCCCTACGAAGGGCTGACCCACGCCGACATCTTCTTCCAATTCGGCTCGCCCGATCTACTCGTCAAGAACCCCTCCGGCGACGCTCTCTACTACACCGACGACACCGAAATGATGATCGGCGTCGCGGAGGCGCTCGTCGAGTGCGGGCGCGTCGAAGAGGCGCGCCTGTGTCGGGCGTTCGCCGACAACTACCACCCCGAACGCGGGTACGGGCCGAGCGCCCGGTACGTCATCGAGGCGATGCGCGACGGCGGCGACTGGCGCGCACTCGCGCGGACGCTGCAACCCGGCGGCTCGTTCGGCAACGGGGCGGCGATGCGCGTCGCCCCGGTGGGCCTGCTGTTCGCGGATTCGCCCGACGAGTTGTGGGAACAGGCGCGACTGTCGGCGCTGCCGACCCACACGCACCCCCTCGGCATCGAGGGCGCGCAACTGCTGGCGCTCGCCGTGGCGCTGGCGCTTCAAACGACCGCCTTCGACCGCAAGGCGTTCTACCGCGCGCTGCGCGCCCGCGCCGCGACGGAAGAGTTTCAGTGGCACCTCGACATCGCGGCCCAACTGAAGCCGGGCGATTCGCTATCGGGGTTGGGCAGCACGCTGCACGCGCACCGCTCCGTGGTGACGGCCATTGCCTGCTTCGCGGCAACCCCGGGCGACTTCGAGGCCGTAGCGAGCCGGGCCATCGGCATGGGCGACGACACGGACACGGTCGCGGCAATGGCCGGCGCGCTGGTGGGCGCGTTCTCCGGCACGAGCGCCATCCCCGCCGACCTACAGGCGAAGCTCGAAGACGGCCCCGCGAAGGGAAGGAGCCACATCGCGGAGCTGGCTCTGAAGCTGGCTTCAACACAGCGCAACTCATAGAGCCGCGAGCGGGAGCGAGCGGGCCGGCCACTGTCGCGCTGAGGCGATTAGCCGGCTCGCTCCCGCTCGCGGCTCTATGAGTTGTGTGCTCCACTCTTCGATTCGCGCCGCGCTCAGTATCTCGCGGTTCGGCTCCTTGTGGGCGCGGGGGGCGTCTGCTATGCTCACGGCGGCCCGACTCGCCGGCCCGGTTCTCGGTTCTCGGTTCGCAGCTCGCGGTTTCACTTTTCGCTTTCGTGCCCAATCGCCCGCGCGGTGTGCGTAGTCTTTTCGCCGCGCTCGTCCGACGGTTGCCCGTTCGGTCCCCCCGGCAAGGAGCACAGCCATGACCGACTTCGTGTCCCCCGACCCGCGCCCCGCGCCGCCCCCGGTCGCGCCCGTTGCGCCGAAGGAGCCGCGCGACCCGCGCGACGCGGGCGAACCGCCGTCGGAGGCGTTCCCCGTCGAGTGGGTTCTCGTGCCCGATACCGGGCGCGCGCCGGCCCCGGCCCTCGCGCCGGACTTCTTCGCGCACTGAGCGCGGCCCGCGCCGTGCGGTTCCCCCGGTGCGTATAACACCGGGGCGAACTCGCGCGCGCCGCCGCGCCCGCCGTCGAACCGCGGCCCGAAGAAGGACACGGAATGCCCCTCTGGGAAGCGGTTCTGCTCGGCGTCATTCAGGGCGTCACCGAGTTCCTGCCGATCAGCAGCACCGCGCATCTTGTGATCGCGCGGAAGTTGCTCGGCCACGCCCGCGCCGAAGACGCCTTCACCGTCGTGATCCAACTCGGCACCCTCGCGGCCGTGTTCGTGTACTTCCGGGCCGACATCGCCCGCATGCTCGCCGGCCTCTGGGCCGACCTCCGCGCGTTCAAGTTCGCCTCTTCACCCGACGCGCGCCTCGGCTGGCTCATCGTGCTCGGCAGCGTGCCCGCGGGCCTCGTCGGGTTCTTCTTCAAGTCGTGGCTCAAAGCGACCTTCTTCAACCCCACCTCCATCGCGGTGGTGGCGATCGTGTTCGCGCTGCTGATGGCGCTTTCGGAGTGGTGGGCGGCGCGGCGCGCGAAGCGCGGGCTGGCCCCGCGCGAGGAAGAGGCGATCTCGTGGCGCGACGCGCTCTGGGTCGGGCTGTGGCAGGCGTGCGCGCTGATGCCGGGCGGGTCGCGCTCCGGCACCACGATCACCGGCGGGCTGTTCGCGGGGCTGGCGCGCCCGGCCGCGGCCCGGTTCTCGTTCCTGCTCTCCCTCCCCGCGATCCTCGGCGCGGGCCTGAAAGAGCTGTACGACGAGTACAAGAAGCTGCGCGCGCCGAACCCGGACGAGCCGCCGAGCCTGTTCGCGTCCGGCGATCAGGTCGCGGCGCTCGCGGTCGGGTCGCTGGTCGCGGCCGTCGTCGGATACCTGTCCATCGCGTTCCTGCTGGGGTTCCTGAAGCGGTACAGTATGGGCGCATTCGTTGTGTACCGGCTCGCGCTGGGCGCGGCGATCTTCGCGCTGATCGCGTGGGGAATCTTGCCGAAAACTTGAACACCGCGCGGCGCGGGCGGACATGATGGGGTAGACGCTCTCGCCGCGAGGTCGCGATGCTCGGTCGCTTGCCGAACCCGCTGTCCGCACTCGACGACCGCGCGCTACTCGCGCGGTTCGCGGAGCGCCGCGACCAGCTGGCGTTCGAGCACCTCGTGAAGCGACACGGGGCGCTCGTGCTGGGCGTGTGCCGGCGGGCGGTGCGCGACTGGCACCTCGCCGAAGACGCCTTCCAAGCCGTATTTCTGGTTCTGGCGCGCGACCCGGCGCGGGCCGGCGGCGCGGCCAGCGTGGGCGGGTGGCTGTTCGGCGTGGCCCGGCGCGTCGGCCTCGCGGCCCGCCGGCGCGAGCTGCGCCGCGCCATGCGCGATTCGCTTCACTCGCGCGCACAAAGTCAGGGGGCTGATGCCCCCCGCTCGCCTGAGCTTCAAACCGATTTCGATGATCTGCTGCGCGTACTCGACGAGGAACTCGCGGCGCTGCCGGACGAGGCCCGCGCGGCGCTGGTCGCGTGCTTCCTCGAAGAGCGCACCCAAGACGAAGCCGCGCGGGAACTCGGCTGGAGCCTCAGTACGCTGCGCCGCCGCCTCGAACACGGCAAAGAGCTGCTGCGCGCGCGGCTGTCGCGGCGCGGGGCGGCCCTCGGCGTCGGACTGCTAACGGGCGCGCTCGCGCAGCCGGCGCGGGCCGCGGTGCCGGCGCTGGCCGCGACGCCGTCGCCGACCAGCGCCGCGCTC
>VGZJ01000333.1 GCA_016872595.1 Planctomycetota bacterium
TGGCGCTGCTGAACCGCGCGCCGATGCCCACCGGCACGATCCGACACCACGACTGGCCCGCGACAGCATCGGCCGACGACGTACTACTGGAACCATACGTGCACGAAGGTTAACCTACACCTGCAAGAGGTGGGTGGTGAGGCCGGACCGGCGCACCTGCCGCCGGTTCGCGGCCCGCTGAGCCGACTGAAACGCGGGTTGTTGTGGGTCTGGCTGGCGCTGCTGAACCGCGCGCCGATGCCCACCGGCACGATCCGACACCACGACTGGCCCGCGACAGCATCGGCCGACGACGTACTACTGGAACCATACGTGCACGAAGGTTAACCTACACCTGCAAGGGGGCGGGGGGGTAGGTTCTTGGAGTCGCAATGCCACCCGACGACCCCACCCCCGAACAACTGGCCGGCGCGAACGCCGCGCGCGCTTTGAAGCTGGTCGCGGCCACGCTCCCGCACCTGTCGGGACTGGCGCACTCCGTGCGCGTGAAGGTCACGCGCAAGTACCCGGTCGCGGCCATCGGAGCGAGCGGGCTGATGCTCGTGAACCCGACCGTGTTCGCCGCCGCCCCGCTGCCGGACCTCGTGTTCGTTGTGGCGCACGAACTCATGCACCTCGCGCTCGACACGTTCGCCCGCGCCGGCAGCGCCGAACCGTACCTCGTCAACGTCGCCCACGATTACGTCATCAACGACATCCTCTCGGTCGAACTGGGCCGCGACGTGCCCTGCGGCGGCCTCGTGCGGCACGGCGCGCGCCAAGAGTCGCTCGAAGCGCTCGTCGCCGAACTCGCGCGCAACGGGACCGACAACCCCAGCGGGTGCTGGACGGTCGAGCGCAAGAAGCGCAAGAAGAAGCGCGGCCCGAAGAAGCCCAAGACCGCGATGCAGGAAGAACTGGAGCGCGCCGGGCTGCTGCCGCCGGAACCGGACGAGCCGGACGACGGCGACGACGACCCGGACGACTACCCCGCCGGCGACGCGCTGACCGCCGAGGACGAGGCCGAACTCGAACCGGAACTGGGGCCGAGGGAGCGCACCGCGCGCTCGGAGCGCGTGCGCCGCGAGGCCGTGCGCGCCGTCAGCTTGAAGGAGCTGCGCGAGCAGATGGAGAAGGCGTCCGGCGGCGGGCAGGGCAGCGGCGACGGCGGCGCGACCCGCACCCTCATGGAGGCCGTCGCCACCGCGTACCAACCGCCGTGGCAGCTCGCGCTGCAGCACTGGCTGGACGCCGTTTCGCCCGGCCCGCGCAGCTACGCCAAGCCGAGCCGCCGCGGGGCCGACCGCGCCGACGGCGTCGTGCTGGCCGGGCGCAAGCGCGAGGGCTGGGCGCTCCACGTCGTCCTCGACACCAGCGGGTCGATGGTGAACACCCTGCCGCGCATCCTCGGCCTGCTAGCGTCGTTCTGCGAAAGCGCGGGCGTGACCCAAGTTCACGTCATGCAGTGCGACGTGGGCGTGACCGCCGACGAGTGGCTCGACCCGGCGGAGCTGACGAGCTACAAGATCACCGGGTTCGGCGGCAGCGACATGACCCCGGCGATGGACGAACTGAGCGACGACCCGGAGGTGGACGCGGTGCTGGTGCTGACGGACGGGATCATCTCGTACCCGCGCGCGGAGCCGCCGTACCGCGTGCTGTGGGGGCTGGTGGACGGCACGCCCGGGTTCCGCCCCGGCTACGGCACCGTGGTCCGCGTGAAGACGTGACCGCGGGGCGCGATCCCGGTTCACGCGCGGCGGGTGAACTGTTCCACGACCGAATCGACGACCAGCGCGAGCTGAACGCGGCGCTCGATGTGACGGTCGGCTTCGACGCAGCGGTCGAGTAGGTCGAGGAGTGCGTCGGGGCCGGTTCGCTCCGCGAACGCGCGCAGGCGCGCGGCTTCGGCCGCGTCGGGGACCGGCACGTTCGCGCCGTGCGCGAACTTCAGCGCGCGGCCGACGACTTCGATCAGGAACTGGAGTACGAGCGAAGCGCGGGCGCGCTGTTCCGCGCCCTTGTCCTTACCGGCGTCGTCGAGGTATTCGGTCCACATCTCCGCGAGCGGTTGGAACGCGGGCCGCGGCCCGGTCAGGCCGTCCACGAGTTTCTGCCGCAGTTCCCAAATGGCGTCGTCGTCGAGCGCGAGCGCGCGGGCGGCGCTGCCCGCGCCGAGGCGCGCGAGCCGGTCGCGCTTGGCCGCGTCTTCGACCCCGTTCGCCGCGAGGACCGCGCACAGGTCGGCGTGAGACAGCGCCGCGAACCGCACGAGCTGGCACCGCGACAAGATCGTCGGCAGTTGCCGGTCGGTGCCCGTGCCGATGAGCAGCAGCAGCCCGCCGGGGGGCGGCTCTTCGAGCGTTTTCAGGAACGAGTTGGCCGACTCGTCGTTGAAGTCGTCGGCGGTTTCGACGATGCCGATCTTGCGCCCGCCGCGCGTCGGCTTGAGCGCGAACCGGGCGCAGAACGTGCGCATCAGCTCGACGGGCAGTTCGAGTTTGTCGTCGGGGGTGCGGAGGAAGAGTACGTCCGGGTGCGATTCGGCCGCGACCTGCGCGCACGCCGGGCAGCGGTCGCACGCGGTGAGCGCGCCGGGCGGGTTCTCGCACAGCAGCGCTTTGGCGAGTTCGCGCGCGAACAGGCGCTTGCCGACGCCGTCCGGCCCGACGAGCAGGTACGACTGTCCGAGCCGGCCGCGCGCCGCCGCGCCCAGCACCGCGTCGCGCGCCGCGTCCTGCCCGCGGATCCGGTCCCACGCCATGGGTGACTCCTTTCGCGCGGTTACGCGGTCACGCCCCAACCGCGCGCGGCCAAGAGCGGGGCGACCGCGCGGCGCACGGCGCGCTGCACGGTGTCGGCGTCCGGGGTCGCGTCGATCAACCGGCACTGCTCCGGGCGCACGCCGGCCTCGTAGGTGAACCCGGTGCGGACGCGCGAGAGGTACTCGTCGCCGCGCCCCTCCATGCGGTCGGCCGCGCGCGCGCGCCGGGCCGCGGCGACCGCCGGGGGCAGGTCGAAGACGAGCGTCAGGTCGGGTTCGAGGCCGCCCGAGGCGAACCGGCCCACGGCCCACAGGTCGGCCGGGTCCAACCCGCCCGCGTGCCCCTGATAGACGACGTTCGCCAGCGTGAACCGGTCCGAGACGACGACCTCGCCGCGCTCGAGCGCCGGGCGCACGACCTCGTCCACGAGCTGCGCGCGCGAGGCCATGAACAGCAGCGCTTCGGTGGCGGTGGCGATGCGGTGCTCGCGGCCGAACAGGAGGAGCTTCCGCAGCTCTTGGCCGAGCGCGGTGCCGCCGGGGTCGGTGCAGGTCGTGACCGGCACCTTCTGCGCGGTCAGCCACTCGACCAGCAACCGGCACTGGGTCGATTTGCCGGTGCCGTCCAGACCGTCGAGCGAGAGGAACGCGGGTCGCGGCATGGTGAGGGTTCCGAAGTCACCAGAAAGGCAGAAAGGCAGTGTTGACAGGATCACAGGACGAAACAGGATTCAGAGAAGAGTCGAGCTCCGTTTTTCATTCCTGTTCATCCTGTGACCCTGTCAACACCCTTCTGTCTTTCAGTCTTCTTGTATCTCCCCCAGTACCTGACCGGGGGTGAGGGGGTCGGTGGGGCGCGCGGCGCGGGCGATGAGCGCGCCGGTCGCGGGGGCGGCGAGGTCGATCACCGCGCCCGGGATCAGCACTTCGCACACGCGGTCGCCCGCGGTCACGCGGTCGCCGATGGCGACGTGCCACAGGCCGAACGTCGCGCGGTCGGAGCCGAGGTCGGGCACCGTGATCGGTACGCGCGCCGTCATCAGCTCACCATGTCGTCGGCGTGGTAGCTGGAGCGCACGTACGGCCCGGCCACGACCTTCTTGAAGCCCATCGTGCGGGCGAGCGCGGCGAGCGCGGCGAACTCCGCGGGCGGCACGAACCGGCGCACGGGCACGTGCTTCCCGGTCGGCGCGAGGTACTGGCCGAGCGTCAGCACGTCGCAGTTGATGGCCCGCAGGTCGGCGAACACGTCGAACAGTTCGTCGGTCGTTTCGCCGATGCCGAGCATCAGCCCGGCCTTCGTGGCGACGTGCGGGGCGCGGCGCTTGACGCGCTCGAGCACGCCCAAGCTGCGCGCGTAGAGCGCGCGGCCGCGCACGATGCGGTGCAGCCGCGGGACCGTTTCGAGGTTGTGGTTGAAGACTTCGGGGCGGGCGTCGGCCACGGCGTCGACGGCCGCGGGGTCGCCGAGGAAGTCGGGCGTTAGCACTTCGACCGCCGCGCCGGGGAGCCGGGCGCGCACGGCCGCGATGCACGCGACGAAGTGGCCCGCGCCGCCGTCGGGCAGGTCGTCGCGCGTGACCGAAGTAATGACGACGTGCTTGAGGCCGAGCCGGGCCGCGGCCTCCGCCACGCGCGCCGGCTCGTCGGCCTCGAGCGCGTCCGGCGCGCCCTTCGGCACCGAGCAGAAGCTACAGGTGCGCGTGCAGAGGTTGCCCATGACCATGAACGTGGCGGTGCGCCGCGACCAGCACTCCGGGCGGTTCGGGCACCGCGCGCTCTCGCACACGGTTTCGAGGCGCAGGTCTTCGATCAGGTGCGCGGTGAAGTTGTTGCCGTTGCCGGCCGGGAGCGGGCGCTTGAGCCATTCGGGAAGGCGCGCGCGCGGCTGCGCGGCGCTCGCCACTTGTTCCTTCGGCGCGTCAAGAACCGTAAGTGAGCGCATGTCGTGTGGGTCGCGGCAGGGCCGCGGGGTGAGTGTGGAAGACGGACACGCGGGCGAACCCGAACCGCGCGGCGACCAGTTCGACGAGCCGCTGCCGCACGCCGGGCACGCGGACCCGGTGACCGCTCTCGCGCGCCAGCGCGGTCATGGGGAGCGCGTCGCCGTCGCACCGCACGGCGCGGAACGGCGCGAGGTCCGGGGTGGCGTTCACCACCAGCCCGAACGTGCTGACGGCGCTGCGCACCGCGACCCCGACGTGCGCGACGCGCCGCCCGCGAACCCGGACGCCGGGGCGCACGTGGTCCGGCTCCGCGGTCACGCCGAACTCGCGGCACAGGTCGCCCGCGACCGCCACCAGTTCCGAGACGTACCGCCCAGCGGTCAGGCCGAGCGCGTCGAGCGCGAACACCGGGTAGCACGCGACCTGCCCGGGGGCGTGCAACAGCGCGCCGCCGCCCCGCGCGACCCACTGCACGGGCCACCCGCGCGCGGCCAGTTCGACCGGGTTCGCGCGGACGTGGGCCGCGCTGCCCTCGCGCCCGATGGTGACGCCAGCGGCCGGTTCGCACAGCACCAGCGCCGCGGCGTCGCGGTCCCCGGACACGTCGAACGCCAGCCGGCGCTGGAGCGCCAACTGCGCGTCGGGGTCGAGCCGGCCGAGCAGGTACACGGCGAGCGCGCGCGGCGGGAACTCGGATCGGCCTGCGGTCACGAACACGGCCCGTGTGGAAATCGCTTCTCCCGCTGGTAGTTTAGCACTCTCGCGCACGATCACCTAGCCGAACTGCAATGCCCCGCGTGTCGCTCGCATCGCCGCTGGTCCTCGCCGCGCTCGTGACCCTCGCGAACGCCGCGAAGCCGGTCACGGTGGACGACACCGCGTACCTGCTCTACGCCCGGCACGTCGCGCACAACCCCTCCGACCCTTACGGCTTCACCGTGTTCTGGTGGTCCGAGCCGGAACCGGCGATGGGCGTGCTGTGCCCGCCGCTCGTCCCGTACTGGCTCGCGGCCGGCGTCGCGGTCTTCGGCGAATCGCCGGCGCTCTTGAAGCTGTGGCTGTTCCCCTTCGTGTACCTGCTGGCGTGGGCGCTGCGCGCGCTGCTGGTGCGATTCGCGCGCGGGACGGAAGGCTTCGCGCTCCCGCTGCTGATGCTATCGCCGGCGGTGCTGCCGACCGTGAACCTGATGCTCGACATCCCGGCGGTGGCGCTGGCGCTCGCGGCGGTGGAGGTGTTCGCGCGCGGGCGGTGGCGCGACGCGCTAGCGGCCGGCGCGCTGGCGGCGCTCGCGATGCAGGCCAAGTACAGTGCGTTCGTCGCGCCCGCGGTGATCGTGTGGTATGGCGTCGCGCACCGGCGGCTGGCGCGCGCCGCGGTCGCGGTCGCGGTGTGCGTCGCGCTGTTCGCGTCGTGGGAACTGTGGCTCGTGTCGAAGTACGGCGAGTCGCACTTCTGGCGGCACGCCCGCGCGAGTGGCGGGAGCAGCGACCCCGGCACGGCGCTGGCCGACAAGCTGAACCTGATCCCGCCGCTGGTGGGGCAGTTGGGGTGCCTCGCGGTCGGCGCGGGGTTGCTCGCGCTGTCGGCGGTGCGCGCCCCGCGGTGGCGGCTGGCCGCGCTCGCCGGGGTGTGGTGGGCCGGGTTCGCGCTGGTCGCGGTGCTGCCGCAGCGCTACACGGCCATCAACCAGTACACCACCGCGACCACGGTTTTCTGGGAGTCGGTTGGCGCGGTGTGGTTGCTCGGTCTGGGCGGCGGCGCGCTGGTGCTGCTGTTCCGCGTGAAGGCCGGGCTTGCGCCGCGAACCCGCGCGGATGCGTGGTTCCTCGCGGGGTGGCTGGTGCTGGAGTGCGGTGCGGCGGTGGCGCTGTCGCCGTTCGCCGCGGCCCGGCGCGTGATC
>VGZJ01000334.1 GCA_016872595.1 Planctomycetota bacterium
CGGGCGGCCCGCTCAAGCCGGCCGGCGGGTTCGACATCCCGCCGCCCAGCATGGACCTCGGCACCAAGCCGCCGGGCGCGCTGCCGCCGCCGAGCCTGAACGTCGAAGGGGGCGACAGCAAGTTCCCGGCCGCGCCGCCGCTGCCGGTCATGCCGGAACCGTCGTTCCCGCCGCCCGGCCCGCCCGCGACCGGTGGCCCCGCGGTGCCGGTGATTCCGCCGGCCCCGCCCGCGCCGAAGCCGTTCCCGGCTCCGCCCGCGCCCTACGTTCCCGACCGCGGCACGCCGCCGGCCCCGCCCGCGCCGTTCGTGCCCGAGCGCTCGACGCCGGCCGTGACCGGGGCCGGGCTGCCGGCGACGGTGAAGCAGAGCGTGACCGTGGAGGCCGTGTGCCCGGAATCGGTCGTGTTCGGTGCGGAGTGCCGTTACGAACTGGTCGTCCGCAACACCGGCAACGTGCCCGTTCAGAACGTCCGCATCGAGGACGAGATTCCGGCCGGCGCGCGGTACGTCGGGAGCGACCCGCCCGGCGAGCACGCCGGCGACAAGCTGGTCTGGGCGCTGGGCACGATGGACGGCAACACCGAGAAGCGGATCGCGGTGCGCGTTCGCCCGACCGAAGAGGGCGAGCTGCGAAGCCGGGCTGCGGTCGTTTACACCGCGACCGTCGAGGTCCGCACGAAGGTAACGCGCCCGCGCGTCGCAGTGACCGTCGTCGGCCCGGAAGTGGGCCGCACCGGGGACGACGCGATCTTCCGCATCCGCGTCACGAACAGCGGGACCGGGCCGGCCCAGAACATGGTGCTGCAGGCGCTCATGTCGGAGGGGCTGTACCACCAGCATGGCGCGAAGCTGGAAACGAAGCTCGCGAACCTCGCGGCCGGCGAGTCGAAGAACGTGGACCTCACGCTCAGCGCGATGAAGTCCGGGCTGCAATGGTGCCAGATCACCGTGACCGCGGAGGGGAGCCAAGACGCCACCGCGAAGGCCAGTGTGAACGTGGTCGAGCCGGTGCTGCAAGTGGCCCAGACCGGGCCGGCGAAGTGCCTCGTGCGCGGCGAGCCGACCTACGAGATCACGCTGTCGAACCCCGGCACCGCGGCGACCGATTCGATCACCGTTCACGCGGTCCTGCCGGACGGGTTCGACTACGTGCAGGCGAGCGACGCGGGCGGGTTCAGCGCGACGCACCGCGCGGTGAGCTGGAAGCTGCCCGGCCTGCCACCCGGCGGGACCAAGAGCGTGGCCGTGAAGCTGCGGGCGGCGGCGGCCGGCGACGTGGTGCTGCGGACCGTGGCCCACACGGTGCCCGAACAAGCGATCGCGCCGGCCGGGGTCGGGGCCGTGGCAAAACCGGCGGGCCGTGTGCTCGAGGCGAAGGCCGAGACCGCGATCAAGGCCGAGGGCGTGGCCGCGGTGCGGTTCGATGTGAAGGGCCTTGAGAACCCGGTCGAGGTGGGTAAGGACGCGGTGTACGAGATCCGCGTGACCAATCAGGGCACCGGGGCTTGCACCAACGTGCAACTGATGGCCGCGCTCGCCGACGCGACCACGTTCACCGGGGCCACCGGCCCCACGAAGGTGACGGCGCAGGGCCAGACGCTGGTGTTCGAGGCGATCCCGAACCTCCCGGTGAAGGGCGAAATGGTCTACACGGTTCGCGTTCGGGGGAACGCCGCCGGCGACCAGCGCATCCGCGTGCAACTGACGTGCGACCAAGTCCGCACGCCGGTGGTGAAGGAAGAGAGCACCAGCTTCTACAAGCAGTAAGTGACCGTCTGCTTCCTGCAGCCGGCCTCAGTGAGGCCGGCGTTCTGTAGAGACCGGCGCTGAACAACAGGTGTAGCCCCGGCCTCACTGAGGCCGGCTACAGAGGTGCTGCGAGACTGGCGACATTCGTTCTTCGACCGACTTCATTTATCTGCTCGCGGCGCGGGGGGACGCGGCGCGGGCGGACGGGGGAAGGAGTCCGTTCATGAGCGTGACACGTGCGGCGCGGTGGGGGCGGGTCGCCGCCGACCCGATGGCGATCCACCTCCGGTGGATGATCCGGCGCGACATGCCGGACATCATGGGTATCGAGCTCGCCAGCTTCGAGTACTCGTGGACCGAGGACGACTTCCTCCGGTGCCTGCGCCAGCGGAACTGCATCGGCATGGTCGCCGAGCGCAACGAGACGATCCTCGGGTTCATGGTGTACGAGTTGCACCCGACCCGGCTGAACCTGCTCAACTTCGCGGTACACCCCGAGCAGCGACGCACCGGTATCGGGCGGCGGCTGGTCCGCAAGCTCGTGTACAAGATGTGCAGCCACCGGCGGCAGAAGGTGACGCTCGCCGTGCGCGAGGGGAACACCGCGGCGCAACTGTTCTTCCGCGCCGCTCGGTTCTCCGCGGCGAAGGTGCTGCGCGGGTACTACGAGGACAGCGGCGAGGACGCCTACCAGATGGAATACCTGCCGGTGGCCCACGACTGGGAAGAGTTCGGCGGGGGCGGCGCGCCCACCAACCGCATCGCCATGTACGAGGCGCGCTAACCGCGCGCCCGTACCGGCCTTATTCTCCGTACCTGATCCGCGCTCGCCGTGAAGGGCCGAGCGCCAGCGAGGGACGCCCGATGACGACGGGAAGCAAGCGGTGGTGGCGCACAGTGGCGGTGGCAACGATCGGCGGCGGGGTGCTCGCTGGCGCGTGGTTCGGGTTCATGCGCGCCGAGGCCCAGCCGGAAAAGCTGCCCAGCGCCGATCTCACGTGGTCGCGGTCGAGCGCACAACCGGCCGCACCGACGGTCGCGGAGTCGCGGCCCGCACCGGAACCCGCGCCCACGAACGGTTACGTTACGCCGGCCGGCGCGACAGTGCTGGTCGCCCCGGCGGTTCCCGTCGCGCCGCGCATCCCTGACCTCGGCACCAGCCCGATCGGGCTGCCGCAGATTCCCGCGCTGCCCGCGGTCGAAGTGCCGCCGATTCCCGCGCCGCCGAAGACCCAACCGACCGCGCCGATGGTCCCGGCGCTGCCCGCGCTGCCGGCGCTACCCCCGGCCACAGCGGAGCCGCCAAAGACGTTGCCCATCGCGCCGACGGTTCCCATGCTCCCCCAGCCCCCGGAGCTTGCCCCGCCGCTGCCACCGTTAAAACCTGCCGATCCGGTACGGCCGATGCTGCCGACCAAGCCGGATTCTGACTTGAAGCCGACGATTCCGGGCATTACGCTCAATCCGACCGTTCCGCCGGTCGCGCCGATTGCGCCGATCTTCCCGCCGCCCGTGGGCGGGAGCGGGCGCGAGGTTCCCGGTACGCCGGTGGACCGCGCGAAGCCGCCGGAATTGCCCTTCGGGATGACGGACAAGTTCGTCTTCCCGCTGCCGACGCCGCACCCACTTGTTCCGCACCACCGAGACGACACCATGTTGCACGTCAGCACCACCGCCGCGTTCGCGTTCCTCAGCGGCGCGCTGTTCGCCGCGGAGCAAGCCAAGGCCATGCCCCCGGTGATCCCGCCGGGCGCGCTGATCCCGGTCCCCGGCACCGTTCGGGCCGACGACAAGGCCGACATCGAGAAGCTCAAGAAGGACCTCGAAGCCTCGAACAAGAAGGTCGAAGACCTCGAAAAGCAGGTCAAGAAGCTGACGGAACTGCTGACCGGCAAGAAGGACGAACTGGGCCTGCCGGCGAACCCGAACGAGCCGGGCGCGGTGGCCGACGTGAAGGCCATGAAGGACAAGATCGCGGCGCTCGAAAAAGAGCTGGGCGAACTCAAGAAGCAGACCGTACTGAAGCCGCCGGCGCAGGACATCAAGCCGAAGGGCATCGTTCGCGTGGTGAACGAGTACCCGGTCGAGATCACGATGCTGATTAACGACAAGACCTACCGCGTCGCGGCCGGGAGCAAGCTCGAAGTGGAAGTGCCGGCCGGCGAGTTCACCTACCAACTGCTCCAATCCGGCCAGCCCGCGACGAAGAGCGTTATCAAGGACAAAGAGCCGGTCACGCTGCGGATCAAGTAACTCGGTCTCAAAGTAGTAGGCACACTCCGTGTGCCGTTGCGTTACCCTAACGGGGAGCAACGGCACACGGAGTCGGCCTTTCGGCCTACTACTACTTACTACGCGTCCCATGATCATCACCATCGACGGCCCCTCAGGGGTCGGGAAAAGCACGGTCACGAAGGCGCTCGCGGCCCGCTTGGGCTTCGAGTACCTCGATACCGGGGCCACGTATCGCGCGGTCGCGCTCGCGGCGCTGCGGCGCGGCGCGGCCCTCGACGACGCCGCCGCGGTGGAAGCGGCGCTCGCCGGCCTGCGCGTCGAACTGCTGCCGGGCCGTGTGCTGCTGAACGGCGAGGACGTGAGCGCCGGGATTCGCGCGCCGGCGGTGTCGCAGGGCGCGAGTAAGGTCGCGGTGATGGCGGCCGTGCGCCGGTTCCTCGTGGGCGTGCAGCGCGCCGCCGCTTCTGGCCGCAACATGGTGTGCGAGGGCCGCGATCAGGGCACGGTCGTGTTCCCGGACGCCGCGTGCAAGTTCTTCCTCGTGGCCGATGCCCGCGTGCGCGCTGAGCGCCGCGCCGCGGAACTGTTGGCGAAGGGCACGACGGCCAGCGTCGAGGACGTGCTGGCGGACCAACTGGAGCGCGACCGGCGCGACGCCGAGCGCGACCTCGCGCCGATGGTGCCCGCGGCGGACGCGGTCGTTGTCGATACAACACACCTCACCACCGACCAAGTCATTGCGACACTCGAACACGCGGTTCGCTCATGTCCGACCGACCGAACCTCCTAGGCCGCCTTTGGTACGACTGCGTCTTCTGGTCGTCGTTCACGTACTTTACGTTCGGGTTCAGCATCCGCCGCGCCGGGTGGAAGAACATGCCGCGCAAAGGCCCGGTGCTGGTGCTCGCCAACCACCAGTCGATGTTCGACCCGGTGATGGTAGGCCTATCGTCGCGCCGCTATTTGTCGTTCCTCGCGCGCAAGACCCTCTTCGATCAACCGGTCCTCGCGCCGGTGATCCGCAGCCTGAACGCGATCCCCATCGACCGCAACATGGGCAAGGACGGCATCCAGTCCGTGCTGGACGCGCTCGGCCACGGCCGCGCGGTGCTGATGTTCCCCGAGGGTGAGCGGACGCACGACAACACCGTGCAACCGCTGAAGCCGGGCGTTTCGCTGCTCATCAAGCGGTTGAGTTGCCCCATCGTGCCGGTGGGCATCGCGGGCGCGTTCGCGGCGTGGTCGCGGTTCATGAAGGTGCCGAAGATGTCGCCGCTGTTCCTGCCCCCCGACCCCAGCACCATCGCGCTGAGCGTGGGCGAACCCCTCGACCCCGCGCGCTTCGCATCCCAAAAGCGCGACGCGATGATGGACGACCTATACGACGTGCTGAAAAAGCAACACGCGGAAGCGGAAGAGTTGCGAAGGAAGTGAGCCATGTGGCGACGGGCGTTCGTCTCAGGCTCGCCCGGCTAACTCTACTGATGTTACCGCCTCGGTCCCGATTCTGATTGGGAACTTCTCCGGCTCCCCCCAGGCCAGAAACATGTAACCTTCGTCACGGCGTACGGCAACTCGCTGTCGCCGGTGAACACCAGATAGATACCTCCAACCTCAACGACAGTGCCGTTGCAAGCAACCACCGTCGGTTCCGCGTTTGCCATGTCTATGATCTTCGCATGATTTTGCAGGTCTACCCAGCCTTTGTGTGAGCGAGCGGCGCGTCGTGAGCCCGCCGGTGCGATACCCTCTCAGATACGCACTACGAGTTGGGTGGGTATCGCACCGGCGGGCTCACGACGCGCCGCTCGCTCACTTCCCCTCTTGCACGCGCGCGCCGCCGAGGAGTTGGCCGCGGTCCACCACGAGCGGCGGCTCGTTCGCGCCCGTTTTGCGGTAGGTCACGGTCGCGCCCTCTTCGGCGCGCACGAACTTGAGTGAGCCGCCTTCGGTGAGTTGCAGGTTCACCTTTGTGCCGCCGCTCAGCGGGCCGAGCGCCTCGAACCGCTTCGCGGTGATCGTGACCGTGCTGCCGCCGGTGAAGCGCCCGGAGTTCTCCAACCGCACTTCGCCGTTCGGCGCGGTGATCGTCAGCTTAGTGTTGCCGCCGATGAAGCCCCGGAGCGAGACCTTCCCGTTCGGGGCGTACAGTGTGACCGTGGCCTCGCTGTTCAGGTCGGCCGTGATCGTGATCTCTTCGGCAATCAACCCGGACGCATCGACGCTCCCGCGGCCGTGAACCTGACTTAGCCGCAGCTCGCGCACGCGCCCGGTCAGCACGACGCGATCCGCGCTGTGGACGTCGAGCACTTGAACGATGTCGTCCGGTTGGTCGAAGTGGCGATTCGGCTCGACCTTCGGGTTCACGATGACCTTCGCCGCGACGGGCCGCGGGCCACCCTTCTTCGGCTCGACGGGCGGCACCGGCGGGACCGGATCGACCTTCTTCTGGTCCGGGGTGGTGGCGCGGCGCGGCTCGTGCGGGAACGGCGCGACGTGGACCTCGCGCGGCGGGGTCGGCGTCTTCTTCTCCTCCGCGACCTCGCGCGTTGGTTCGGCCGGGCCGCGCGCGGAGACGAAGTACCCCGCGGCC
>VGZJ01000335.1 GCA_016872595.1 Planctomycetota bacterium
CGCCCCGTCGTCACACGGTGATGATGAAGAACGTCGCCGGACTCCACAACCGGATGTACGGGTAACGACCACACAGGATCGTCTGGCCGAAGTGCGACTGAACCAACACCTATTGCGCAACGAGTCTAATGACGATGCGAGTGGGACTGACAAGCCTCTCAAGCGGGGCGAGACCCACTGGAGGCATATGTTTCTTCCACGGCAGTTGCTGACCAGCGTAACAATTTTGGACGAGATCAGGCAGGCCGCTGCAAAGGCAAGATCTGAACTACCGGCAGATCGGGCTGAGGCGGTTGCCGTGTATCTCGCGCTTTCGTTAGGCAAGGCTGTCGACTACAACAGCGTCAACACGTTCTGGCATACGGGTAGCCATGCCCCTATGCACACCTTCTCCCGTCATGATTTTGCATTTCGTCCGGCGTTCTGCGAGATCGAAGGAGCAACCGAACTCTACAATTTTGCGTCTGCTCAAATAGGTTCTGTTTACGGCGAACTCGCAGATCTAATCCACGGCGAAGCCGTGTCCCTTCAAGATGGAAGCGGGGAAGGAAGTGAAGAAGAGGTAGAGGACGAAACCGCGGAACCGGAAGTCGATGACCAGTTCGATCACGACTCGGATCAAACCGTCGCGATGAGCACCGACGTTCATCTCCGACCGGAAGTAATCGTCCCCACGGTGACGAACAATGACGCCGCCGCGTTGGAGACGCCGGCTCCGGGGACCGTCCACCTCATCTGCGTCGATCCACCGTATTACAACAACGTCCAGTACAGCGAACTCTCCAACTTCTTCTACGTCTGGCTCAAGCGCGCTCGGCGACTGGCCCGGTCTCGAACACCTCTTCCGCGAAGAACTCGCTGAGACGAACCGCGAGGCGGTCGCCAACGCCACGCGTTGGAAGGAGGAAGCCGAGCGCGAGGAGAAGGCGTGGCAGGCACGCTACGACGCAGCCTACGCCTCGTTGGAGGGGGTGAAGGGAGACAACAACCGCAAGTTGCCGGCCGCCGAACGGCGACGGCGGGCGGCCGAAACCGCTGGCCCAAAGCCGCTCGGTGTGTCCGACCGCGCGGAGCAGTTTTACGAGGGCAAGATGGCCGCGGTCTTCCGCCGGGCCAAGCAACTCCTCCACCCCGCGGGCCGCATGGTGGTGATGTTCAACCACAAAATGACCAAGGCGTGGCGTGCGTTGGGTAAGGCCCTCATCGAGGCCGGCTTCGAGATTCGCACGTCGATTCCGGTCCATACCGAGGCCGAAAGCAGCTTGAATATCCGCGGTCTGGACGCAGCTCGAAGCACGGTCCTGCTGCTCTGTCTCCCGCGCAACGAGACAGACGGCGTAGTTGGCAACTGGGATAGGGTGCAGGGACGTGTGGAGACGGTCGCGCGAAAGGCGGCCGAGAAGTTCCAGGGCGACGGCATCACCGGCACCGACCTCTACCTGTCGGCCCTCGGCCCGACCCTCGGTGAAGTGGGGCGGAACTGGCCGATTACCGGGACCAACGGCAAGCCGATCGACCTCACGGTCGCCTTGGAGCGGGCATACGCCGCGGTCGGCCGTTTCCGGTTGGAGCAAATCCTGACCGAACTCGGCCAGAAGGCGGCGGACGCAGTCGAGAACTTCGCCGCCGACACCGCAGACCGGAACACTCAGGCTCTGTGGCTGTGGCTCGACACCTTCCAGGGCGACGCCGCCGACAGCGACGACGTACGCCGCCTCGCGAAAGCACTCGACATCGAGCCGGACGTATTCAAGAAGATGCGGCTGATCGAAGTTGACAAGGAGACCTTCTACCTCCAGCCGCCCCAGAGCGTCGATCTACTGCTGCTGAGCCGTCAGCTCGCAAACGAGAAGGTCGCACGCGGCCGGGCCGCTCGCGAGGCCGACGACTGGGAGGAGCGGACGTTCTCGAAGTTCGTCGGGGCGGCGGTCTGGAACGCGATCTCGATCATGGCCGGCGGCGACGAGGTGCACAAGGGCGTCGAACCGCTAAAGAAGTGGCTCCGCGGAAGCGGGTATGGCGGCGCGCCGGAGTTCCGCGGTTCGTTCGCCGTCACCCTCCACCTGCTCGAACGGGCGTTCGGTAAGCGAAAGGAAGACGACCCGTGGCGAAAGGCGACCGCCGAGGCGCGCCGGGCGTGGGATCTGGTCGTTCGCGACCAGCGGGGGTGACACATGGCGCTCCGCGACCTCACGCTTGCGCGTCGCTACTCCGGCGAAGCCGGCAAGCTCGTCAACGACTTCTACATCCCGGTCCTGAGCAACGCGTACGCCTACGACCGCCAAGCCGGTTACTTCGATTCGGCGGCGCTCATCCAGATCGCCGCCGGGCTCGCCGCGTTCATCGAGAACAACCGCAGCGCCCCACCGGTCGGTCGGCCCCCGATGCGGCTCATCACCGGCACCACTTGGAGCCCGGAGGACATCGAGGCGTACCGGCTCGGCATCGAATCGCTGACCGGCGCGCTGGAGCACACCGCTGTCCGGCGGCTGGAACCGACTCCCGAAGAGTGTCACCGGTTGGGCCTGCCGATCGGCTGGAAGCCCACCGAGGACCAGATCGCCCGCGACCGGCTCGGCGCTCTCGCGTGGATGGTGTCGACCAAGTTGCTGGAAGTGAAGATCGCGCTGCCCCTCGACCACAACCGACAGCCGCTCTACCCCGGCCAAGGCGGCGGACTGTTCCACCCGAAGACCGGCATCGTGTACGCCGCAACGGGCGAAATCGTGTGTTTTCAAGGATCGGTGAACGAGACCGGGGCCGCTTGGATGCGCAACCGCGAGAAGTTCGAGGTGAAGCGGAGTTGGTTTAGCGATCTGGACCGCGAGGACATCCAAGCCGAAATCGACGAGTTCGAGAAGATCTGGAAGGGGAAGGACGACGGCCTGCTCGTGCTCCCGCTGCCGAAGGCGGTGGAAAAGCACCTGAAGGCGTTCGAGCGGCACGACGGCCCGCCCCGCCGCGACCCAATGCAGAAGGCGGCCGGGCCGGAGCCGACCGAACTGCGGACGCGCATCCAGGCCCAGTGGCTGCTCGACGCACCGCGGCGGCCGGGCGGGGACGCGCTGGTGCTGGACCCGATCTGGGTGGACGGGCGGCGGTTCGAGCCGTTCCCGCACCAGAGCACGATCCACCGGAAGGCGGTCGCGACGTTCCCGCGGTCGTACCTGTTCTGCGACGAGGTCGGCCTCGGCAAGACGATCGAGGCCGGGCTCGTGCTCCGGTCGCTCATCCTGAACGGCAAGCTGAAGCGCGTGCTCCTGATCGCCCCGCGGAACCTGGTCCGCCAGTGGATGGAGGAGTTGCGGGAGAAGTTCGCGCTGACCGCGTGGTTCTACGACGGGCGGATGCTGCACGACGTCGGCGGGCGGGTGCGTGAGACGGACGCCCCCTGGGCCGAGGACGGCGTCGTGATCGTAAGCCGGCACCTGATCGCCCGCGAAGGGCGGATGCCCGGCGTGCTGGCGGCCGAGCCCTGGGACGCGGTGATCGTGGACGAGGCCCACGCCGCCCGGCGGAAGGTGTTCAACGAGAACGAGCCGAACCTCCTGCTCCAGCTCCTCCAGGAGATGAAGGCCCGGCACCTGTTCCGCTGCCTGTGGCTCCTGACCGCCACCCCGATGCAACTCGCCGCGCACGAAGTCCACGACCTACTCCTCTTGGCCGGGGTAGACGACCCGCGCTGGGGGCCGTGGTCCCGGCTCCGCGAGTTCGAGCGGTTCTTCGACCGGCTGCGGACGTTCGCGACAGCAAAGGCCGAGCGGGCGGCCGTGGTCGAGATGACCCGCCGTGCGGTCGACATGGGAGCGCAGGATCTGTCTCCGTCCGAGGTTGCCAAGGACTGGACGGCGTTCCAGTGGCAGGGGGTGGTGCGAAAGATCCAGAGTGGTTCGGGGCTGATGCTGGCCCTCGACGGGTTGCTCCCGAAGCAGGCCGACCGCCTGGCCGCGTATCTAGCCCGGCAGACCCCGCTGGGGGTCCACATGTTCCGCCACACCCGCGAGACGCTGCGCGTTCTGAAACGTGAGGGCCGCCTGACGGCGGGTTTGGCCGAACGCCGGCCGGAGGACGTGCCGGTCACGTTCCGGTCCGAGGCGGAGCGCGAACTCTACAACCGCATCGACGAGTTGTGCCGGCAGTTCTACAAGTCCGCCGACGTCGAGCCGGCCGAGAAGGCCGGGGTCGGGTTTCTGATGGCGGTGTTCCGCAAGCGGCTCGCCAGCTCGTTCGCCGCCTTCCGCCTGAGCCTGGAACGCCGCCGCGACCTGATCGAGGCCGTGCAGCACGAGCTGGCCGGGATGGACGAGGCCGCGCGGCTGGGGCAGACGCTGGCCGAGGGCGAGGACGAGGACGACGACGCCGCGGTGCCGGCGGCCGTGGCGGCCGAACGCGCGCGGCTCCTACGGCTGTGGGCGGACCCGGACCGCCGGCCACGGCTCGAAGCCGAGCGGCTGTACCTCTGCGAGTACATCACCGACCTGGGGGTGATCGACACTGACAGTAAGTTCTGCGAGTTCGACGACCGCCTGAAAGCAGTCCTCGCAGCCGACCGGCGGGTGATCGTGTTCACTCAGTACCTCGACACGCTGGACTTCATCCGCGACAAGCTGACCGCCAAGTACGGCGACCGGATGGCGTGCTATTCCGGGCGGGGCGGCGAGGTGTGGGACGCCGTACAGAACAAGTGGCGGGTGGTGGACAAGGCCGACGTGAAAGCCCGGTGCAAGCGGACGCACGCCCGGCCCATCGACATCCTGCTGGGCACCGACGCGGCGTCCGAGGGCCTCAACCTCCAGGACTTCTCCGCGCTGTTCAACTACGACCTGCCGTGGAACCCGATGCGGGTCGAGCAGCGGATCGGGCGGATCGACCGCATCGGCCAGGCGGCCCCGGAGGTGGTGGTCTCCAACCTGTACCTGACCGGCACGATCGAGGAGGACGCGTACTGGACGCTGAAGGACCGGATCGGCGTGTTCGAGAACGTCGTCGGCCCGCTCCAGCCGATCCTCGCGGAGATGCCGCGGATCTTTCGCAAACTCGCTCAGGGTGAGATCGAGCGGGACGAGGCTCGACGCCAACTCGACGAAGCCCGCCGGAAGCAGGCCCCGGCGGTCGCGGCAGCGATCGAGGGGCTGACCGGCAACGGCGACGACACCAGTGACGGATCGGCTACGGGACCGTCGGTCTCTCAAGGCGAACTGGCCCGCTGGTGCCTGGCTCACCCCGCCGAAGGCATGCAGGTCCGGTGCGTACCAGAGCCGGGCACGGCCGTGGTCCCCCACGACGGCACGTTCGGGTGCCTCGCAGTGACTTGGCCGTACGCCCCGCCCGCGCTGGGGATCGCGAGCACCGAGGAGGTGTTGGTGACGTTCAGTGGCGAGGTGGCCGATCGGCACCCACCGACTGGGCCGACATCGGACGCCGCCGGGGTCGAGCAGCCGGGCAAGGAAGGCGTGCGACTGCTCACGTGGGGCGATCCGTATTTGACCGCGTGGCTGGAGGCCGTTCGTGGCGAGCCGCTAACGGACAGCGACTACGCGACCGCGGGTCTAACGCCGGATGGCGACCCGATGAACTGACCCAACTCGCACACCCGGAAAGACGTATTGTCGCCGCAGAGAGCCGAGCACGCTCCTGCGATCCAGCAAAGTTGACGGACACCACGGAGCGACCATGAGCGGCATCTTCCTCCTCCAAGAAGACGGTCTCGTGGAGATGACCGAGCAACCCTACGACAAGGAGGACATTCTTCAGGAACTGCTCGCCAAGTACCCGAACCTGCTCGCCGGCGATCAGATCGACGCGGCCGCGCCGCGCCGGTGGCTGCTCGTGTCCCGCGAGATGGGCGTCCCCGGCGAGGAAGACGGGAGCGACCGCTGGTCGCTCGACCACCTGTTTCTCGATCAGGACGCGATCCCAACGCTCGTCGAGGTGAAGCGGTCGATCGACACGCGCATCCGCCGCGAGGTCGTCGGTCAGATGCTCGACTACGCCGCCAACGCGGTCGTCTACTGGCCCGTCGAGTCGATCCGCGCCAAGTTCGAGCGTGGGTGTGCGGAGCGGCAGGTCGATGCGAGCGCCGAGTTGACGAAGCTCATCGGCTCCGAGGACGCCGTTCAGTACTGGGGCCGGGTGAAGACGAACCTCCAAGCGGGCAAGGTCCGCATGGTGTTCGTCGCCGACGTGATCCCGACAGAGTTGCGCCGCGTGGTCGAGTTCCTCAACGAACAGATGAACCCGGCCGAGGTGCTGGCGGTCGAGGTCCGGCAGTTCGTCGGTCAGGGGCTCAAGACGCTCGTCCCCCGCGTGATCGGCCAGACCGTCGAGGCCGAGCGCAACAAGGGCAAGACGACGGCGGAAAAGCAGTGGGACGAGGACAGCTTCTTTGAACCCATATTTCCCAGATGATCTTCGGCTTTCGGCACGGCATGTGCGCCGGAACCCTGGGATTCCCAGCGTTTCTGCCTCTTTCCTGCCGAAATGACCGAGGAACCCAATGGGTGACCGCCGAAATGACCCCCTGCGTGTGGATTTCGACCGCGAGATCAAGTTGGAGTTCCACGGCTCGACC
>VGZJ01000336.1 GCA_016872595.1 Planctomycetota bacterium
GCCGGGTGCTCGACGCGCTCGATGAGTTGAAGCTGACCGACGACACGGTCGTCGTGTACGCGAGCGACAACGGCTACTTCCTCGGGGAGCACAACTCCGGGGACAAGCGGGCGCTGTACGACGAGTCCCTGCGCATCCCGTTCCTGGTCCGCTACCCGAGGCTTTTCGGCAAAGGGAAGACCGTGGACGAGATGGTGCTGAACATCGACCTCGCCCCGACCCTCCTCGACCTCGCCGGGGTGAAGGTGCCGAAGGAGATGCAGGGGGCGAGCTGGAAGGATCTGGCCGCCGGGCGCAAGCCTGAGAAGTGGCGCGAGGCTTTCTTCGCTGAGTACTACAAGGAACTCGGCAACGTTCCCACCTGTTACGCCATTCGCACCGCAACCCACAAGCTCGTGAAATACCCCGGCCACCCGGAGTGGACGGAAGTCTTCGACCTCGCCGTCGACCCCTACGAGATCAAGAACCTCGCCTCCGACGCGAAGCTGACCGCGAAGTTGGAGGGCGAGCTGAAGGCGGTGATCAAAGTGGTGGACTACACGGAACCAAAGGTCCCGAAAAACTGAGCTCGGAGAGGTACGTCACGTAGAAGACGGCCGACGGCGTGCCGCGCCGGGAGCACGGGTTCGTGTCGGCCTCGCTCGGTCCACAGGTCGTGGACGTGCGTTAGTGACCCGCCGACGCGGTGAGGTCAGGTGGATCGCTTCATGGGAGAATCGTGATGAGCGACAGCAACCCGACCCGGTGGCCGCTGGGCGTCCTGACGGCGTGCCTCGTCGTGTGCGCGACGGCCCGCGCCGAAGATCCCGCCCCCGTGGAATCGCACCTCAGCGTCGGTCGGCTCTTCGGCGCCGGAGAGTTCGGCACCGAGTCGTTGCCGGCACGGCAGTGGAGCAAGCGGTCACCGACCTACTTCACCCTCGAAAAGGCTGCCACCGGGACCGGCCGCGAGTTGGTTCGCAACGACCCAGCGACCGGTAAGAAGGAGGTCGTCGTCCCGGCCTCGGCGTTCGTGCCGGGCGGGGCGAAGGAGCCGCTCGCGGTGGACGTCTACGTGTTGTCCGCCGACGAGTCGCGTGTCCTGATCTACACGAACAGCCAGCGCGTCTGGCGGCGCAACACCCGCGGCGACTACTGGGTGCTCGACGTGGCGACGCGGAAGCTGCGCAAGCTAGGCGGGGACGCCGCCCCGTCGTCGCTGATGTTCGCCACCTTCTCGCCGGACGGCACGCGGGTCGCCTACGTGCGCGCGAACAACTTGTACGTTCAGGACGTGGACACCCTGAAGGTTACCGCCCTCACCGCCGACGGCTCGAAGACCCTCATCAACGGCACCTCCGACTGGGTGAACGAAGAGGAACTGGACCTGCGGGACTGCTTCCGCTGGAGCCCGGACGGCAAGCACCTCCTCTTCTGGCAGTTCGACACCACCGGCGTGGCGGAGTTCCATCTGGTGGACAACGTAGTCAGCAAATCGCCGCGCATCACCTCGTACGCGTACCCGAAGGTGGGCGAGAAGAACTCGGCCACCCGGCTCGGCGTGGTCCCGGCGGGCGGTGGGAAGGTGCAGTGGCTCGGCCTTCCCGGCGACCCGCGCGAGCACTACCTGCCGCATGCCAACTGGACGCCGGACGGCTCGCAGATTCTGGTTCAGCAGTTCAACCGGCTCCAGACGGACCTGCGGGTGTGGCGGGCCGATCCCGCCACGGGCAAGGCCAAAGAGGTGTTCAGCGAGAAGGACGCCTCGTGGCTGGAGAACGAAAATCCCTGGCGGTGGTTGGACGGCGGGAAGAGCTTCCTCTGGCTCAGCGAGCGATCCGGATGGCGGCACGCTTACCGCGCACACGCCGACGGCTCGCCGCCGCAGCCCGTCACGAAAGGCGAATTCGACGTCATCGCCGTCGAGGCGGTCGATGAGGCGGGCGGGTGGCTGTACTATGCGGCCTCGCCGAAGAACGCGACCCAGCGGTACCTGTTCCGGTCGAAGCTCGACGGCAGCAAGACCGAGGAACTCACCCCCGCGAAACAGGCCGGCTGGCACGAGTACGACTTCTCCCCCGACGCGAAGTGGGCGGTTCATACGTGGTCGAACTTCACCACGCCGCCGGTGGTGGAACTGGTGCGCCCGGGCGATCACACCGCGGTTCGCACGCTGACCGACAATGCGAAACTGCGGGGCAAGTTGGCCGCGCTGAAACGGCCAGAGGTCGAGTTCATGCGGGTGCCGATCGGCAACGGCGTCACGCTGGACGGGTGGAGCATGAAGCCCGCGAACATCGAACCGAAGGCGAAACTCCCGCTGCTCATGTACGTCTACGGCGAGCCGCACGGCCAGACCGTGCGCGACGCGTGGCCCGGCCCGCGCGGGCTGTGGCACTGGATGCTCGCGCAACAGGGGTTCGTCGTGGCCAGCGTCGATAACCGCGGCACCAATGTGCCCCGCGGCCGCGAGTGGCGGAAGTCCGTCCACCGGAAGATCGGCATCGTGGCCCCGACCGAGCAGGCCGCTGCGGTGCGCGAATTGCTGAAGCGGTGGCCGTTCGTCGATCCGGCGCGGGTCGGCTCGTGGGGTTGGAGCGGCGGCGGGAGCATGACTCTAAACGCCCTCTTTAGGCACCCGGACCTGTACCGCACGGGCATCGCCATCGCCCCGGTTGCCGACCAGACGCTGTACGACTCGATCTATCAGGAACGGTACATGGGGCTGCCGGCGGACAACGCGGCCGGGTACCGCGACGGCTCCCCGATCACGCACGCCGGCAAGCTGCGGGGCAACCTGCTGCTCGTTCACGGTACCGGCGACGACAACTGCCACTACCAAGGCACCGAGCGACTGATGGAGGAACTGATCGCGAAGGGGAAGCGGTTCAGCGTGCTGCCGTACCCGAACCGGAGCCACGCCATCCGCGAGGGCCGGAACACCGACCAGCACCTGATGGAAACGATGACGCGGTTCCTCCGCGACAACCTGCAGTCCCCGCACGCGCCGGCGCCGGACCCCGTCTACGAGACGCGGACTCTCCGCGGCTGGACGTTGCACATCAACCGCGAGTTGCTCGCCGCGGACGCGCGATCGACCGCAAAGGCGATCGAACTGCTCGACAAGCAACTGGACGAGATCACGAAAGTGGTGCCGAAGGCGGCCGTGGCGAAACTTCAGAAGGTGCCGCTGTACTTCAACCCCGAATACCCGGGCGTGCGGCCGGTCGCCGAGTACCACCCCGGCGCGGACTGGCTGCGCAAGAACGGCCGCGACCCGGCGATGGCGAAGGCCGTTGAGTTCACCGATGTCCGCACCTTCGAAGTCGAGGTAAACCGCATGCCGTGGTTCGTGCTGCACGAACTCGCGCACGGCTACCACGACCGCGAACTGCCCAAGGGGTTCGGCAACCCGGAGATCGTCGCCGCATACACCCGGGCGAAGGAGTCGGGCAAGTACGACAAGGTGGAGCGGCACTTCGGCAACGGCCGGCCGAACACGTTCGAAAAGGCCTACGCGATGACGACCCCCATGGAGTACTTCGCGGAGGCGACCGAGGCGTACTTCGGTCGCAACGACTTCTTCCCGTTCACCCGCGACGAGTTGAAGAAGCACGACCCGGACATGTTTGAGTTGCTCGGCAAACTGTGGCAAGTCGCCGCCGAACCCGAGTTCAAGCCGGACCAGAGCACGCTCCCGGTCGCGCCGCCGAAGGGCGCGACCGTGCTGCTCGACGGCAAGGGGAACCACTCGTTCTTGAACATGGCGGGCGAGAAGGTCAACTGGCCTGTCGAAGACGGTGTGGTCGTCTCGACGCCCAAAGGGAACAAGAACCACATCGTCTCGAAGCTACACTTCCGAGACGCGGACATCCACGTCGAATTCCTGCTCCCGGAGAAGGGGGACGGTAACAGCGGCGTCTACATCCACGGGAACTATGAGGTGCAGATTCTGAACTCGTTCGGCAAGGCGAAGGTCACCCAGGAGGACGCGGGCGCGCTGTACGGGTTCTCCCCGCCGAGCGAGAACGCGTGCCGCAAGCCGGGCGAGTGGCAGGTACTCGACATCCGGTACCGCGCTCCGCGACGCGACGCGGCCGGCAAGATCACCGAGGACGGGACCGTCACCGTCTGGTTCAACGGGAAGAAAGTCCAGTACGGGGCGCGGTTTGGCGAACCGAAGTCCGCGTTCCACCCGTTCCGGTTCGGCAACACCCCGTACTTGGACAAGATCCGGGATCAGCAAAAGCAGACGATGACAGGTCCGGTGTTCCTGCAAGACCACGGCAACCCGGTGAAGTTCCGCAACGTTTGGGTGCTGCCGGCGGACGACAAGGCCTTCGTCTACGAACCCGACAAGAAGTGACCGCGCGCGACGGCACTTGCGGTCACTTGTAGTAGCTGGGCTTGCGCGGCACGACCTTGAGCTTCGCGTAGTCGAACCCGCTACCCGGCGGGTTGTACTCGCCGACGATGTCCACCTTCGACCGCGGGTCGATCTTCTCTTCCAGCCCCAGACACCAGTACGAGGCGTTCACGGTCAGCCGGCGCAACCCGGCGTTCCGGAAGTCCTCCGCGCTGCCCATCGTGGTGTGGAACACCCGCGCCGTTTTGCCCGCGTTGCCCGTCCACGTCTTGACCCACGCGACCGGGAGCGCGATCAGGTCGGGGTTGGGCGCGTCGTCGGGCTTGCGGCCCTTGAGCGGCTGCCCGTCAACGAGCGCCGTGCAACCCGCGGGCAGGCCCCCGCCCTCCTTGAACGTGCGGTACACGTCGGTGAGGCCCCAGATGTCACTGACGCCCTTCAGCACCGGGTGGTCCTTGTTCTTCTCGACGATGATGCCGCGGGTCGAGTCCGCCTGCCAGCGCCCGTGGTGGCTGCGGAACGAGCCGCCCAGCACGTCCTCGCCGAAGTCGATTTTCTTGCCGTCTTTCTTGTACTCGAAGCCTAGGAACCCGTGGTTCGCGGTGCGGATGCCGATGATCGGCTTCCCCGCGTCGAGGTACTCGTAAACGTGTTTCAGTTGGGCATCGGGCAACGAGATCAGGCGGCTGAAGAGGATGACCAGATCGGCCTTCGCGAGGTGTTCCAGACCGGGGACGTTGTGCGTGACGGTCTTGTCCTCCCAGCGGATCTTCTTGGTGGGATCGACTTCGTCCTTGTCGTTCACGCTGAAGAGCACGGTGCAGTGGAACCCGTGGTGGGTCGCGAGCACCTTCGCGAGCATCGGCAGCGCCGCCTCGCTGCGGTACTCCTGATCGGCCGCGATCAGGACGACGTGCTTACCCTTTCCCGGTCCCTCGCCGCCGGGGTAGGTGAGCCACAGCGGGCTTTCGGGCACCGGGTGATCGGCGGCGCGCGCCGGAGCCGCGCCCGGCGACAGCAGTCCGAGAAGCGCGAACGCGGCAAAGCGGCGGGCCAACATGCCTGAATCCTCGGTCGGCTCACGAAGGGCACGGTCACTTCGCCTTCGGGATCTCGTTCAACGTGTAGTACGCGTTGCGGTGCAGCAGTTCGTCCTTGTCCCGCGAGCGTAACGCCCTGAGGTCGAACTCGTACACGTGACCCCGAATCAGTTTGTCCAGCATGAGTGTCGCGGAGAGGCCGTCGGAAGCGAGTTTCACGCTCTCGACGGCGGGCGTCGTCTGCTCGATCTCGGGACCGCCGTACCCGCCGTGGTACGGGTGCGTGAACGTACCCAGGCGGTAGGATTTGGGGTCGCTTCCCGTGGCGGCGTCCACCGGCTTCGTGAACGCGACTTTGAACCCGGTCGGCTCGATGCTGATCGTTTTGATCTCGAACGGCATCTTGCCGCTCCAGTCGATGCGCTCCAGCGCGAACGGCTTGATCCCGCGCACCGGCCACCCGCGGTTGGTGCCGCCGCACAGCAGGTTGCCCTCTTTGGTGAACGAGACGTTCAGGATGCCGGTCGAAAGCCCCTCGCGGAACGGGTAGCACGCACCCTGCCACACGCCGTTCACCTGCTCGGTGGTGGCGCGCATGATGAGCGACTGCGTGTAATCGCCGAGGAACATCTGGCCCTCGAACGGGCCGAACTTGCCCTTCGTACCGTCCACCACGAACCCGGTGATCGACCGGCCCATGCGGATGTACGGAAACACCACCGCGTAGGGCGTGAGCTGCTTTACCCGCTCCTTCTCGGTGACGATCCGCGTTCCGGACTTCGGCGCGGTGGGCACGGGGCCCATTTCCGGAGCGTACTTGTACCAGTTGAAGCTCGCCGGGTGGCCCATGAAGCTCCCCGGCGTGACGGCCTTCAGGCTGCACGAGCAGTTCCACGGCCCCTGACTTTCGATGTAGAACAGCGCGCCGTGTTCGTTGTACCCGATGCCGCCCGGGCTGCGCATCCCGCTCGCGACCGCCTTGGTTTTGCCGTCCGGCGTGACCTTGAGTGCGAACCCGCGGAACAGGGCGTAGGAGTCGTAGGAGTTGGACAGCCCCAGTGCTGTTGCCATCTTGGACTTGCCGAACTGGTTAGAGATTGGCGAGTTAGGGCTTTCGCTTCAGCGGAACTGAGGTTCAGATGGAGCATTCGTGGATGCCGCATGGTGCGGAGTCCACGAACC
>VGZJ01000337.1 GCA_016872595.1 Planctomycetota bacterium
ACCGGGCCGGGCGGCCCGCCCCCGATGCCCGGTGGCGGACCCAGTGGGATGCCGCCGACGCTCCCCGGTGGCGGCCCGCCGCCCATGCCGGGCGGTCCCGGTGGCCCCGGACCCATTGGACCCGGCGGACCCGGACCCGGACCCGATCCGACCGACCCGAAGCAGCCCGACACGATCCCGTCACACATCGACCTCGCCCTCTTCGACAAAGAGGTCGTGATCGCGATCGACCTGAACTGGACCGAAGAGGTGTACACGAGCACGGTCATGCCGCGGATCGCGGGCGCGACCAACAAGATCAAGGGGACGATGGCGATCTTCGCGTCGGAGTTCTCGTGGCACGCGGCAGCTGCGGCCGGGCCGAAGGCGCGCGACGCGCAGCAGATGTACCCGCGCGGCACGGCGCACCGCCCCGCGACCGACCCGGCCCGGCTGGGCCTCGAGTACCCGCCGGTGCAGCGCGTCAGCCTGTTCCACGAACTGCTCCCGCACCTCGGCCGCGGTGACCTCGCGGCGCGCGTGGACGCGCGCCGCGAGTGGTACGCCTTCGAGCGCGGCCCGGCCGACCCGCGGGCCCCGGACAAGCCCGGCCCTATCGTGGTCGATAACCTCTCGCCGGCGGGCGAGTGGGTACCGGAACTGCTGGTGCCGTACTACCCGCAGTCGGCGTGGCGCGCGAGTTCGCCATTCGCCCCGGACCACGCGTTCGGCGCGACCAACTACGTCGCGGTCGCCGGCTGCGGGCTGAACATCGCCCGCGCGAACCCGGACGCCCCGGACTACAAGGACAAGGTCGGCATCACCGGCTACGGGTGGGGGTCGAAGCCCGAAGACGTGAAGGACGGCCTGTCGAACACGATCTACATGCTGCAAACCCCGCCGGGGCTGCAACAGCCGTGGATCGCGGGCGGCGGCGCGACGGTCCGCGGGCTGGACGAGGACGACCCGATGGCCGCGTTCAAGTACGACCACCCGGACGGGCGCGGCGGCCGCAAGTCCGGCACCTACGCGCTCATGGCCGACGGCTCGGTGCGCTGGCTCCCGGCCGACATCGATAAAGAGGTGTTCCTCGCGCTCGGCACGCGCGCCGGCGGCGAGAAGCTCGGCGACCTGAACACCGCCGCGCCCAAGATCGAACCGCCCAAGCCGCCCGCTCCGAAACCCGAAGAGAAGAAGCCGGAAGAGAAGAAGCCGGAGGAAAAGAAGCCCGACCCGAAGGCCGTCGATCCGAAGGCGACCGACCCGAAGAAGCCCGCGGACAAAGCGGACCCGGCCCCGCCCCCGACGAAGAAGTAAGAGAACAGCCGCACGATAAGCGCGGACAAGACACGATCCAGACAGAAGGCAAGAGAGCAATCGTTCTCTGCCTCTTGTCTGGATCGTGTCTTGTCCGCGCTTATCGTGGGGCAATTCTTGGTTCGCCCTCAGTACATCGGGATCGCGACGCGGTCGCCGCTCAGGGCGCTCTCGTGGGCGCAGATGCCCACGAGCGTCCAGTTCGCGCTGGTCGGCGCGTCGGGGAACGCCGGCTGCGTACCCAGCACGGCCATCAGGAAGTTGTGCGCGAGGTGCGGGTGGCTGCCGCCGTGCCCGCCGCCCTGCACGAAGCTCAGGTGCGTCGCGTCGTGGATCGCGCCGGTGAACTTGCGGATCGGGTCCGGCAGCCGCCCGGCAAAGTCCGGTACCTTCACCCGGCGTGGAATCTGGTGCTCCGGCAGGCCGCGCATGTGCAGAACGGGTTCCTCGCCTTCGAGTTGCTGCCACTCGAAGCTCACGTTGCTCGCGGTCACGTCGAAGCTCTCGCGGTACTGCCGCGCGGTGTCGTACAGGCTCCGCGTCACCTCGGCGCACACGTCGCTGCCGCGAATCTTGAACGTCGCGCTCTCGACGGCGAACGGCGAGCCGTAGATGGGAATGTACTCTTCGCGGATGCGCCCGCTGCCGTGGCACACGACGCTCTCCGCCAGCGCCGGCTTGCCCGGCGTGCTGAGGATCGCGAGGCACGGGCTGACGCAGTGGGTCGCGTACCACATCGGCGGCAGGCCCGGCCAGTAGCCCGGCCAGCCGTCCATGTCCTGCTGGTGGCTGCCGCGCAGGAACTGGATGCGGCCGAGCACCCCGCGGTCGTACAGGTCTTTCGCGAACAGGTACTCGCGCGCGTACACGACGGTTTCCATCATCATGTACACCTTCCCGACCTTGCGCTGCAACTCGACGATCTCCTTGATCTGCTCCTTGCTGGTCGCCATCGGCACCGTACACGCGACGTGCTTACCGGCCTTGAGCGCCGCAATCGTCTGCGGCCCGTGATCGGGGATCGGGCTGTTGATGTGAACGGCGTCGAGGTTGGGGTCTTTGAGCATCTCCGCGTAGTCGGTGTAGCGGCGCTCTTTGGGGATGCCGAACTTGTCGCCGCAGGCATCGAGTTCGGCCCGGTTGCGCCGGCACACGGCGTGCATCTCCGCGTTCGGGTGCGCCTGATAGATGGGGATGAACTCGGCCCCGAACCCGAGGCCGACGATGCCGACGCGCACGCGCTTGGTGCTCATGGAGAGGCTCTGTGACGCGAGTGGTGGAAGCTGCACGCAGATTACGAGCGCGCGCGCGAAGCCGCAAGCGGCGAAGGTAATTCCGCGCGGAATCCGGCGAACCTCTTTGTTATCCGACGCTCTCTCTCCGATGCAACGTCCGCTTCCGCGCTCGGGTTCGGGTCGCACGTCAGCCGGACGCACATCGAAGGAGAAGCACCATGAAGAAGATCTTCGCGCTGGCAACGATGGGCGTCGCGGCGGCCGTGGGCACGACCTACGCCGTGCAGCCGGACGAGTTCGCGCCGCTCGTCGAGCGGTTCGCCGCGGCCGCGCTGCGCCTGTGGGTCGGGGTCGAGGCGAACCCGGTCCCGGTGCTCGTCGCGCTCGGCACGTTCCTGATCACCATCGTGTACCACAAGCTGAAGGGCAAGTCGCTGCGCGAGTCGGTCGAGGTCGCGGCGACGCGGGTCACGGTCGTGCCGGTCCCGGTCGCGGCACCGGCGGCGGTGACGAGCGACACCGCCGTCGTGACGCGGGCGAAGGCCCGCGCGACGCGCGCCCAACTCATCTCCGACCAGATTCTGCTCGAGAGCCGGCTGCGCAAGCTGCCGGACGAGGTGCAGAAGGCGGAGAAGGAGGCGTGCTACACCGAGCAGGCCGTGACCGACCTGCGGAAGACGCTCGCGCTGAAGGAGAAGGCGCACGCGGACGCCGCCGCGCGGCTGGACAAGCTCCGCGCGGAACTGGCCGCGGGCGAGACCGAACTGACGGCCATCGACGACGAACTGCACAAGCTCGCCGACGTGGTGTAACACGTTCGCTCAGCGGGCGCGGCGCGCAACCGTGCGCCGCGCCCGTTGACGCGCTCTTGCGACGGGCGTAGCATCCGGCCACTCCCCAGAGGCCCGGACATGACCGCCGCACGACTGCTCGCTCCCCTCTTCCTGCTCGTCGTCGGCACGGGTTCACTCACGGCCGGCACCCTGCACGTTCCCAAAGACCACAAGACGATTCAGGCGGCAATCGACGCCGCGGCCCCCGGCGACACGGTCGTGGTCGTCCCCGGCACGTACCGCGAACGCGTCGCGCTCAAGCCGCGCGTCGCGCTCAAGAGCGCGGGCGACGACGCCAAAGGCGCGCTCGGCCTCAAGCGCGCCGAGGCCACGATCATCGACGGCGGCGGTGCGGACGCCAAGGGGCCGGCGGCCGTCCTCGCCGAAGGTTCGACCCTCGACGGGTTCACCGTCACGAACGTCGGCACGTTCGACCAGAAGGAGTACGACAAGCACTACGCGGAGCGCGGCGAGAACCTGCCGGACGCGCGCGGCGCGGTCGGGGCGGGCGAGTTCCCCGCGGTCGCGGTACCCGCGGTCACGGCCACCGTGACGAACAACATCGTCCGCGACAACGGGCGCGCCGGCATCGGCTGCACCGGGGCGAAGGGCGCGCGCAACGCCTCGGTCGTGGCGCGCAACGTCGCGTACCGGAACATGGGCAGCGGGATCGGGATCGCGGACGGCGCGACCCCCGTGGTCCGGGGCAACCGCTGTTACAACAACCTGCGCGGCGGGATCGGGAACCGGAACTCGGCCGGCCTCGTCATCGAGAACGAGTGCTTCGACAACGTCCGCGCCGGCATCGGCGCGCGCGAGGGCGCGAAGCCGCTGGTGCGGAACAACACGTGCTACAAGAACCGGCGCGCCGGGATCGGGTGCCGGATGAAGGGCACGGCCCCCACCGTCGAGGGGAACGTGTGCTACCAGAACGGCATGGCCGGGATCGGGTGCCGCGACGCCGCCGCGCCCGTGATCCGCAAGAACTGTTGCTACGAGAACGAACTGGCCGGGATCGGGTGCGACGGCGCGCGCCCCACCATCGCCGAGAACGTGTGCTACCGGAACAAGCAGGCCGGCATCGGCCTCCGCGACGGCGCGCGCGCCACGGTACTCAAGAACGAGTGCTACGAGAACGAACTGGCCGGCATCGGGCACTGGGGCGATGTGGAGTCGGTCGTCGAAGGGAACCACGTCCACCACAACAAGACCGCGGGGATCGGGTTCGAGGAGTGTACCTCCGGCACCGCGACCGTCACCAACAACAAGGTGCTGGAAAACGGCACGGTCGCGATCGGGGTCCACACCGGCTGGACCGTGCGCGCCGCGGGCAACGAACTCGCGCACACGGACGGGCTCTCGCCAATCGTGATGGTGTTCAAGGGCGCGGAAGCCGAGTTCTCCGACAACGCGATTACCGGGAGCGGGGTCGCGGGCATTCGCACGGAGGGCACGGTTCGCGCGACCGGAAACGCGTTCACCTGCCCCGCGCTCCGGAAGGCCGGGCCGCCGCAGTTCGCGGTGTGGGCGCTGCCGGGCGCGAACGTCGCGCTCGTCAAGAACACGGTACGCGGGTGGCGGCACGCACTGGTGGCGGACAAGGCCGCGGTCACGGTGCTGGACAACACCGTCTCGGACTACTGGCAGACGGGCGTGCGGGTGTCGCAGCCGTCCGCGCCGCCCGTCGTCACGGGCAACGTGTTCACGTCGGACGCGCTGCACACGGGCGTGACCGCGCCCGCGGGCGAGGGGCTCGTCGAGAACAACCGGGTCGAGAAACCGGGGCCGAAGAAGTAGCGCCCTCCCCGTTCCGCCCTTCGCCCGCTATCATGCCCGTCTGACCCGCGCGTACACCCCCACGAGGGCGAACCCATGGCGAAGTCCAAAGAGGCCCGCAGCGTCATCAAGCTGAAGAGCGAGGCCAGCGATCACTGCTACTTCACGCAGAAGAACCGCAACAACAGTAAGGAGCGCATCTCGCTCCGCAAGTACGACCCGGTCGTGCGCCGGCACGTCATGTACAAGGAAGCGAGCAAGGTGTAGCCCGGCTCCGCGGCGCGACGATGAAAAGAGTATGAAGCCGAAACCCAAGCCCGCGGCTTGGGTTTCGCTCGTTTTCGGCGCGCTACACTCTCCCGCGGCGGGGCGCGGCACGCTAACTTGGTAGGTGTTCGTGTTCGCCGGTCGGTGGGCCGCGAACCGTCCCCCGAAGGGGTTCCCATGTCGGACCGCGTACTCGTCGTGATCGGCCGGACGCGCCACAAGATGGTGGTGGCCGAACTTCAGGAGGCCGTGAAGCGGGGGGCCAAGTTCATCGAACTGCGGCTCGACTTCCTCGCCAAGGCCGTGGACTTCAAGCGCCTCACCCCGCTCAAGCAGTGCCCGTGGGTGGCGACGCTGCGCCGCCCGGCGGACGGGGGCCGGTACAACGGCACCGAGCCGGAGCGCATGATGCTCCTGCGCCAAGCTATCGTGTCGGGCGCGTTCGAGTGGGTCGATCTGGAAACGGACATCGCCGGCACGGTGCCGCGGTTCGGCCCGGTCAAGCGGATCGTCAGCTACCACAACACCGCCGAGACCCCGCAGAACCTCGACGACATTTACGCGAACATGTTGAAGCAGGACGCGGACGTGTACAAACTCGCGGTCACGGCGCACTCGGCCGACGACGTGGCCCGCGTGCTGCACCTGCAGCGCACCGCGCCGAAGCCGACGGTCGCGTTCTGCATGGGCGACGTCGGCCAGCCGACGCGGTTCCTCGCGCTCAAGTTCGGCGCGCCGTGGATCTACGCCGCGTTCAACAAGGAGCGCGGGATCGCGCCGGGGCTGCCGAGCCTCGACGAGTTCCGCACCACCTACAACGTGCGGGCCATCAACCCGAACACGAAGGTGTTCGGCGTGGTGGGCGACCCGCTCGCGCAGAGCCTCAGCCCGTTGCTGCACAACCACGTGTACCAGAAACTGGGTGTGGACGCGCTGTACCTGCCGTTCCGGGTGCCGCGGGGCCAGTTGCCGCAGGCGATCGAAACGTACGAGCAGATCCCGGTGAGCGGGTACAGCGTGACGATCCCGCACAAGGAGGTCGCCGCGGGGCTGGCCCG
>VGZJ01000338.1 GCA_016872595.1 Planctomycetota bacterium
GCGGTACGCGCCGGCCGCGGCCGACGGGTCACGCGCCTCCAGTTCTTGTGCGCGCTCCAGCGGCGACGGCTCCGCGGGCGCGGCCGGCGCGGCCGGCGCGCCGAGGTCGCCGAGAAACGTCCGCAGTTCGTCCTCCGGCAGCAGGCCGGTGAACTGGTTCGCGACCTTGCCGTCGCGCACCGCGAACACCGCCGGGATGCCCTCGATCTGGAACGCCTGCGCGAGGTCCGGTTGCTCGTCGGTGTTGACCTTGCCGAGCAGGAACGCGCCGTTCCCCTCCGCGGCGAGGCGCTCCAGCATCGGGGCGAGCCGCCGGCACGGGCCGCACCACGGTGCCCAGAAGTCGAGCACGACCGGGCGCGCGGCCGAGCCGTCCACGACGACCTGCTGGAAGTTCTCCATCGTCACGTCAACGACCCACGGCGAATCGGCCACGGCGCGCCCTCCTCGGTTGCATTCAGCCTATGCCGGGCGCGCGCGTTCGCACTCGCCATTCGCGGCGCGGCGCGTAGATTCCCCCCGATGCGCGTCTCGGTGGCCCTCGGCACGTTCAACGGCGGGCGGTTCCTGCGCGAACAACTCGCGTCGCTCGCGCGGCAGACGCGCGCGCCGGACGAAGTGATCGCCCGCGACGACGCCTCCACCGACGGCACCGCGGACCTGCTCGACGCCTTCGCGCGCGAGGCCCCGTTCGCGGTGCGCGTGGAGCGCGGCGCGGCGAACGTCGGCACCAGCGCGAACTTCGCCCGCGCCGTCGGGCTGTGCACCGGCGACCTCATTTTCTTGTGCGACCAAGATGACGTGTGGGCCGCGGAGAAGGTGGCCCGGTTCGCGGCCGAGTTCGAGGCCGATGCCGGCGCGGGGTTGGTCGCCTCCGACCTCGCGGTGATCGACGCGACCGGCTCCGCGACCGGGCGGCGCGTGTGGGCCGACCTGCCGTTCGCGCGCGCCGATCGCGCGCACGTCCGCGCCGGGTTCGGGCCGCGCCTGTGGCTCCGGTACAACACGCTGACCGGGGCCGCGCTCGCGCTGCGCGCGGGCCTGCGCGACGCCCTGTTGCCCGTGCCGCCGGGGTGGGGCCACGACGCGTGGTTCGCGTTCGCGGGCGGCGCGCTCGCGGCGGTGCGCCTCATCGACGACCCCCTCACGCTGTACCGCGTACACCCCGACCAGCAGATCGGTTCCGAACCGCGAACGGTGCGGCGCGAGGTCGGCGCGGCGCGGCGGTTCGACGCGGCGTACTTCGCGCGCGTCGCGGACCGGTTCGAGGCGGCGGCGGAACGGCTGGCCGCGCTCGGCCCCCGCGTGCGCGACCCGCGGTTGCTCGCCCTCACGCGCGACAAGGTCGCGCTCGCGCGGTCGCAGGCGGCGATGCGCGCCGGCCTTCGGCTGTGGCGCGCGTGGCCCGCGGCGAAGCACCTGCTCGGCGGGCGCTACCACCGCCTCGCCCGCGGGTGGAAGAGCTTCGCCGCGGATTTATTCCTGTAGCGCGACTACTGATCTTGATTTCATTAAAACGCGCGTATACTATTTGCTAGGTCTCGCGCACCGCGCGTCACCACGAAGAGGGGACATTCTCATATGCGCCAGTTGTACCAGAGCGGAACGATTTGCAACTTCGGCGGCGCGCTCGCGGGCCTCATTCTAATATCGGCTTGTTGTACTAGGATTTTCCGTTTTGCAACTTCGGGGCGGTCCGAGGGGGCCGCGGGCGCTGTGCAACCGACGTTGAAGTTGTGCCACTGCTGGTCGAACGGGCCTCCAGCCTGTTCGGAAAAGGGACCGGCTTCCAGCCGGTCCGACAAGAGAAGGCGGGCGTTGTGCAACCGATTTCGATTCCGCGCCACTTCGGGTGCGCGCCGGCGCGCGGTCGCGGTTGACAGCGCCGGGCGGGTGGGTATTGTGTGGCCCTCGAAACTCTCACCCCGGTAGGCGACGGCACGGATGCCGACCCGACGTTTGGTCTTGCAGTACGCGCTCGGCGCGTGCGCCGCCGCGGTCGCGGTCGCGCCGCCGCTGGTGCTGTACCGCGCGCAGTACATCCACGCGAAGCGGTTCCGCGAGGTCGATCCGGGGCGGCTGTACCGCTCCGGGCAGATGACCGCGAACGGGTTCCGCGAGGCCATCGAAACGTACCGCATCAAGACCGTCGTGAACCTGCAGCACGAGCAGCCGGACCCGCTGCTGCCGGACGCGTGGATGGGGAAGGGCAAGGTTCTGGAGAGCGAGCTGTGCGAGCGGCTCGGCGCGCGGTACGTGCTGCTCACGCCGGACGTGCTCCCGCCGGGGAACAAACTCGACGACGAGCCTCCGGCCGTGAAGCAGTGGCTCGAACTGTTGGAGAAGGAATCGAACTACCCGATCCTGCTGCACTGCAAGGCCGGGCTGCACCGCACGGGGCGGCTGACCGCGATCTACCGGATGGAGTACCACGGGTGGAGCGCGGGCGAGGCGCTGCGCGAGCTGCGGGCCAACGGGTACGGGTTCGTGGCGGCGAGCGAGCGCGACGACTTCGTCGTCCAGTTCGTGCAGAACTATAAGCCGAAGGGCCGGCACGCGCGCGGCGCGCCCGGCGCGGGCACCGCCACGGCGGAAGGGGGGCGGCGGTGATTACCACCCTCGACCGCGTCCTGTTACTCACCTACCTGCGCTCGTACGCGATCGTGTGCCTGAGCCTGATCGGGCTGTACACGGTGCTCGACCTGTTCACGCACGTGGACGACTTCGTGAACAAGCCCGGCGGGTTCAAGGAGTCCGTGGTTCACATCGTGCGGTACTACGGGAACCGCGTGCCGCAAGTGTTCGACATGATGGCCGAGTTCCTCACGCTGTCCGCGGCGGCGTTCACGGTGGCGTGGATGCAGCGCAACAACGAACTGCTGCCGCAACTCTCGGCCGGCATCCCGACGCGCCGGGCGGTGCGCCCGGTGCTGTTCGGCGCGGCCCTCACGCTGAGCCTGACCCCGCTGAACCAGCAGTACGTGATCCCCGAAGTGGCCGACGAACTGATGACCGCGCGCGACGACCCACAGGGCGCGCGGGCGCAGATGATCATGGGCGCGTACGACCGGAGCGGGGTCCACATCGAGGGGTTCGTCGGGTACCGCAGGGACCGCAAGGTCGAGCGGATGAACCTGACGTTCCCCGAAAGTTCGCCGAGCGGGATGCTGCACATGACCGCGGGCGAGGGCGTGTACGTGCCGAAGGGCGACGGCCCGCTGACCGGGGGCTGGGTGCTCACGCGCACGGAGCCGAAGGCGTTCGACGGGCCGCTGCCCACGAACCTGACGGCGCTCGCCACGGGGCGCTTCTTCCTGAAAGTCGAAGACGCGGACTACGACGCCGTGTGCCGCGGCGGGACGTGGTACTTCTACTCGTCCACGAGCGAACTGCGGGGGATGCTGGCGGACCCGGAGCCGCGCCGCCGCACCAAGATCGCGGTTCTGTTCCACACGCGCCTCACGCGCCCGCTGGTCGGCGCGGTCATGGTGGTGCTGGGGATCGCGGTGATCCTGTGGAACCCGAACCGGCCGGTGATCTTGAGCGCCGGGCTGTGCCTCGCGCTGTCGTCGTCGCAGTTCATGTTCGTGATCGTGTGCAAGTACCTCGGCGACCAAGACGTGCTGCCGGCGACGCTGGCCGCGTGGCTCCCGGTGATGGCGTTCGGCCCCGCCGCGCTCGTCGCCTTCGACGCGGTCCACACCTGACGCCACAGCGTAGTAGGCACACCCCGTGTGCCGTGGGTGAACCGTTCCAACGCGCGTTCGCGATCCCCAAGGCGCTTCTGAGGTGCGAAGCGCCGGCACACGGAGTGTGCCTCCTACTCTGCGGCCCGTAGACGGCACGCGCCGGGTCGGTTACGCTTGGTTCCTTCCCACCCCGAAGGAGCCTCTCTCATGGCCCGCACCGTCACCCGCCGCCGCGCGCTCCAACTGGGCGCGCTCGGCTACTTCCTCACCGCCGAAGCCGGGTCCGCGCGCCGCGCGTACGGCGCGAACGCCAAGGTCCGCGTCGCCGGGATCGGCATCGGCGGCAAGGGCAGCAGCGACATCGACCACGCCGGCAAGTTCATGGACGTGGTCGCGCTCTGCGACATCGACGGCGAGCGCCTGAACCTGAAGGGCGAGGCGTTCCCCAGCGCCAAGAAGTACTTCGACTACCGCAAACTGTTCGACGAGATGGCGAAGCACATCGACGCGGTGACCGTGTCCACCGCGGACCACTCGCACGCCCCGGCCGCGGTGCTGGCGATGCGCGCCGGCAAGCACGTGTACTGCCAGAAGCCGCTGACGCACACGGTCTTCGAGGCCCGCCTGATGCGCGAGGTGGCGGCGAAGGAGAAGGTGTGTACGCAGATGGGCAATCAGGGGTCGGCGCTCAACGGCCTGCGCCGCGCGGTGGAACTGGTCCACGGCGGCGCGCTCGGCGCGATCCGCGCGGCGCACGTCTGGACGAACCGCCCGGCCCACTACTGGAAGCAGTCGCCGGACATCACCGCGCGGCCGAAGGAAGCGCCGGTGCCGAAACACGTCCACTGGGACGAGTTCATCGGCCCGGCCCCGATGCGGCCGTTCGCCATGACCTCGGCGACGCGCGGCGCGTACCACCCGCACGACTGGCGCGGGTACTGGGACTTCGGCACCGGCGCGCTGGGCGACATGGCGTGCCACACCGCGAACATGGCGTTCCGCGCGCTGAAGCTCGACGCCCCGACCGCGGTGGTGGCGGAAGCCGGCGAGATCAACGCCGAGACGTTCCCCGCGTGGGGTCACATCCAATACATGTTCCCCGCGCGCGGCGCGCTGCCGCCCTGCACGCTCCACTGGTACGAGGGGAAGCGCGACGGCAAGCTCGTGCTGCCGGAAGACCTGATCGCGAAGCTGCTGAAGAAGGGCGAGAAACTGGCCGACAGCGGCTCGATCCTCGTGGGCGAGAAGGGCACCCTGTTCAGCCCCAACGACTACGGCGCGAAGTTCCGCCTGACCCCGGAAAAGGACTTCGAGGGCGTTCAGACGACCAAGCCCGAAAAACTGCCCGCGGGGGTGGACGCGGACAACGACCCGCACATGAAGCAAGGAGTGGTACGACGCGATCGTGGCCGGAAAGCCGGCGCTGGCGTCGTCCAACTTCGACTACGCCGCGCGGCTGACGGAAACGATGCTGCTGGGGAACATCGCGGTACGGTTCGCCGGGACGAAGCTCGAATGGGACGCGGCCGAACTGCGGTTCGCGAACTCGGAGAAGGCGACGAAGCTGGTGAGCAAGGAGTACCGCAAGGGCTGGGACTTCCTCACGAAGGCGTAAGACGCCCGCGAGCGCGTACACTGTACCGAGGCCCGCGCGCCGCGCGGGCGCTGCTACCAATGGGGGACGCCATGATTCGGTTCGCTCTGCTCGCCGGCCTGCTGGTCGCGCCGGCGCGCGCCGACGACAAGAAGGATGACCTCGCACCGTTTCAGGGGACGTGGAAGGTGGTGAAGGCCGTGGCCGGCGGGAAGGCGCAAGACGGGATCAAGCTCCAGTTCACGTTCGCCGGGACGAAGGCCGATTTCGTCGAGGGCGACCCGGCGAGCGGGAACAAGGGCACCGGCTCGATCAAGATCGACGCGAGCAAGGCCCCGCACGAGATCGACCTGTTCGCGGAGAAGGGCGAGAAGTCGCCCGGCATCTACAAGTTCGAGGACAAGAACACGAAGCTCGTCATCAGCTTCGTAAAGGGCGGGGACAAGCGGCCGACGGGGTTCGCGAGCGACGACGGCTCGGGAGTAATTGTGCTGACGCTGGAAAAGGTCGAGAAGAAGTAGCGCGCGACGGACTTTCGCACGGGCGTCGTCGTCGGATAAGATGGGTGAACCGCGCGCCCGCGCCGGTTGTCGGAATGACGCCCCCGAACCTAGAGACCCCGCGCCGCCATGCCACGCGACCGCGCCGCCGACGACGCCCGCGACCTCCTCACCCGCGGGCGGAACGCCCTCGCCGCCGGCGACGCGCGCGAGGCCGTGGAGTGCTTCTCCCGCGCGATCCGGTTGCGCCCGGACGCCCCGGACGTGTACCGGTTCCGGGCCACCGCGTACCTCGAAATGGGCGACCGGGTGCGTGCCCTCAACGACCTCGACCAAGCGGTGCGGTTCGACCCGACCGACGCCGGGGCGTACGCCGCCCGCGCCGCCGAGTTGTACGCCCAGCACCAGTACGATCAGGCGGTCGCGGACTGCGACCGGGCGCTGGCGCTGGACCCGAAGCGGGTGGACGTGCTGGCCCTGCGCGGGCGGTGCCACGCCGACCGCGGGGACAGCGCCGCGGCCCTCGCCGACCTCGGCGCGGCCGTAACCGCCGACCCGCACCGGGCCGCCGAGTACCGCCTCGCGCGGGCCCGGCTACACCTCGACCTCGAAGACCTTTC
>VGZJ01000339.1 GCA_016872595.1 Planctomycetota bacterium
CTTGTCGAACTCGTCGGCCGAGAGCCCCGTGAACATGCGGAACAACAACGGCTTCCGACGCAATTTCTCGTAATTCGTCATAACCCTATGAATAGGCCATCGATCGCTATTGCGCAACGAGTCTCTTCTTCATCTCGTCGAGCGTGCGCGCGTTGCGGTCCACTGGGGCGGGCCGCTTCTTCTGGTAGTCGCGGTCGTATACGTCGTACGGGAGCCAGAACGCCTGCACGGTGACGCGCAGGTACTCGTTGTGCTTCAGACCAAGTTCGACGAAATTGTCGACGCCCGCGTCCGGGTGGAAGATCGGGGACAGCGTCAGCACATCGACGGTCCCCTCCTTCAGCGCGGCCTTCGTTTTGTTCTTGTCGTCCGGCTGGTCCCAATGTTGGATCGTGCGAGATCCACCGATGGACGAGGTGCCGACGTGCTTGTGATCCTTGATGCCCGCGTCCTTCGCCATGCCGTTCAGTAGGCCGGGCATGAAGACGTGGAAACTGTGGCCGGCGGAGAACACGCGCACCCCCTTCGGGGTAGCGGGTTCTTCGGCCGTTCGCGACGGGGCCGCGCCGAGAACCAATACGAGCAGTGCGGAACCGAGTGCGAGCGGACGCATGTGAGAGTCCTCGTTGTGCAGCGCCGCTCTGGAAACCGTGAGCGGCGCTTTCGGACGCGGGAGTGGGGCTACTTCTTCTCCTCGATGCACCAAAGGTGCTTGAAGGTGCGGACGAAAATCTGGCCGTTGGAGATGGCGACGGACGAGTTCGTGTTCTCGCCCGCGGGGAGCGTGTTGGTCGCCAGAATCTCGAACTTCGGTTTCGCGGCGAGAACGTAGGTCGTGCCGTTGCGCATCAGCAGGTACAGCCGGCCGTCGGCGTGAACCAGCGACCCCCACGTAATGCCGTTCAGCTTCGGCTCGTCCTTCCAGTGGTCCTCGCCGGTCTTCGGGTCGTAGCAGTGGACCACGCCGCCCTCGTCCACCATGTAGATGTGATCACCGACGATGACCCCGGAACCGACGCGCTGGCTCGCGGGCTTGGGGTGCAGCCAGAGCCGGTCCTTCGTGATATCGCCGGTGCCGCCGAGCTTCACCGCCAGCGCCGAGCCACCGTACCCGGACATGCCGACCGCGACGCCGTTCGCCACCAGCGGCGAGGTATACTGGTAACTGTTCAGCCCTTGCACCTTCCACAGTTCCGAGCCGGTCTTGGGGTCGTACCCCTTGAGGAACCCGGTTTTGTTTTCCGGCTGGCCCTTCACGTCGCGCGACTGCGCGAGCAACAGTTGGTCCTTGTCGTTCACCTTCGCGATGACGGGCGTGCTCCACGAGCCGAACGTCTCGTCCGTCTTCCACACGGTCTTGCCGGTCTTCTTGTCCATCGCGAGCAGGTAGTTGCCATCCGCCGACTTTTCGTTCACCCCACACCACTGAATCACGAAGTCGCCGAAGAATACGGGGGACGCGGAGTTGCCGAAGGCGTGCTCCCACTTGCCGAGGTCGGTGCGACTCCACAGTTCCTTGCCGGTGAAGTCGTAGCAGTACACGCCGGCCGACCCGAAGCTGACGACGACGCAGGTGCCGTCGGTGGCGGGCGAGGCGTTCGCGTACCACGTCTGATCCCAGTTCGTTTCCTTCGCCTCGTACTTCACGTCCTTCTGCCACTTGATCGCGCAGTCGGCGCGGGCGAGGCACAGCAGGCTACGCGTGCCGCCGCCCTTCGTTGCCATCGTGAGGAAGATGTAGTCGCCGTGAATGATCGGGGTGGAGTTGCACGGCTCCTTGAGCGGGGCCTTCCACTTCACGTTCGCGTTGTCCTTGCCGCCCCACTTGAGCGGCAGGTTCTTCTCGGTCGAGTGGCCCTGCCCGGTGGGGCCGCGCCACGCGGGCCAGTCGGCCGCGGTCACGGCGGCGCAGGTGCCGGCCGCGAGGACGAGTGCGGAGAGAAGTCGGGTCATGACAGCTCCGAAGGAACGGGCGAGGCGGGTGCTCCCGGTATACCACGGCGCTGGCACGCGGGCCAGCGCTTGCGGGCGCGCCGTCGCGCCGGTAGCGTGAAGGGCATGAAGACAACGATCGCGGTCGCACTGCTCGGTGCGTGTGCGTGTGGCGACATCGGCTGCGGCGCGCGCGCCTCGGCTCAGCCCAAAGTCGAATACCCCGCGATGAAGCAGCGGCTCCAGCGCGGCAACTACGCCGAGGCGCTCGCGGGGTACGACGAGCTGGCGAAAGGCGACAAGCCGCAGCCGGCGGCCTTCGTGGGGCAGGCCGCGTGCTACCGCGCGCTCGGCGACACGTCGAAAGCGCTCGACGCGCTCGACGCCGGGTTGAAGCTGCACGCCGACCACCCGGAACTGCTCGCCCGTCGTGCCGACCTCTTCTATTCGCTCGGCAAATGGGACGATGCCAGCAAGGACGCCGAAACCGTTATCAAGAAGGACGCGAACCACTTCCTCGCGCGCTGGGTTCGCGCGCGCGTCCTGCGCGACAAGGGCGACCTCGCCGCGGCCGATACCGAGATGCGCTGGTTCGTGAAGGCGTACACCGACGCCTCGAACGCCGACAAGGACATCACGGATAGCGAGAAGCTCGTCATCGTCGCGCGAGCGGGCGTCGAGAACGCGACCACGCACCAGAAGCACGACCAGATCAAGTTCATCCTTCAAGAAGTGTTGAAGGACGCGATCAAGCACGACCCGGATAGTTGGGAGGCCGAGTGCTTCGCCGGCCAACTGCTGTTGGAGAAGCACAACCGCGCGGACGCGGCCGACGCCTTCGACGCGGCGCTGAAGATCAACGCGAAGGCGTGCGACGCCATCGTCGGTAAAGGCACGGTCGCGCTCGAGCGCATGGAGTTCGGCGAGGCCGAGCGGCTGGCCGATGTCGCGCTCAAGGTGAACGGCAAGCACCCCGGCGCGCTGCGGCTCAAGGCCGACGTGCGGCTCGCGGAGGCCGACAGCGCCGGCGCGGAAAAGCTGCTGCTCGTGGCGAAGGCCGTGAACGCGCGCGACGAGGCCGCGCTCGCGCGGCTCGCGGCGATCCGGCACATGCGCGGCGACGCCGCCGGGTTTGACGCGCTCGCGAAGGAGGTGAGCGCGTTCGACAGCAAGCCGGCCAAGTTCCACACCGACCTCGGCACGATCCTCTCCGACGCGCGGCAGTTCGAGGCCGCGGCGCGCGCCTTCGAGCGCGCCAGCGCGCTGCGGCCAGCGCTCCCCGCGGCGAAGGCCGGGTTGGGGCTGCTCTACTACATGCAGGGGCGCGAGGCCGAGGCCCGCGCGACGCTAAAGGCCGCAATGAAGGCCGACCCGTTCAACGTCAAGGCCGACAACGCCCTCACGGTGCTGGAGGAACTGGCCGAGTACGCGACGCTCGAAACGGCGCACTTCGTCATCCGCTTCGACAAAAAGAACGACAAGGTGATGGCCGCGTTCCTCGCGGACGTGCTGGAAGACACGTTCGCGGAACTGTCGAAGAAGTACGGCTTCACGCCGCAGGGCAAGATTCTGGTCGAGGTGTTCGCGCGCCAACAGATGTTTAGCGGGCGCATCGCCTTGTTGCCGGGCCTGCCGGGTGCGGTTCAGGGGGCGTGTACCGGGCCGCTGATCGCGCTCCCGTCACCGCGCGCCGACGGCGGCAAGCGCGCGTACAACTGGGCGCTCGTCGTGCGCCACGAACTGACGCACGCCTTCAACCTGCTCCAGACCACGCACCGCGTGCCCATCTGGGCCACGGAGGGGCTGGCCGTGCGCTCCGAGAACACAAACCGCTTCGTGCAAGTGCTGCCGGTCCTGCGCGACCGGCTCGCGGCCGGAACTGCGTTCGACCTCGACACGATCACGCGCGCCTACAAGCGCTTTAGTGCCCCGCAGGACGTGATGCTCGCCTACTATCAGGGGTTGCTCTACGTCGAGTTCGTGGCAAAGGAGTACGGCGGCGAGGCCGGCATCGCGAAGCTGCTCGACGCTTTCCAGAAGACGGCCGACGTGACCGCGGCGCTCAAGCTCGCGCTCGGCGCGGACCGCGCCGACTTCGAGGCCGGCTACCGCAAGTACCTCGCGGGCGTCGTGAAGGCCGCGGGCGGGCGCAGGCCCGAAAAGCCCATGACTTTCGCGGAACTAGAAGCGGCGCACAAGAAGACGCCGGACGATCTCGACCTTGCCGCCCGCTACGCCGGCGCGCTGGTTCCGCGCGACATGTCCGACGAGGCGAAGAAGCTCGCGGACGCGATTCGCGCGAAGGAGAAGGGCCACCCGCTCGCGTCGATCATCGCCGCGCGCCTCATGCGCCGCGCGAAGGACGACGCCGGCGCGAGGGCCGCACTCGAAGAGGCCGCGACCGCGAACCCCGACGACGCCCGCGTGCTGCGCGAACTCGGCAAGCTGTACGCCGATATGAAGGACGCCGACAAGGCCGCGGCGACCTTCGAGAGGGGCCGCAAGGCCGCGCCCGGCGAAGCCGACTGGCTCGCGCTGCTCGCGGTCGCCTACGCCAACAAGCCCGATCAACTGGCCGGCGTGCTCGCGGAACAGGCACTCGTGAACCCGGACGACTTCGCGCTTCTGGTGCGCCTCGCGAAGCTGTACACGAACGCCAACAACCACGCCGACGCCGAGCGCGCCGCCCGCGCCGCCCTCTACATCGACCTGATGAGCGCCGAAGCGAAGGAGCTACTGCTGACGGCGCTCGCGGCGCAGAAGAAGGACAAGGAAGTCGAAGCGATCCGCAAGCGCTACGAGTAGAATCAGATGAGCCGCACGATAAACGCAGAGAACGACACGATCAGACATGAAGCAGAAATGTCTTGAACCCGGCTTCCTGTCTTGATCGTGTTTTCTCCGCGTTTATCGTGCGGCTAACTCTTCGCGGAGCAGAGCAATGCCGGTGTACGTGTATGAGATAGTGCTGCCTGACGGGACCGGGGGCGAGCAGTTCGAGGTGCGGCAGAAGATGGCCGACGCCGCGCTGACGGCGCACCCCGAAACCGGCGCGCCGGTGCGCCGCGTGTTCACCGAGCCGAACGCCCCGCGCGCGTGGACCGACTCGCAGGGCAAGGCCGCGATCAGCGACAGCAACCTCGCGTCGAAGGGGTTCACCAAGTACGTGAAGACCGGCAACGGCACCTACGAGAAGACCGCCGGCACAGGGCCGAAGAAGATTCAGCGGAAGTAACCTCTTCGTTCGTAGTGACCCGCTTCAGCGGGTCCGTCCCGATGGGGCGCGCGGGCCCTTCGGCGAAGGTCACTGGCGCAAACCCGCTGAAGCGGGTCACTACAAACACGTACCATGAACACCTACCGCACCGCTATCGCCGTCGTGCTCGTTGCCGCCGTCGTGGTGGCGTTCGCGGTGCTGTTGATGCGCGGCGGCGCGCTTCCGGGCGGCGCGCCGCCGGTGCCGGACCGCGTGGGCAAGCCGTTCGACGGCAAGAAGGTTGTGAAGACCGACGCGGAGTGGTGCGCGCAACTGACCGAAGAGCAGTACCGCGTCACACGCGCGCACGGCACCGAGCGCGCCTGTAGTGGGGCGTTCTGGAACTCGAAGGACGACGGCGTTTACGAGTGCGTCTGTTGCGGCCAACCGCTGTTCGATTCGGGCACGAAGTTCGACAGCGGCACCGGCTGGCCGAGCTTCACGGAGGCGGTCGAGTTGGACCGCGTCACTCTGAAGACCGACCGCGGCATCGGCATGACGCGCAGCGAAGTGCTGTGCAGCCGGTGCGACGCGCACTTGGGCCACGTCTTCACCGACGGCCCCCCGCCGGGGGGCTTGCGGTACTGCATCAACTCCGTCGCGCTGAAGCACGTCCCGCGCGTCAAATAACGCGCGTGGTACCGCTAGAGGAAGCCGCCCGTGAGTCGCGCCAGTCGCGTACCGTATCACCAGAACGTCTACGACCTGCTCCAGATGGAACCGCGCGAGTGTCCTGATGCCGCGCGCATGATCGCGGAGCACGAGGCCCAGCACGGCCCGGTGCCGGCAAGCGTGAAAGAGTGGTATTTGGTGCCTCAAATGGTGCTGCTCGCGTGGGGTAACACAGCACTCACCCAGTTACGGGAAACAATTTGGTTCGAGACGTTGGAAACATACATGGCCTTTCCGCTTACTCAGGTACTTCAGGCGGGCGCGGTTGGTAGCCAAGTTCCGATAATGGACGAATTCCAAGGGGTAACGAACTGGATGATCGAGTTGGATGGCACAGATGACCCACCGGTCTTGTGTGATAACTGGGAGGGTGCGAGCACGTTCTCCGCATTCATCGGTCAGTGGTTCGCAATAGAGTCGCTGCATAATAGCGGTTGGGCCGCATAGGTTGTGCGTATGAGCCACACGAGCCGTTTGAAGCGTGTGCCGGACACGTTCCGGCAACTCACTGGGATCACGCCCGCGGCGTTCGAC
>VGZJ01000340.1 GCA_016872595.1 Planctomycetota bacterium
CGCCCCGTCGTCACACGGTGATGATGAAGAACGTCGCCGGACTCCACAACCGGATGTACGGGTAACGACCACACAGGATCGTCTGGCCGAAGTGCGACTGAACCAACACCTATTGCGCAACGAGTCTATTGGTCTGGGTCATTTCGATCGTGCTTCATGTTCGTCGCCACCAGCGGCAGGTCGAGGATCGACTTTGTCTGCCCGTCAGGGATGAAGTCCTTGGCCGGCTTGGCCTCTTGAATCACTTCCCCGTAGCCGACGTATCCCAACCCCTTCATATAGGCGAAGACCTTGCTACCTCGAGCAAGATTAAGCAGCCGCTCGGTGTACTTCCGCCCGTAGCCGGCCGCAAGGAAGCCGTACTTGCGACAGTCGTCCCAGTTGCGGTGATCAGCCTCGCCGACATTTACGAACCACTGCCCGGCCCACGGAGTGGTACGACGGGCTTCTGCCCGTTCCTCCACCTCTTCTGGATCGAGTAGCCAGGCTCGTCCGACGAGTTCCTTCCCAGCGTCGCCGAAGCAGGTGAAGAAAACGACGTTGATGTTGAGCGAGTGGCGGGAGGCCAGGTACTGGACGATCCGCTCGGACGAGTCGTCCAGTTCGGAGGCGACGATCAGCATCCGGTGGTCGTTGTTGACGACCTCCGGCAGGTCCGTCCCAAACTGCTCGTGGAATGCGGTCGCGAGCGGCTTATCCAAGTACCCCTGGGCGATCACTGCCACGTCCGGGGGCAGGAGGGTCGCGACCCACGAGGCGTAGTCGAGGACCTGGGCCACCACCTCGCGCGGGGTGCGGTCGCGCTTCAGTTCCAAAATAACCAGGTTCCCCTGCTGGTCGAGGCCGAGCAGGTCGATCCGCCCGGAGTACGGGGTCCGCACCTGCCGCCCGATGATAAGCAGGTCCAGGCCCAAGAGAGACGCGTCCTCCGCGATCCAGTCTTCGAGACGTTCCTCGTCGTCGAGCCGTCGCTTAGGCAGTTCGGCGAGTTTGCCGTTCCGGTTCTCCCACAAGACCATGTTGAAAGACATCGGCGGTTTTCTCCCTTTCAGCCGGTGACCGGCCAGAGGTACACAAGGCCGACCGGCTCGACGCGGCGGGCCTTCACCTTGTAGATCGCCTCGATCCGCTCCGGTTCGGTCTGAAGTTCTTGGTCCAGTTGATCGAGCCGCCGCACCCAGTGCCGCTTGTCGGCCTCGAACTGTCGCTTCTCGTCGTCGAGGTAGTCGAACAGCGTCGCCTCGCGCTTCTCGTTCGCGGCCGTCGCGATCCGGGTCTTCTGGGCGTCGAGGATGGCGCGCATCTCCTTCGCCTCTTTTGCCCCGCGCTCGGCCAGTTTCTTTTCGGCTTGGTCCGCGAGGGTGCGCCCGCGCTTTTCCAGTTCGGGCAGGAGGTCGGTCACGTCCTTCGGCGCGCACGCGCGCAGTTGGTTCAGCACGACCTCGTTTGCCGGCTGGGTTGCCTTCAACAAGGCGTCGTCAAGAAGCGCGAGCGTGTTGTACTCGCCCTCGCGGCCGTAGGGCATCAGCGGCCCCTTCCGTTTCACCGGGTCCACCCACCGGGCGGTGACGTGGATCAGCTCCTCGTGCAGCCGGGCCGCGCCCTCGCCGTACAGACAGAGCCGGCCAATGAGCGCGACACGCGGGATCGGGTCGGTACTCTGCGCGAAGCACGCCCGCGACAGGTCGTGGTGAACGAAGCCCTGCGCGATGAACCGACCGAGGAGCCGCTGCACCACCCGGTGTTCGAGGTGCAGTTGTACCACCTCGTCGGTCATGGTGTCGGGAGCGTCGAACACGACGGGCCGCAGCCCGGCCTCGCGCCGCCACTGCCAGAATGTCTGGTCCTGCCGGCGCGGCTCCCGCAACCCGTCGAGCGTGTCCGCCCACGACGGGTCGCCGCCGTGCCGCTGGTCGAGTGCCGGGAACGCGAACTTCCCGCCGACCGATTCCGAGAGCGGCTGCGCGCCCATCATTTCGAGCGCGCGGGAGATCGCGGCCTTGAAGTGCGCGTCGGACAGGCCCACAAAGTCCTTCGATTCCTTGAGCCGGTTCCGAAGCCCGTCGATCTGCCCCTTCAGTTCGTCCTGTCGCTCGCGTGCCGCTTCGAGTTCCTCGATTACGACCGACCTGCGGCCGGCGTCGAGATCGGCCCGGTCGATCTCCCGTTCCATGCTCGCGGCTTCGGCGTGCCGGATACCGCGAGAGAGTTTTTCGGTGAGCTTGCCCTCGATGACCTGCGACAGGCTGCCCAGTTCTTTCTTGATCGTTTCGGTCTTGCGCACGACCGCCGCCAGTACCCGGTCCTCGGCCCGCTGTTTGTAAACGAAGTAGTGGCACCGGACTTCGGGACTGGGCTGGAGCTTGCGGTCGATGCGCCCGTTCCGCTGCTCCATGCGGCTGGGGTTCCAAGGCACGTCGAAGTGGAACAGGTCGGCGCAGTGGGTCTGGAGGTTGATGCCTTCGCGCGCCGCGTCGGTACAGAGCAGGATGCGGAGCGGGTGCTTCTTCGGATCGGCGTTGAACGCGGCCTTGATGGTCTTCCGGTCGTCGGCCGGCGTCGAACCCCGGTACACCGCGAGCCGCTCACCGGCCCGGTCTGTATTCGCTATAGCGGCTTCGATCTGTTCGCGCAGGTAGCGGATCGTGTCTTCGTACTCGGTGAAGATCAGCACCCGCCGGTCGTTCCACTGCGTGCCGCCGGTGAGCAAGTTCCCTTTCACCCACTCGACGAGTTTGCGCACGCGGGCGTCGGGCTTGCCCCGCGCAGTTTCCGCGACGGCAGTCATCTCGTCGAGCAGCCGCAGCCCCTCGGCCGCCGTGCCCGACATGACCGCCTCGGTCGCGGCGGTGAACTGTGTCTCCTCCTCGCGGCCCAGTTCTTCCGGCTCGACGGCCGCGCGGTCGTCGTCGGCCCCCGGCGCGGCGGCGATGAGGTCGAACAGGCTTGGGGTGACCTGCTTGGTTTTCGACTCGCCCTTATCGCTGTGCCGCTCGACCGTTGCCCGGTGGACCTTGAGCGTGCGCGCGAACGCTTCGACCGACGACAGGAGCCGTTGCTGAAGGCCCGACACCAAGAGGATCCCGACGGCCCGCTTGCGGTCGGAAGCGTCTTTGAGTTTTTCTTCCCAGTGTGCCCGGTAGCGGTCGAGCAGTTCTGACAATTTGAGTTCCGGCGCGTCGGCCGGCAGGTTGTCGATGTCGATCTGAACGACCTTGCGTTCGGGGAACCCGCCCTGAACCGAGCGGATGTCTTCCTTGAGCCGCCGAACCATCACGTCGTCGAGGAGCTTCTTACCCTTCACGGGCACACCCCGGCAAAACCGCTGCGGGTCGAGGATTTCCAAGAGCGCCGAGAAGCTGTTCGAGTGGCCGTTGTGCGGCGTTGCCGACAGGAACAGTCGATGCTCGAACCGGGGCGCGAGGTCGCGAACGGCGCGGGTGATTTTTGAGTCGATGGCGTACTTCGTGCCGCTGGCGGGAGCCGCGTGGTGGCATTCGTCTAGGATCAAAAGCGAACCCGGCCGGAACTCGCCCAGCCAGTCGCGCATGGGGCCGGCGTATTGCTCGTCGATGAGCAAACGGTGCGAGATCAGGAACCGCGTGTGCGTGGCCCACGGGTTGGTCGCGTAGCCGCGCTCGCGCCGCGTGTCGAGAACGTACTCGCGGTCGAGGACTTGGAAGGTCAGCCCGAATCGGGCTTCGAGTTCTTCCTGCCACTGCGGAAGGATCGACGGCGGGCACGCGACGACGACATCGCGAACCTTCTTGCGGAGCAGAAGCTCGCGAGCGATCAGGCCGGCCTCGATTGTTTTCCCCAAACCCACGTCGTCGGCGATGAACAGATTCACGCGCGGCAAGAGCAGTGCCTTGCGAAGCGGTTCGATCTGGTAAGCATCGAGTTTGATCCCGGCGCGGAAGGGAGCTTGGAACAGGCGCGGGTTCGCTGCCGTGACGCAGTTCCAGCGGAGCGTGTGAACGTAGGCCGAGAACAGACCGGGGGCGTCGAACCCCCGCGCCGCGACGTGATCCCACCCGGCCGCGTTCAGCACTTCGGCGTCCGGCTCCAAGTCCCACAGCACTTCGAGCGGTTGGCCCTGCGCGTCGTCGTCGAGGCAGGCGAGACGGATGAGGGGTGAGTCGGTGGCGCTGGCGGCCGGCTCGACATCTTCAACAAGATACTGCCGATGTCGAACTCGAACGACTTGACCACGAGCGGGGAGGATCGCGGGGGCATCGGGCATGGGCAGGTCCGTCGGGCCGGGAGAGATGAGTGTATGGACACGGCCCGCCGGGTTCAGGACAAGGACACGCCGGCACGGTCTAGTCAATGCTCTGTCCGAAGTTCGGTTGCTCAGGTCGATTCTATGGCCGATTAAAGCCGACTGCAATCGGTCAGATTGCCTCATGGGAGGTCGTGGTGTGTTGGACCGGGAGGGGTCCGACACTTGGCAGACGCCACGCCGGTACGCGCGAGCGCGGCGTATAGCGCTGTGTCTTGGTCAACCCGAGTCAGGGCCGGGCCGCCCGCTTCCGCGACAAGCTTCTCGAACTCCTCTTTCGTGATCCGCTCCGCGTCCATGCGGAACTGCGGCGGGCAAAGGCCAGTTCAATGGCCTCTTTCGCGGACGCCGTGAGGACGTTCTGACTGCCCTTTTGCCTGCCCCCGGTCTTGGGGTGGCCCTTGCGCCGCGGCATGGTCGTCGTTTCTATTCGTTTCTAATTTAGATACCCGCCCGCGTGCCGATTGTGCGGGCTACGCCGGGGCCGGGGTTGGGGCCAGCAGTTCCGCCCGGCGGTCAGAGGGCAGTCGGGAGAAGGCAATGGCAGCTGCGTCTTCGGCTTCGCGGCGGGGCGAAAAGCAGGCGACGTGCTCACCAGTTTTTGGGTATTTAACATCCTTCCGAGCCATCTTGACGCCGGCGGCACGAAACACCCCGCGCACCCAATCGCGGGGCAACTCGCTTTGGACCCCCGGCGAGTCGCGACGGGTCCAACGGCCCGGCACCGCGTACCCCCACGGCGCGTACAACTTCCACGGTGCCCGGCACTGCACCCCCAGCGCGCGATACCCCGCGGCGCGGGGGTCGCCGCGCTCGTCGAGCCAGTCGGCGAACACCAGCCGCGTGTGGTGGTCGTCCGGGTTCGCGTCGAGTGCGCGCTGGAAGTCGTCTTCGGTGGTCATTCCGCCCCCGCCGGCGTCAGGTGCTCCCGCCCCCACAACGCGACCGCGCGGCCGAGGGCGGTCGCGGCGTCCTCGCGGGTGGCATACGAGGCCGTTCCGCAGAACAAACGCACGTCGCCGATCCACAGGTGCGGTGCCGACAGCCACGCCGGAATCCAGTGCGGCCGGTCGCCGGCCGGCGGCACGCTCATCGCGAAAAACCAGCGCCCGATGATGTCGTTGGGGACACCGCTCACCGAGCGGTTCCACTGGATCGGGCGTCGGTCGAACGGAACTACCTCGCGGATCAGCTCGTCCCTCGGATCACCACCCTCCACTACGAGCCGAGCGGCCCACGAGTGGCACACGTTGAGTTCGATCAATTCGATTGGCCCACCTGCGTTGGGTTTGTGTGCTGTTTGTTCCTAGCCCGGATTATTCGTTGCCGCCGCGGACAGTGGCCCTTCGGCACACACAAGCCAATAACTTGTATCGATTTGTGCCTGTCGAATGCGAATAAGCAGCCGCAACAGTCTGTTTCGAGTGGGACGGGCCGGCAGCGGCGATGGCGTGGCTGGCCGACACCCCACGGGGTGGACCCCCTTCTGCTCGTTTGACGGGAGTTTGGCCGGGCCGCTGCGTCGCGTTGGCTGAGACGGGTGGAGTCGCGCGTCGAGTTGTTCGCGGCAAAACGACCCGGCAGGGCGTTCGAGCCGTGCGGCCTACCAGACCTGCCGGGCCGGGGTTCCCGTTCGGCCGAACCGCCGCGCCGCGGTCCGACGCGGGACGACGACTGGACTTTGCAAGCACGCTCCACCGGCGTCACCCGGCGTACTCCAACAGCTCCCGCCGTTCCTTCGTGTACTTCGCCCGGATCAAGGTTTCCAGCAGATCGTACAGAGACCGCTCGATCCGTTCGCCCAGCACGAAGCGGTGGTTACGGGGGAACTTCCCCGTGTGGTGGCAACTCCACAGGATGAAGTCGTAGGTCTTCGCGATCACCGTCAGTTCGGGCGTCGCTTGCGGGGCCGGCATGGGCGGATCATTCTGGTTTTTGTGAGATCAATTTCCGATTTTTCGTGCCGACCCCCTTCGGGGGTAGGAGTGAAGACAGAAGACAGTAATACAAATACAGTCAAACAGTAAAGCAGTAGACTCGTTGCGCAATA
>VGZJ01000341.1 GCA_016872595.1 Planctomycetota bacterium
GGTCGAGCCGTGGAACTCCAACTTGATCTCGCGGTCGAAATCCACACGCAGGGGGTCATTTCGGCGGTCACCCATTGGGTTCCTCGGTCATTTCGGCAGGAAAGAGGCAGAAACGCTGGGAATCCCAGGGTTCCGGCGCACATGCCATGCCGAAAGTCGAAGGTCATCTGGGAAATAGGGGTTATGAGACTTGCGCGTACTTTCGGGCGCGAGCTTTTCGCTCACGCGCGAAGCGTTCCCACCACCTCGCGCGCGCTCGCCGCCCCGAGCGCTTCAATCGCCCCCGGAAGGGCGTCCGCGATCCGCACGCTCGCCGTCGGATCGTAGAAGTTCGCCGTGCCGATCTGGACTGCGGTCGCGCCCACCAGCAGAAACTCCATCACGTCGTCGAGGGTGGCGATGCCGCCCACCGCGATCACCGGCACGGCCTTCGTTTGCGCGATGCGCCACACCGCGCGCAGCGCCAGCGGCTTGATGGCCGGGCCGCTCAGCCCGCCGGTTACGTTGCCCAGAATCGGCTTGCGCCGCCGCCAATCGACCGCCATTCCCACGAAGGTGTTCACGGCGCTCACCGCGTCCGCGCCGCCGTCGGCCGCGGCCCGCGCGATTACCGTGATGTCGGTCACGTTCGGCGTCAGTTTGGCGATTAGCGGCAGGTCGGGGCAGGCGTCGCGGCACTGGCGCACGATCCGCTTCGTCAGTTCGGGGTCGATGGCGAAGTCGGTCCCGCCGGACACGTTCGGGCACGACAGGTTCAGTTCCAGCGCCGCCAACCCTTCGCGCGATTGGTGAACGCGGGCGGCCATTGCGACGAACTCCTCCTCACTCTTGCCGGCGATGTTCCCCACAATCGCGGTCGGCAGCGTGCGGAGGTACGGCAGGTGGTGCGTGAGGAAGTGGTCGAGGCCGTCGTTGTCGAGGCCGATGGCGTTCAACATGCCGCTGGCCGTTTCGACGGTTCGCGGGGGCTTGTTGCCGGCGCGCGGGGCTTGGGTCACGGTCTTGGGGACGACGCCGCCGAGTTTGGCGAAGTCCACGAACGCCGTCATTTCCTTGGCGTAACCGAACGTGCCGCTGGCGACCAGCACCGGGTTGCGGAGGGCCAATCGGCCGAGCGAAACGGACAGGTCGATCATGTACGGAAGCCTTTCGGCGCGGTTCTCAGCAGTTTATCACAAGGCGCGGCGTAACCGGGGCGGTACAGCCGTGTTGAAGTTGTATCGGCTGCGTCGTGTTCTTGGCCCCAACGGGGCCACCGAGAATAGCCCGGGGTTTCAACCCCGGGCGCGCGGCCCAGAACCGGACGGCTAACCGGAAGAGGTGATCCATGCGTCGCAAGTTGTTCGCGGTCGCGCTGTTCGCGCTGGCGTGTTCCGCCACGCTGTACGCCTCGTCGGTGGAGGCCGCCGAGGAAGCCCCTGCCCCGCGCCCGGTTGCGGGCGAAGACGCCAAGCCCGGCGCGAAGGGGAAGTTCGGCGGGTTCGGTGGCGGCAAACTCGACCCCGAAAAGCTCAAGCAACTTCAAGAGAAGTTCGGCAAGAACTTCGACCCCGCCAAGTTCAAAGACTTCAAGGGGAAGTTCGACCCGGAGAAGCTCAAGGAGTTCAAAGGGAAGATCGACCCCGAAAAGCTGAAAGACCTCAAGGGGAAGATCGACCCGGAGAAGCTGAAAGACCTCAAGGGCAAGTTCGGGAAGGGCTTCGGCAAGAAAGAGGAGTAAGGGCAACGATTGTTCTTCACGAGCCGCTTGTGGCTTCGCGCCGGGCGAAGCCACAAGCGGCTCGTGCGCCTTGTGCCGACGATTCCTGTTGGCCCAACGGCAACGCCGGGGTAAGCTACGGGAGCGCAGAAGTTTTTCCCGCCGCATACTCTCCCGCGTTGCGCCCCGCCGAAGCTAGATGGTGTCCCGGCCGCCTCCTCGTCGTAACATCATCTGCCGCCGCCACCCGGAGTCTCATCGATGCTCGACATCGTGCTGTCCCGCGCGCCTGAATCTGGTTGTTCGGCCCCCACGCGACGCAACTTCCTCCGTGCCGGTGCGCTCGCCGGCCTCTCACTCCCGACCCTGCTCCGTGCCGAAGCCTCAGCCGCGAACAAGAAGCAGCCGGCGAAGGGCGCGCGGGCCAAGTCGGTCGTGCTCGTGTTCCTCGGCGGCGGCATCTCGCACCACGACACCTTCGACCTCAAGCCCGACGCCCCGGACGACATTCGCGGCAAGTACGGCTCCATCAGCACCAGCGTTTCCGGCCTGCGGATCGGCGAGCAACTGCCGCTGATGGCGCGGGCGATGGACAGAATCGCCCTCGTGCGCTCCGGCGCGCACAACAACGACCACCACGAGACCGCGACCAACTGGGTGTTGTCCGGGCGGTTCGGCACGCCGTTCGGCGATTACCCCGCGGTCGGCGCGGTCGTGGCGCACGAGACCGGGTTCGCCGGCACGCTGCCGCCCTACGTCGCGGTGCCGCGCAACCCCAGTTTCACGTGGGAACTGGGCAAGTCCGCGTTCCTCGGCGGGCGGTACGAGTCGTTCAAGGCCGGCGACCCGAACACCGCGAACTACAAGGTCCAAGACCTGACCGCGGCCGACCCGGACGCGAAGAAGGCCGCGCGCCGCGACACGCTCCTGAAGGCCGTAGACGGCTTGGCGAAGAGGGTGGAGGGGAACGACCAGATCGCGACCTACGACGAGTTCCACGCCCGGGCGCGCGAGATGGTGCTTTCGACCGAGGCCCGCTCCGCGTTCTCCATCGACCGCGAACCGGAGAAGCTCCGCGACCGCTATGGCCGCACCACCGCGGGCCAGTCCATGCTGCTCGCGCGGCGGCTGGTGGAAAGCGGCGTGCGGTTCGTGACCGTGAACTACGGCGGCTGGGACCACCACGGGAAAATCTTCGAGAGCCTCGACAAGAAGCTGCCGGAGTTCGACCGCGCCGTGTCCGCGCTGGTCGAAGACATGACCGCGCGCGGCACGTTCGAGAACACGCTGCTCGTCGTGATGGGCGAGTTCGGGCGCACGCCGAAGATCAACAAGGACGCGGGGCGCGACCACTGGGGCCACGCCGGGTCGCTGCTGTTTGCGGGGGCCGGGGTGAAGCCGGGCCTTGTGCTGGGCAAGACGGACAAGCACGGCGCGTACACGACGCAGCGCCCCGTCTCCCCTGCAGACGTGGCGTACACGATCCTCGACTCGCTCGGCATCGACCCGCGCAAGTCGCTCACCACGCCCGACGGTCGCCCCATCGAGGTACTCGATCAGGGTGACTGCGTGAAAGAGCTTTTTGAATAGGTGATTCGTTAGTCGCGAGCCGCGGGCGAGCGCGGACGTCCGCGCTCGCCCGCGGCTCGCGACTAACTCAATTCAGGTTCGCCATCATGTCGCGCTTCCTCTGCCTCCTCGTCCTTCCTTTCGCCTTTGCCGCGCCGATCGCCTCGCAGGACAAGAAGAAAGACCCGCCGCCCAAGCTCCTTTATTCGGTGCCGCTGGTCGCGAAGGTCGGCGAAAAGCAGAAGCTCGCGCTGCGCGGTAAGAACCTCGCCGGCGTGAAGGACGTGCGCGTGATCGGGGCCGACGGCGCGAAAGTGAAGGTGCTGAACGCGAAGGCGGTCGGCGTGCCCAACAACTACCCCGGCGAGCGCGTCGGTGATTCCGAGGTCGAGATCGAACTTGACCTGCCGAAGGGCGCGAAGCCGGGCGCGGTGAAGCTGGTCGCCGCCAACCCCGGCGGCGACTCCAACGAGTACGCGCTACTGCTGCGCGACGAGCGGCCGGCGGTCGCGGAGAAGGAAGACAACGGCGGCTTCGACACCGCGCAACTTCTCACGCTGCCGTGCGCCGCGGAAGGCACGATCAAGGGCGAGCGCGACGTGGACGTGTTCAAGTTCGAGGGGAAGAAGGGGGACAAGGTGCGCATCGAAGTGCAGGCCGCGCGTTTCGGCTCGCCGGTAGACTGCTTCCTCACGGTGTACGACGCCGAGCGCAAGATCGTCGCCTCGGCCGACGACGTGGCCGGCTCCGCGGACCCGGTCCTTGAACTGACGCTTCCGCGCGACGGCACCTGCTTCCTCGCGCTGCTCGACGCCCACGACCTCGGCGGCCCGAACTTCGGCTACCGCCTCGTGGTGACGAAGTGAGTTGAGTGAAGGCAGAAGAGTTTTGACAGGATCACAGGATGGAAACAGGATCAAGAGAGCCGAACACCACTTTCTTCCATCCTGTTGTTATCTTGTGATCCCGTCAAAACTCTTCTGCCGTTCGTCTCCCCTCTGGTGCGCGTTACAACCCGCCCTAGTAAGTGGACACGCGGGCGCGGCGGCGTTTGCACCTGTTGAGACGCAAGGTATAATGGGGCATGTGCGGCGGGAGTGCCTCTCGTCTGTCGCACACACTTTCGCAGGGGGACGTCCATGCCGCACCCCAAGCGCCCCGCCCCGGCGGACCCGTTTCCGCCCGGTTCCGTGCTCGCGGTTCTCGCCGAGCGCACCCAGTTGGATTTCGAGATCGAGTTCTACGGCCGGTTGCTCGCCGTCGTACCCGACTTCGCCGACGTGCTCCGCGCGCAGGCGTGCAACCTGACCATGAAGGGCCGCCTCAAAGACGGCCTCGTCGTGGACCAGAAGCTCGTCGCGGTGCTGCCCGGCGACCCGACCGCGCATTACAACCTCGCGTGCCGGTACGCGCTCCTCAAAGAGCGCGACAAGGCCATCAAGACGCTCCGCAAGGCCGTGGAACTGGGCTACCGCGACATCGAGTTCATGCAGGAAGACCACGACCTCGACTCGATCCGCAAGGACCCGCGGTTCCGCAAGCTGCTGAAGGAACTTCAGAGCCAGTGATCAGTGAACAGTGAACAGTAATCAGTGAACGGCGCGGGAATCGGGGGTATAACGACCTCACTGTTAACTGATTACTGTTCACCGATCACTCCCATGACTGCCACGCTGTTCACCTCTCCGGCGTCCGACGACGCGCGCGGCGCGTTCGCGGGCAAGCCGCGCGGCCTCGTCGATAAGGTCACGACCGTGAGCGAGGCCGTGGCCCGGCTCGTGCGCGACGGCGACTACTTCGCCACCGGCGGGTTCGGGTGCGACCGCATCCCGGCCGCGGTGTGCCACGAGGTGCTGCGCCAGAAGAAGCAGAACCTCGGCTTCTCCGGCCACACCGCGACCCACGACTTCCAAATCCTGTGCGCCGGGAACCTGACCGGGCGCGGGCAGACCCTCGCGCGGCTCGACGCGGCCTACGTGGTCGGCCTCGAAGCGCGCGGGCTGTCGCCGCACGCCCGCCGCGTCATGGAGTCCGGTACGCTTCAGGTGGTGGAGTGGTCGAACTACACGCTCGCCCTGCGCTATGCGGCGGCGGCGATGGGTGTGCCGTTCGTGCCGGCGCGCTCGCTGATGGGCACCGACACCCTCGCGCACTCGCCGGCGAAGGTGATCGAGTGCCCGTTCACGGGCGAAAAGCTGGTCGCGATTCCGGCGCTGTACCCGGACGTGGCCGCGATCCACGTTCACGAGGCCGACCGCTACGGCAACTGCCGGTTCACCGGAACCTCCGTCGCCGACATCGACCTCGCGCGCGCCGCGAAGCGCGTCATCATCACCTGCGAGCGCCTCGTGCCGCACGACGAGATGCGCCGCGACCCGCACCGCACGCAGATTCCGTTCCTGTGTGTGGACGCGGTGTGCGAGGTGCCGTTCGGGAGCTACCCCGGCAACATGCCGGGCGAGTACTTCTCGGACGAGGAGCACCTGAAGTCGTGGATGGACGCCGAGAAAGACCCGGCGGCCTTCGCCCAATTCTTGGACGACCACATCTTCGGCGTGCGCGACTTCGCGGAGTACGTGGACGTGTGCGGCGGGCTGAAGCGCCTTCAGGCGCTGCGCCAGCGCGAACTGCTGCTGCACATGGGGAAGTGACTGGGTTCCCAAGAAGGTGCCACACCACGAGTCTCAACTGGGATGCGCATGAGAGGGAACTGTCACACCGGGGCCGAACCGTTCAGCGCATCACGGCACGCCACGAGGCGCGCGTTTAACCACGCCACATCGTCCGCGACGTACTCCGGGTGGGCACTCCGATTCGCGACCGCAATCCCTAGTTCGAACCACTCAACGGCCTTCGCGAACGCGCGCTCCGTTTGCTCAGTATTTCCCAACTTGGCGTAACTCACCAGCAGGTCGCGTTGGGCCTGCGCGTTGCCGGGGTCCGCGTCCGCGCGCCGCTGACGCACCTCCAACCCCTTCTCGTAGAACCCCTTCGCCCCCGCCGTGTCCCCCGACTTCAACACCACGTCGCCCAACTTGTTGAAGCTGATGCTCAGGTCGCGTT
>VGZJ01000342.1 GCA_016872595.1 Planctomycetota bacterium
CCACTGCGCGAGGCGCTCATGAACCACCCGTGGCGGCTCAAGAAAGCCGTCACCTACCTGTTCGATTGGATCGCCACCATGCTCCGCAAGCTCCTGCACCCGCACCCCAAACTCACAACCAACACTGGGTGAACTCTAGGGCCCGGCAACTTGACCCGGCGCGGCCGGGCGTTTACCCTCTGCGAACCTCTTCCGGGTCCGCCATGCCACGTTCCGTTCTGTACGCCGTCGCCGCCGCGCTCCCGTTCCTCGTCGGGTGCGGCGGCCCCGACCCGCAATACACCGTCGTCGTGATCCCCAAAGGGCTGACGCACGAGCACTGGCAGTCCGTGCGCCGCGGGGCCGAGCGGTGCGCGCGCGACTTCAAGGACGAAGAGGGCATCGACGTTCGCATCATCTTCGACGGCCCGCTGCGCGAGCGCGACGCGTTGGAACAGATCCGTATCGTGGACCGGCGCGTCGCGACCGGGGCGAGTGGCCTCGTGCTCGCGCCGCAGCACAGCCGCACCATGACCGCGTGCGTGAAGCGCGCCGCGGACGCCGGCGTTCCGGTCGTGGTGATCGACTCCGGCCTCGACGACATGACCGACGTGGTGAAGTACGTCGCCACCGACAACTACAACGGCGGGTGCATGGCGGCGAAGCACCTGATCGACCAACTCGCGGCCCGCGGCAAGACCGCGCCGAAGCTGATCCTGTTCCGCTACGCCGTCGGCTCGCAGGCCACCGACGACCGCGAACAGGGCTTCGAGGACACCGTGAAGCGCATTTGCCCGCAAGCGGTGTGGCTCTCAACAGATCAATACGCCGGCGCGACCCGCGACTCCGCGATGCGTGCCGCGCAGCCGCTCGTGCTGCGCTTCAAGGACGAAGTGGATGGCATCTTCGCGCCGAACGAGTCCAGCGCAACCGGAATGGCCGAGGTGCTGAAATCGCAGGGCGCGAACAAGCGCGTGCTGGTGATGGGCTTCGACGCGAGCAAGCCGCTTCTGGACGCGATCCACGACGGCAACATCGTCGGCAGCATCCTCCAAGACCCGTACCGCATGGGCTACACCGCGACGTGGCACTGCGTCCAACACCTGCGCGGCAACCGCGCCGCGACCGGGCGCGGCGCGCCGAGCGAGAGCACCCGCGAGTACCTCATCACCGCGAACGACCTGACGAGTGAGCAAACGCTGGGTCTGTACGACCCCGCCGCGCAAGAGCGCCGCGACACGAAGGAGTTCCGCTTCGGGCCGAAGAAGCAAGTGCAGGAGCGGAAGTAATGAATGACGAACTGCACAACACGGCGCGCGAAGAACCTAACCCCCCGGCCCCCTTCCCTGAGAGGGAAGGGAGAGCAGGACCGTCTGAGACTGACTCGGCGCGCGGACTGTTTGGCGCGGGTACTCCCCCTTCCCTCCTAGGGAAGGGGGCCGGGGGGTTAGGTTCTTCCGAGGGCACACCCACATGACACCGCGGCTTCGCATGAGTGGCGTGCGCAAGAGCTACGGCCCCACGGCCGCGCTGCGCGGCGTCGATCTCGCACTGGTGCCCGGCGAGGTTCACGCGCTCGTCGGCGAGAACGGCGCGGGCAAGTCCACCCTTACGAAGGTACTGAGCGGTGCGGAACAGCCCGACGCGGGCGCGATGGAACTCGACGGCGCGCCGTACCGACCCACTGGGGCGGGCGCGGCCCGCGCGCGCGGCGTCGTCATGGTCTATCAGGAACTCGCGATCTGCCCGGACCTGACCGTTGAGGCGAACGTGATGCTCGGGCGCGAGCACGCCGCGCGCGGGTTCCTGAGTGGCACGAGCAACCGCGAACAGGTCGAACGCGCGCTGCGCGAGTTGGGGCACCCGGAGATCGACCCCGGCGCGCCCGCCTCTTCGCTCGCGCCCGCGGCACTGCAAGTGGTGGAAATCGCCCGCGCGCTCGTCGGCTCGTTGCAGGTTCTCGTTCTCGACGAACCGACGAGCGCGCTCTCGCAAGAGGACGCGCAGCGATTGTTCGCGCTCATCAAGCGGTTGAAGGCCAGCGGCGTTACGGTCGTTTACATCAGCCACTTCCTCGAAGAAGTTGAAGCGGTCGCGGACCGGTTCACAGTATTGCGTGACGGGCAAGCGGTCGGAAGCGGGCGCGTGGGCGAGGTGCCGCGCGAGCGCGTCATCGAGATGATGGTCGGCCGCACCGTTACGGAGCAGTACCCGCGGACGCCGCACGCCATCGGCGCGCCGGTGCTGGAGCTGCGCGACCTGTGCGGCGCGGACCTGCCGCGCGACGCGAGCCTCACGCTGCGCCGCGGCGAAATCCTCGGCGTCGCCGGTATCGTCGGCTCCGGGCGCACGGAACTGTTGCGCGCCGTGTACGGCCTCGACCCCGTGCGCCGCGGTTCGGTCACGGTCGGCACGTTCAGTGGCGGTACCGTGGCCGACCGCATCGCACAGGGCGTTGGCCTCGTGAGCGAAGACCGGAAAACCGAGGGGCTGGCGCTGGAACTGCCCATCGCGGACAACGTCGCGCTCAGCCGGCTCGATTCGCGCGCCGGGCTACTTTCGCTCGCCCGGACGCGCGCCGCGGTGGGCGACGTCCTCGCTCGCTTCGGCGTGAAGTTCCGCGACCCCGCGCAGGCCGTGGGCGAGTTGAGCGGCGGCAACCAACAGAAGGTCGCACTCGCGCGCCTGTTCCACCAGCGCGCCGACGTGCTGCTCCTCGACGAGCCGACGAAGGGCGTCGACGTGGGCAGCAAGGCCGACATCTACCGCACCATCGGCACGGCCGCGGCCGACGGCAAGGCGGTGCTCGTCGTCAGCAGCTACCTGCCGGAACTGTTCGGCGTGTGCGACACGCTCGCGGTGATGTGCCGCGGCAAGTTGAGCGCCGCGCGCCCCGTGGCCGAGTGGACCCCGGAACAAGTGATCGCCGCCGCGACCGGCGCTTAACAAAGGCGAAGAGCTCCCATGTCAACCGCTCCCCAACCTGAGCCGCGCCCGTTCGCCCTCCCCGCGGGGCCGTGGGTAGGGTTCGTCGCAGTGCTGCTGCTGTTCACGCTCCTCATCGGCATCAAGGGCGAGCTGCCGAAGTTCCTCAGCACCGGGAACGTGCGCGTGCTGCTGCACGAGGGCACGATCCCGGCGATTGTGGGCCTCGGCATGCTGCTCGTGCTCATCAGCGGCGGCATCGACCTGTCAGTCGGCGCGGTCGCGGCGCTCGTCACCGTCGTGACGATGCGCGTCTTCACCGCGATGTACGAAGCGGGCGGGGCGTCGCCGGCCAACAGCCTGTTCGCTGTGGCCGCGGGCGTGAGCGTGGGCGGGCTGTGCGGCCTCGCCAACGGGATGCTCATCACGAAGCTGCGGCTCCCGCCGTTCGTGGCGACACTCGGCATGTTCGGCATCGCGCGCGGCGTCGCGGTGTGGCTCGCGGGTCGCAAGGTGCTGGCGTTCCCGCTCGGTGGCGCGCCCGAGTGGGTCAACACCGTCGCCTCGACGCAGCACGAGTTCACCAACCCCGGCCTCTGGTCGGTCGTGCTGCTCGCGCTGCTCACGGTCGTGCTACTGCACCGCACCGTGTTGGGTCGGCACCTGTACGCGGTCGGCTCGAACGAGGCCACCGCGCGGCTGTGCGGCGTGAACGTGACGCGCACGAAGCTCGCCGTGTACACGCTCGCCGGGCTGCTGACCGGCTGGGCCGGGGTGATCCTGTTCGCCCACAGCAACAGCGGCAACCCGACGCTCGGCGAGCAACTGGAACTGGACGTGATTACCGCGGTCGTGATCGGCGGTGCGAGCCTGCTGGGCGGGAAGGGGACCGTGGTGGGTGCGCTGCTTGGCGTCGCGATCCTCGGCCTCATCAAGAACGGCGTGAGCCTGTTCGACGTGCCCGTGGAGATGCAATACATCCTGATCGGCGTGCTGCTGCTGGCGAACGTGAGCCTGAACCAGTGGCGGCAGCGCCGATAGCCGCTCGCGGCTTCGCACGCGCTACGGCAACTTCAACACGACGCGGAAGCCTGTGTACTTGCTGGCCGAGCCCGCGGGCGCGGTGTGGGGTTGCTCGCCGCGCTCGCTCTCGATCATGGCGAAGCTCAGCGGGCGGTCGAGCGTAAACAGCCGGCCGCGCAGAACCAGCTTGTCGGTTGCGGCGATGTCGCCGGCGCTGCGGCGCGCGCCGTCCGCGCCCAATACGGTGCGCGTCCACTCGCGGCCGTTGCCGGCGATGTCGTGCAGGCCGTAGCGGTTCACGTCGGCGTCCGCGCCGGTGCGCTTAACCGGCCCCGGCGCGGCGCGTTCGATCCACGCGCGGCCGGGCACGAGCGTCGGCGTCGGGTGCCCCTGCTGGTCGAAGAACCCAGCGGCCTGATCCCATTCGTCCTCGGTCGGCAGGTCGCCGCCGAAGGTCTTCTGCGCCCACTCGCGGGCCGCGAGCGCGGTCACGTTCATCACGGGCGCGTCGTCGCCGCTGCCCGCGAACAACTTGTTCGTGACCTTCGTTTCCGAGATGTAGAACGGCTCGATCCGCGGCCCGGCCTGCGGTGCGATCAGGCGAAAGCGCACCTTCTCGCCGCCCTTCTCGACGAACACCCACTTAGAAAGGTGCTTGCCGGATAGCGTCTCGTCCGCTGGGCCTTCGGGTGTGGTTCCTACCGGGTGTGCCAGTTCAAGCGGTGGCTTCTTCCCTCCGACTACAAGCTGTGTGATCATGAACACGACGACGCCCACGCACGCGATAACAAGGGCCGCGAGGAATCCCGCCAAGACTCCATTGTCCGTGATCCATTTCGGTTTCGGTTGTTCCAGCTCGTTCTTCGCTTCGCTCACAACGGTGCCACCGGGCACGAGCGTTTCGCGCGCGCCGGTGGGTTCGTCGCGCTCGGTGCCGTGGGCGAAGATCGCACTCAGCGACGGGACCGGCGCGGGCGCGTCCACGCGCGTACTCGCACCCGCGAACGGCAGCCCGAGCGCCGTCGCCAGCGCCGCGACGAACGCCGTGCAGGTGGGGTAGCGGTCCTGCGGCTTCAGCGCGAGCGCGCGGCGCAACACCGCGCGCTCGCCCTCGGTTATGACCGGGCCGAACTCGAAGTCGCCCGCTTGGTGCGCCTTCATCAGCTCCGTGAACGGGCGCGGCTTCATCGGCGACCGGCCCTGCCGCAGCTCGGCGTACACGAACGCAAGGCTGTACTGGTCGCTGGCCGGGCCGCCCTCCCCGCCCCACACCTCAGGGGCCATGTACGCCGGCGTTCCGGCGAGGCTCATCGACTCGACCAACTGTTCCTGCGCCCGCGCGAGGCCGAAGTCCGCGAGCTTCGCGTGCCCGTGCAGGATCAGGATGTTGTCCGGCTTGATGTCGCGGTGGGTGATCTTCTGCGCGTGCAGGAAGTCCAGCCCCTCGGCCGCCTCAGCGGTGTAGCGGAACAGCTCGTCCAGCGGCACGCCGGAGCTGCCGTTCGCGAGGTGGTGCTTGAGCCGCGCGCGCAGCGTGCCATCGGCCAATTCCATCACGACATGCAGCCGGTTGTTCGCGATCCAGAAGTCTTCTGTCGCCAGCAGGTAGGGGTGCCGCAGGTTCTTGATGAGTTCGAGCGATTTCAGTTCGCGCTGGGCCGCGTCGCGGTCGGCCGGTTGCAGAAGAATCTTGATGGCCTTCTCGATGCCGCTCGGCTTCTTGCGCGCGAGCCAGACTTCGCCGAACATCCCGCGGCCCAGCTCGCGCACCAGCTCGTACTGCTGCTCCGCCGCGACCACGCCCTCGGCCACCGGCTCCCAGCGGCGGGCGCTGGCGTCGGCAATCGTCCACGTCGCGCCGATGGCGTCGAGGTCGGAGCGAATCGCCTCGTACAGCGCCGGGAAGCGGTCGCGGTACTGCGTCGTGTCGGACGTGTCGCCCGCGCGCCGGCGGCACCGGAACTCTTCGATGACGAGCGCCGCGAGCGAGTTGTCCGCGCCCCCAAGCTCCGGGTAGCGCGCGACGTAATCCTCCACCACCGGCCGCTCGCCCGCGCTCCAGCGGTGGCCGAGGTCGATGACGATGAGGCCCACCAGAAGCGACTGCCGCGCCGGGCCGCTGACGCCCTTGAGAAACGGCTCCCAGTCGGTCACGCCGCCCTTGCCGAGCGCGTGGCGGAACTGGTCGGCCCGCGCCGTGACAACCCTGCGCTCCTCGTCGGACAACGTGTCGTGCATGACGCAATTCTAGGCGCGCGGGGCAAAGAGCCTAACCCCTCCGGACCCCTTCCCTGAATGGAAGGGGGAGAACAGCGCTGGCGCGCCATTGACCTGAACGAACCCCGAACTCTTGCTCCCCCTCCCTGAAGGGAGGGGGCCGGGGGTGGGTTGCC
>VGZJ01000343.1 GCA_016872595.1 Planctomycetota bacterium
AGTGGCCCGGCCAGAACCCCTGCGCGATACCCGGGCTGTAGTCCGGGCCGTTCACGCACACCCCGTTGATGGCGACCGCGGTGGGCAGCCCCGGCACGCGGCCGTCGAGGTAGCGGTTCACCACGGACCCGATCATCGGGTGGTGCGATTCCGCGGTCCCGGCCTTCATCTTCGAGTAGCCCGCGAGGAACCGCGTGTGTCCCTCAAAGTGGTTTGCTTGGTCGTGCGCGCAGGAGCGAATGAGGCTGAATCGCTTCGCGACGCGGGCCTGCTTCGGCAGGTGTTCGCAAATCTCGATGCCGGGCACAGTCGTCTTGATCGGCTTGAACGGCCCGCGGAACTCGGCCGGGGCGTCCGGCTTCATGTCGTAGGTTTCGAGGTGGCTCGGCCCGCCGTGAACGAACAGTAGGATCACCGCCGTGTGGCGCTTCGATTCGGTCTGCGCGCCGCGCAGGCGCAGCACGTCGGGCGACGCGAGCGACGCGAGGCCGACCATCCCGGCGGAGAGGAGGTCGCGGCGGCTGGCGAGCGGCGATTCGGTGGGCACGGGGCGGCCTCGCGGGGAGTACGATAGCACCTGCAACTATACCCGCGGAACGAAAGGGAATCCACCATGACTGTGACCGACTCGGTGGCGGATGTCGCCACGCCGACCGGTCCGATGCGGACATACTTCTACGCGCCGCACGACCCGCACGCCGCGCGGAAGCGGCCAGGCCTCGTTCTGTACTCGGAGATCTTCCAGCAGACGCCGCCGGTGCGCCGGCTCGCGGTCACCTTCGCCAGCTTCGGCTACGTGGTCGCGGTGCCGGAGGTGTACCACGCCCACGAACCGCCGGGGTGCGTGCTGGGTTACGACGACGCGGGGAAGAATCGCGGCAACGCGCTCAAGCAGATCATCGCGATGAGCGACTTCGACGCCGACGCCCGCGCCGCGGTCGACGCGCTCGTCGCGCACCCCGCGTGCAGCGGCAGCGTTGGCGCGGTGGGCATCTGCCTCGGTGGGCACCTCGCGTTCCGCGCGGCGCTACTGTCGGAAGTGCGCGCGACCGCGTGCTTCTACCCGACGGACATTCACAGCGGCACGTTGGGGAAGGGCGGGAGCGATTCGCTTCAGCGCGCGAAGGACGTACGGGGCGAGTTGCTGATGGTGTGGGGCCGGCAAGACCCGCACATCCCGGCGGCGGGGCGAAGGGCGATCTACGACGCGCTCGACGCGGCCGGTACGCGGTTCACGTGGCACGAGTTCAACGCCGCCCACGCCTTCCTGCGCGACGAGGGCGAGCGCTACGACCCAAGTGTTGCAAGGCAGGCGATTGGGCTGGCAGTGGACCTGTTCGCGCGCGCCCTGTGAGCGCGCGCGATGGGCGTGGTTACTTCTCCTTCTTCGGCACCGGCGTACCGGGCTGGTGGTGCTTGTTCAGCCACTCGGCCGCGACCTTGAGTTCTTCGAGGTCGAGGTAGCCGTCCTTGTTGGTGTCGAGCTTCTCGAAGTGCGGGACGAGCAGCCCGATCACCTCGGTGCGGTCCACCTTGCCGTCGTTGCGCTTGCTGCGGCCGATCTGCTGGCGCGCGAACTCGTCGCCCCAGAACCCGGCCCCGGCCCCGCGCGCGCCGCCGCCGTCGCGGTCGCGGCGCATGTGGATCAGGTACTCCTGCTTGATGACGTAACAGGCGTCGGTCACGCACGCGGAGTACGTGACCGTGAGCTTGATGGGCTTGTCGGTCGTCCACGCTTCGACGTCGAGCAGGAACTCGCGCGGGTCGCAGTCGCTCGCCGGCTTCACCTTCGGGGCCTCGCCGGTGGCCTTCGCGATCTTGACTCCGTCGGGCAGTTCAATCTTGTACTTCAGCGGCGGGGTCAGGTTGTTCCAGTGCGCCTCGTGGAACGGGTCGAGGTGGAAGCCGAGGTACAACTGCCCCTTGCCCTCGCGGATGGCGTCCGCGTCGGCTTCGGCCCGGAGCTTGGCGTAGAACGGCCTGCCCTTCGGATCGATGACCGGGGCGATCTCGATGGCCTGCATCCGCGGGCGCTTGATCCGCGGCACCACACCGCGCTCGGCCGGGGCTTTGGGGGGCAGTTCGAGCGCCAGTTTGATGTCCTCTTCGCGCGTCACCTTGTCGACCTTGCCCACCAGCGCTTCGAGGTCCTTGCGCACCTCACCGGGGTGGCTCCACGCGCGCTTGCGGACGATCACGCCCTTCGGGTCGATGATGTAGTCCGAGTTGGGGCGGTCGCCGAGTGCGTGCTTCAGCCGGTTGTCCATCGCGTCGACCAGCCACGGGACGGTGGCCCCCAGTTGCCTCTGGGCCTGGCGCGCGTGGGCGCGGCGCTCGTCGAGCGTGAACGGTTGGACGTAGTCGCCCGCCAGTTCCGGGTGGGCCAGCGACTTGTAGACGAAGAAGAACTTCACGTTCTTGGGGCCGTAGTCCCGATACACCGCCTCCAGACCGGAGACGTTCCACAGGAACGGCGGTCAGGTCAGGCACCCGAAGGTGAGGACCACGTGGCTCCCTTGCAGGCTCGACAGCTTCACCTCTTTCCCGTCCGGACTGTAGACGGTCAGGTCGGGCAGTTTGTCGCCGACGGCCGGCTTCTCCTTCGCGAACTCGGCCTCGTTCTTCTGTTTCTTCTCGGGCTGGGCCGAAGCGACCCCGGCCGGCAGGCCGGCGATCAGCAACCCCAGCGCGAACGCGAGCACCCTCTTCATGACGAACTCCTGTGTGTGGTAGTGTGTGGAACGCAAGGCGGGGCCGGTCACGGCCCCATGCCCTCGCGCACGATGACCGCGCGCGGGATCGTGTCGATCAGGTAGCCGACGCGCCGCTCGGTCGGCTTGCCGTCCTTGCCCACCAGCGACAGCTTGACCGTACACCGCCCCTATCGGCCGGTCAGTTCGACCGGTCCCAACTCGAAACCCACCAACTTCGCGCCGCCCTCCCAGAGCGGTTCGGCGAACACGACGGGCGGCGACCGCGACGCGAGCGCGCCGTACGCCTCACCGCCCTTCCAGGCGTCGAGCGCCGCGGTCAGCACCTCTTTGGCCTTCGACGGGTCGACAGGTTCGTCGGGGACAACGGACTTCCCGCACCCCGACAGGAGCGCGACCAGACAGCCAAACGGAACCGCGAACGTGCGCACGTGAGCTCCTCGGTACGGCGACACTGTGGGCGGGACGGATCACCAGTCGTTCCCCGGGAGGTCGCCGCCGTTGCGCGTTCCGAGTGCGCGCCACGTCCCCATGCTGACGCTGTTGCTGATGAACCGCACGCCGCCGTCGCACATCAGCACGTTCACGCCGTTCGAGTGCGCGCTGTTCGCGGACATGCACGCGTTGGACGGCGGGAACGCGCACCCCTTTGCGTTCGGCGGGCCGACGTGTTGGTACATCGTCGGGTGCAGCGCGTTGATCCAGTAGGTTCCGTAGTCGGACCGGAACTGCGTCGCGGGGTCGGTCGGGGTGAACGAGTTGCACAGACTGTTGGCTTGGTCCGCGCTCGTCGGTGAACCCGCCGAGGCCGCGTTGAACAGGTCCGTTTGGAGCGAGACGATCCCGCTGTTGAAGTCGCCCTTGCGCCGCTCGCAGAACGCCGCGGTGCTGCTGGTGCCGTCGCCGATGTCGGTCAGGCGGAACGCGGTACCGTTAAACACGAACGGCCCGGTGCCGGCGTTCGAGCGGAACAGGATGTCGCTGCTGTACGTCCAGACGTAATTGTTGCCGCCCTGCCCGGCGGGCGCTTGCTGCGGGTCCGAGGGGCACAGGAACCCCGGCACCGCGGTGCCCAGTGCCGCGGTGTTGGCCGCGTTCGTCGGGGCCACGGTGAAGTTGATGGTGCGCCACAAGTTGTCTTGTTCGAGGTACGGGAGCATGTGCGCGTGCGCGGAGAAGCCGAGCACGTCACCACCCGCGGGGAGTTGGCCCTGAGCCGCGTGGTAGGCATGCATGGCGATCCCGATCTGCTTCAGGTTGTTGCCGCACTTCATGCGGGCCGCGGCCTCGCGGACCTTTTGTACCGCGGGCAGCAGCAGGCCGATCAGGATCGCGATGATGACGATGACCACCAGCAGTTCGATCAGGGTGAAGCCCGGTTTCCGGGCCGTGGGGGACGAGCGGGTCATGGGACGGACCTCGAATGAAGACGATGAATGCCGGAGCCGAATACGAATCGTATGAGAACGAAAACGCCGACAGCGGACGCGAACGGATTGTTGTGACACGATCCCTCGCGCGGGCGCGCGGCGGATCGTTGTGATTGGGTGGCGCGAACGCGCCCGCGCGCCGTTGCGCGCGGCGCAACCGGCGCGCCGGAACTACGAGTGGGAGACGGCGCGGTCAGGCCGACCGCGGCGGGTGGAAGACGGAAGTGGAACGGTCGATGGGGCGCGCGTCGTAACCGGCACGCGCGAACCCCGGCCGTGCCGCGGGGCGCAGGCTCGGGTTCGGTGCGAGGGTGGCTTCGAGGGCGCGCGGCGCGGTCGGGCTTGCGGCGGGCGGTGGGGCGTCGCGGTCGTGGCGGTCGGAGCAGTCCGGCCCGTTACACGGGCGCGGCGCGGGCGCGCCGGGGGCCGAAGTCGGTTCCGGCTGCGCAGCGCGCGGCTCGTCCGCGGGGGCGGCGATGGGCGCTTTGAAGATGCTGGTCTGGTGCCCGCACCGCGCCTCCGCCCGTCCGGGCGCGGCGCACGCCACGATGAGGAGCAGTAGCGCCCCTCGCGTGTGGCGGATCAGGTGTGGGAGAGAATAACTCACGCTGACGAATGTACCACCCCGCGCGCGCCCCGGGCAAGGAAAACTCGACGCGCGCCGGGGTGCTACTTCGCCTCGATCTTTGCCACGGCTTCGGACGCGAGCTTCTTCAAGTCGGGGCGCGGGTCGCCCGCGGCCATTTTCTTGAGTTCGGGCAGTGCGTCCTTCGCCGCCGGGCCGATGGCACCGAGCGTCGCAACGGCCGCGCGGCGGAAGTACAACTGCTTCTCGCCGAGCATCCGCACGAGGTCCGGCACCAGCGGCGCGGCCTTCGGGCCGAGGTCGGGAAGCTGTTCGGCTAGCTCATAGGCGTCGTCGTGGCCCGGCTTGGCGAACACCGCGCGCATCCAGTCGAGCGCGGCTTTCGCCCCGTCCGGGTCGAGGCGACCATCGCGAGCGCGGCTTGAACGGGGTAATCGCCCTTCTCGTTCAACATGCCCGCGAGCAGCGGCATCGCGGGCTTGGCGGGCGCGCCGATCGCGCGCAGGCTCTCGATGGCGTACATTCGGGCGGACGCCGGCTTCAACTTCTGCTCTTTGAGGATCGCGACGATCACGTCGACCGCTTTGGGCGCGAGGGCGGGATCGACGCGCGCCGCGGCCTCGGCCGCGAACACGCGCAGGTTCAGGTTTTTCGCGCCGAAGTGCTTCTCCAGCGCCGGCCCCGCGGCCTTCGCGACCGGGCCGAGTTTGGCGAGGGCTTTCGCCGCGCGCAACGCCGGCCCGTCGCCCGTTGTGAGCGCGTGGGTCAGCACCGGCACCGCCACGGGCCCTTCCTTCGGCTCGATGCCCACGAGCGCGAGGGCCGCTTCCAACTGGACCTCTTGTGTCTTGTCGTCCAGTAGTCCCTTGAGGTCGGGAACGGCGCTTTTCGCGATCGGGCCGAGCTGCAGCAGGTACGACGCGGCCATCCGGCGTACCGCATCCGTGCGGTCGCGCACGCCCTCGACCAGCACCGGGACCGCGGCGGCGCGGGCCGCGTCGTCGCGGCGCGCCACGTTGACCAACCCGAGAGCGGCGGCGAACCGAACCGGGAAGTCCTTGTCCGCGAGCGCGGCCTTCAGCGCCGGAACACACTCGGGGCCGTCGCTGTAGCGGTTGCCCAGCGCGAGCGCCGCGGCCTCGCGCGCCCGCGCGGTCTTCCCGTCCTTCAGCACCGCTTCTAGTTCGGCTCGTATCGGCAGCGCGTAGACGTGGTTGACAGCCCACATCCGCACGCGCTCCTTCTCGTGGTCGAAAAGAGGGATCAGCACCCGCGCGGCCTTCTGCGGCACCGGCTGAAAGACCTCCTGTGCGTACAGTTCGCCCTTCTTCACCTCCGGCCAGTTCCGTGCGAGGTCGATCATTGCCGCGAGCGCCTTGTCGGTCAGTTCCGGGCAGACGTGCGTGATCGCCTTCGCCCCCGCGACGCGCACCTCGGTGTTCGGGTCGCTCAGCAACTTCTCCAGCGCCGCCGGAAGGACATTCACGCTTTCGCCGGCCTTCTCGTACAGTGTCGGCAGCTTCACCTTCGCCAGCTCGCGCACCTTGAGCGTTGCCAGTACGGTCGCGGCCTTCTGGCGCACG